>JAWKTM010000016.1:0-136734 GCA_041399085.1 Pirellulaceae bacterium
GCGGCGGATTTGCGGTGTCTTTGTCTGCGCCGTTACTTGAGTCGTTGTCTTGCGAAGGAGCATTGTCGGCTCGATCCATGATGTCGGCCAGCAACTCATACGGGTCGGTTCCCGCGTCCGTCGACTTGCTGGCAAAGTAGGCTTCCAGATGCTGCCGGGCTTCGTCCAATTGGCCACGTTGTTCGGCGATGCGGGCGAGCTGCATTTCCAACAGCGGGCGTTTGTCGTCTTCGGCGAACGCTTTCGAATACGCGGACTCGGCGTCTTCCCAACGTTTGGCTTTCAGAAAGCTTTCGCCCATCACCAAGTACGTTCGCTCGGCGTCGCCCAGCAGCCGTTTGCGAACTTGCTCGGGCAACACCAGCTTGTCCGTGTCTTCGATCGCTTCGCGGGCCTTGGCGAAAGCACGGGCCGACTCGTCGTATTGTTCGTTGAGGAAATAGAGTCGCCCGGTTTCTAGCCAGATCAGCACGGTCGCCACGCCTGGCTGTTCCTTGCTGTCGGCTTTCAAAGCCCGTTCGTATAGCCGCAAAGCCTCGGTCCAATTGCCGTTGTCGGATGCCGCCGCGGCCAAGCCCATCAACAGACGGTTGTCTTCGGGCAATGCGTCGCCGGCGAGCAGCGCGTAGCGAGCGGCTTCGGGGCGGCGGTTCAGCTTCAAGGCTAGGGGCACGATGTCCGCGACAATCGCGGTCGCCTCGGGGTTGTACCGCCACGCTCGTTGCAGATTTCGCAGCGCCAGTTGATCTTCGCCGCGTTGCAGCAGCACTCGGCCGTAGGCATACAGGGTCGCGGACGTCAGCCGGTCTTGATCTTCCTCGGTCCGTTCGGCTTTGGGCCGCAACGGTTCGAGCATATCGACGGCGTCGGTGTCGGAACGAATTCCCGGCGAAAGCTGCCCCGGCCCTGGAGCGGCGAGACCAACCGGCGCGAACAGAGCGGTCGATAGCGTGGCGTATCCAAGCAGAACCAAGGTGCGGCGCATCGGTTTACCTCGCGGCGTATTCGGCGTGAGCAACAGGGCAGGGGAGTGTACCGTCGCGCCAGGCGCATGAAGCGAAGAGACCGCGACGGCGGCTCGGCGAGCAGTCGGTACTGCTGCAAGTTTAACCAAAGCGGTCAAGCAGCGAGAAAAATGCGGCCCAGGGCGTTAAGCCAGCGCCTTTTCCAACTCGCCTTTGATCGACTGTTCGATCTTGCCGCGGAAGGCCATCGCGGTGAATGGCAGCTCGCCATTGAGTTTGACCGAATCGTCCTCGACCACGACGTTGGCTTTGATTTTGAATCCGTAGGTCGAGAAGGAAACGTCCAGCACATTGTCGTTCCACTCGCCTTGCAGATCCTTCACCTGGTCTTGGTAACGCTGCTGAATGATCTGCACGAATCCTTTGAGTCGCTCGGTCGCCGACTCGCGTCCCAGATTGTGGGGCACTTGGGTGGAAAAGCCAGGCATGGTTCGTCCTTTCTGAAACCGCGTTACCGTTACATCCTTCGATATCGGGCCACTTTAGCAGATGCCCGCCCATTGAATCAGGCGGGTTTGCGGTGTGGGAATGCCCACGGCTTTTCGGTTCCGGCGCGGATTCGTACCATGCGAGCTTTCCATTGACCCCGAAGTGGCTCGCCACGCCCAAGAACAGGATTGCCCATGAACGGCGTCGAACTCGACCTCCGCAAATTCATCCGAGACATCCCCGACTTTCCCAAGCCCGGGATTCTGTTTCGCGACATCACTCCGTTGTTGGCGTCGCCGGAGGCTTTTCGCGAAGCCGTGCGTCGCATGGCCGATCGTTTTCGCGAATCGCGCGTCGATGTGGTGGTGGCGGCCGAAGCCCGCGGGTTCATTTTCGCCGCGCCGCTGGCGCTGGAATTGAACGCCGGCTTCGTCCCCATTCGCAAGCCGGGCAAGTTGCCGTTCGATACGCACGCGTTCCATTATGAGTTGGAATACGGCACGGACACGTTGGAGATGCATATCGACGGGGTGACGCAAGGGCAGCGAGTGTTGGTGGTCGACGATCTGCTGGCTACTGGCGGCACGGTGGAAGCTTGCTGCAAACTGTTGGAAAACACGGGAGCGGAAGTTGTCGGCTGTGCGTTTCTGATCGACTTGATTCCGTTGGGCGGCGCCAAGCGGATTGCTCCGATCGAGTGCTTTAGTTTGATTGCCTATGAATAGAAGTTAGCCGTGTCGCCGTTCGTGATCCGCGGATTCGATGTTTTCGTTCTGGCAGTGCGGTGTGGCAATGTCACGGGTGTGTTTTGCTAAAGCAGCGATAGAAGAAGGATTGACCTCGCGGCCATAACACCGAGCCATGCCGCGAGGCCCATCCGATGCATCCACGTATGTCGGACTCGAAAGAGGTCGGCTGTCGCTGCGGCGAGTGGGATGCTGAAGGCCGCTATCGGAACGAATGCCAACAGGCTTAGAGCGAGCGTCTCGCTTCTTAGTAATATGCCTAACGCTGGTATCGTGAGCACCTGTGGCAAAATGAGAAAGGTTAACTTCCAATTCCAAGGCATGCGCGTCGCGAGAGCCACGGACATTAATAGGACGCCGGCGATTACGGAACCACTTGCCTGAGCGAAGGCTAGATGCCAAGCGGAAGACGTGCCGATATAAATGATTCGCGGGAGGATGGCGAAGCAGGCGGCCAAACCTAACCACGCGCCCGGTTCGATCGGCCATTGCTCGCGCCGCGTCTCGCGAAGCAGGAATACCGAGCCAAGGAATAACCCCAACGTTGTGCCGAACAGGCTCAGCGCGGACGGAATGATTCCTAGGAAAAGCCCGTCTATGAGAATGAGATGCTTGACTTGGTCGAGCGAATCGGGCAGCGACGCCAGTTTAGGCATGCTCCAAACGGTGACGGCGGCGCTTGTTGTCAGCAGCAACAAGTGAATGATGCCGAAGCGCGGAGGCGTCGTGGATTGCGGGTCACGAGCTGAAGGCCGACGCTTGAGTGGTTCTGTCGGCGTGATGATTAAGTCGCCAAGTTCCGCCGAGTCGTCGGGCTGCTTTGACATAAGCCCTCCGGTCTCAAACCGAAGTTGGTGGCGAAGATCGCAACCTTATTGAGCCGCGGAGTAGAGCTCCGCGAACTCCAATACCCACACATCAATTAAGTGTTTGAATGTGTCGGGATCCACGTTCTCGATTTTCTCGAAATGGTTGCGATTGAAAACCTCTTTGTTGCGAATTGTGGCTTTGCCAGCCAAATCCACCACGTGATAGGAATTGGGCGGTCGAATCGTCAGTTCCAAGCGGCTGTAATCGTTGTCGCGGCGGCCGTTCGTGATTCGCAGATCGTCCCGGCTGACGGCCGCCCCCCAACCTTTCTCGCCAAAAATGGTTTCCAGGCGAAAGCCCGGAAAATGGTTGGGCAGCAGCTTCGTCGCCTGCTCGATGTGTTCGGATAGCGCCAAGCGATGCTGGGAATGGAGTCGCTTCAGTTCTTCCTCATTGAGCTGCTGGCGTCGCGCTTCTTCGGCCTTGCGTTCGCCGCGCTGTTGCCCACGTTCAATGGCTTTCTGAAGTCGTTGCTCAAAATCACTCATAATGGTTCTACTAGTTCGCTGCACAAGCGATCGGGTTCGGCCGCGGCTTAGGACTTCTTCGGCGGCTTATCGTCGGGTTCCTGTTTCTTGCTGTAAAATTGTAGCAAGTCAGAAAAGGACCGCATTGGTTCCTTGCCCTCGACCATGTCTTGCGTGATCGGTGGCGCCGGCACGCGCGGCTTGACGACCTTCGATTTTGGCGGACGTTGCGAGCGAGTTGGTTTGCCGTGTCCTTGCGCTGGTCTGGGACGTTGTTCACGTGCCGGCTTCTTACGACGCGGCTCGCCGGTCGCCGGACGAGCGGGGCCACGAGGCTGGCGCGGCTTTTCCGAGCCGGGAGCGATGGCAGTTAACGACACGCGTCGCCGCTGCTTGTCCACTTCCATGACCCAAACTTTCAGCACGTCACCCACCGCGACAACTTCATGTGGATCGCGAACGAAGCGATCGGCCAGTCGGCTGATGTGAACCAATCCGGGTTCCGACAAGCCGATGTCGATGAACGCACCGAAATCGACGACGTTCAGAATCGAGCCGGACAGTTCCATGCCGGGCTCCAGATCCTCCAGCTTCATGACTTCCCGGCGGAACACGGGGGGCGGAAAATCCTCGCGCGGGTCGCGACTGGGGCGAAGCAGTGAGCTCAGGATATCGCTCAACAGCAGCTTGCCCACGTTCATTTCCTCGGCAAGCTGATCGCGATTCACCGCGGCGACGCGTGCAGCCAACTGCTCGGAATCCACGACTTCATTCGCCGGACGTTCTACTTGGGGCTCGGCGGCCGCGGGTTCTTCAATGCCAGGGAGCATGGCGGCGCTCGCCGTCTGATCCGTTTGAGCTTCAACATTGTCGGCTTCAATATCGCCGGCTTCCGCGGTCTCGGATTCAGTTGCCGCGGTTTCAGTAGCCGCGGATTCAGTAGCCACAGTTTCGGCAGTTTGAGCTTCAACGGTTTGAGCTTCAACCGGCGGTGCGGATGCGGACTCGGCCGGCGCTTCGAGGCTCGTGGGCGTCTCGCCATCGGCGGTCGTCTCGGCGGCTACTTCATTTTCGGGTAGCTCTCCAGCAACGGGCGATTCGGGCGCGGCGGCCGGCTGGCGTTCGATCGTTTTCGGCGGTTGATGCCGCACAATTCGGCGGCGAAGCTGATCGACGTTGCTGCCCAAACGCTCGAGCACGCTCTGAGCGACTTCGTAACTTTCGGGGTGAATCGGTGTGGCGTCCAGCGGATTGTTGCCGTCCACGATCTTCAAAAAGCCCGCCGACTGCACGAACGTGGCGTCGCCGATTCCGGGCACTTCCTTCAGTTGTTCACGACTGCGGAACGGCCCGTGTTCGCGGCGATACTGGTACAGCCGCCGAGCCGTCAGTTGGTTCAGACCCGAGACATAACCCAGCAGCGCCGGGCTGGCCGAATTCACATCCACGCCGACGTAATTCACGCAGGACTCGACAACCGCGTCGAGCGAATCTTGCAAATGCTTGGCTTTCACATCGTGTTGGTACAGTCCCACGCCAATGTTCGCCGGCGTGATCTTGACCAATTCCGACAGCGGGTCGAGCAACCGTCGGCCGATTGAAATAGCGCCGCGTTGCGTGGCGTCGAAGTCGGGCAATTCCTCGCGGCCCAATTCGCTAGTCGAGTAGACGCTGGCGCCGGCTTCGTTCACGATCACATACGCCAACTCGCGATCGGCCAACTCGTTGGCGATTACATCCGCGACCATCAACTCTGTTTCGCGGCAGCCAGTGCCGTTGCCAATCGCCACCACATCAATCTCGTCGGTGCGAATGAACTCAATCAACTTCGCTCGGCCCTCGGCCACCCGTTCGTCGTTGCCGATCACGTGGATCAAGGCATGGGCCAGCACGTTGCCGAATTCGTTCAGCGTCACGATCTTGACGCCGCTGCGAAAACCGGGATCCATCGCCAATACGCGGCGGCCGCGCACCGGCGGCTGCAGCAACAGCTTGCGAAGGTTGCGAGCAAACACTTCGACCGCATGGGTCTCGGCGGCGTCGGTCAGTTCCCGTCGAGCTTCGCGTTCCAGGCTAGGCACGATCAACCGAAACAGCGCGTCGCGCAAACAGCCCCGCAAGAAATCGGCATGAGGCTGTTCGGCCGGAATCAGCATCTCCGTCGCGGCTGCCAACATCTGCTCGGTATCGAACTCGATTTTGACCCGCAGAATCTTGACTCGCTCGCCGCGATTAATGGCCAGCACGCGATGCGGCGGAATCTTGGCGATTGATTCACGGAAGTTGAAATAGTCCTTGAACGAAGCTTCCAGCTTCTGACGCTTACGCAGCTTCTTGGCCGCTCGCGCCGCCGCCTTGGCCGCTTTGGCCCGAGCCTGCTTTGACAGCTTGGGAGGCTTCGCTGGCTTGACGACCGGGCCGGTCAACGAGCCCGAGCTTTCACCGAACGCGGGAATCGCGTCAGCCGATTCAGCGGCAAGCGAAGCCGAAACCGTCGTCTCGCCGGCGGAGGGCTCCGCGCCAGATTCTTTTGCTTCCGTCTCGCTTACGACGGACTCTCCAGCGTTCGACTCCGACGCACCGTCGGTTGGCTCTGCTGCCTCGGCCGACGGCTCTCCTGAACTGTCGGTCGGTTCGGTCGTATGTTCGGCTGCTTCCGCAGGTTGTTTTTCCTCGCTCGGTTCGTCCGCGTCGTGTTCGTCTGTGCCGTGTTCGTCTGTGCCGTGTTCGTCTGTGCCGTGTTCGTCGGAACCTTGTTCGTCCGCTGCGACCTCCGACGAAGACGCGTCGTCGCCAGCATCATCCTCGTCCAGCTCCGTCTCGGCTACATCAACGGCCGACTCATCCAGGTCGATGTCCGTCGCGTCATCCTCGTCGCTCGGTTCGACGCGAATCGAAACCAGTTGCCCCGAGCTGCGCATGATCCGACGCAACTTGCCGCGCACGTCGGCTCGCTCGCTGTAGCGTTCGGCAATCAAATGGCCGACGCCCATCAACACTTCCGCCACGTTGTTCACGTCGCGATCGGGATTGACGAAGTCCGCGGCTCGGGCATTCAGATCGGCGGCCTTCGCGTCGGCATCCAAAATCTCGCGGGCCAGCGGCTCCAAGCCGCGCTCGCGCGCCTGGGTGGCCAGCGATTGTTTCTTCGGCTTATACGGCAGGTACAAGTCTTCAAGCTGCTTGGTCGACGGCGCCTGCTGGATCCGCTGAGCCAATTCCGCCGTGAGTTTGCCTTGCGACTCAATCGACTTGAGGATCGTCTGCTTACGTTCGGCCAGCGCGCGGGCTTTTCCGACGGCGTCTTGAATCAGTCGAATCTGTTCCTCGTCCAAGCCGCCGGTCGCGTCCTTGCGGTACCGCGTGATAAACGGAACCGTGTTGCCGTCATCCAGCAACTCGACCGTGCGTTGAACCTTGTCCAGAGGCAGATGCAAATCGTGAGCGACGCGGCCAAGATCAATCGAGACAGAAGTTCCCATAAAGCATGCTGCTAAAGGTCTTGGTCGTTCGCGTGGCGTGAATGGGTGCTAAGTTCGAGCGACCGCCGGGATGGAAATGTGTCGCCAAGAGGGCGCGTTGGCTTGGTGCCGGTCCCAGGGATTCGTGGGCGCGCGATATTCAAATGGCTGGTAAACAGAGGCTTAAGCTGGTCGGAAATCTAGGAACTATGTCTGCGCTTGTCAAGCATCGTCGCGTTCAGGAGCAAGTCTTGCCCGACCCGCCTTACGCAGTTTACCGGCGCGAGATGAATGATTCGCAAAATCGACACAATCGGACGGTTTGTTTCAAGTTAGCCAACCGCGCGATCCGATACCGGCTCACCAGTGCTGCCCTAGTAAGACGAAGCAAGGAGCCCCTCATGCCGGATTCGCATCTGCGTGTATTTTGGCCCGACGATCATCGGCCCTCGCGTCACTCGGCGACCACCGTCGAAACGGTGAAAGTGCCGCTGGCCGAGGTTCTGCCGCTGTTTACCGACGCGGTGCGCAACCGCCGAGCTTGGTTGACGGACTTTGAAAACGAAGAGATCACGATCTCGGCCGATCTCTACGAAGTGCTGCACGCTTATGAACATTATCGCCCCACGGCTTGAACGCCACGGCGTCGTTGGAATGGTCAAGCCCGCTCGCTCGGGCTTTTTTCATGCGCGTCGGCGGCATCGTCCGTGTGACTTCAATCGCCTAGCTCGATACACTTCCCTGGCCAAAATCCGCGTTACGATTTGCCACGAGATAGGAGCATTCGCATGAGCCACGAGTCGTCGAAACCGTTGGCTGAAGAAACGTCAATCGCCGCCGAGGAAGCACTGTTCGAGTCCGATTCCGAACGCCAGCGGCACATCGACGAACTCGTTTCCCAAATCAAAGAGTCGGCGGACAAGCTGGCTCGAGACGGCGCCACGCGCGGCGACTTGAAGCTGCTCAGCCGCACGTTGCGCGAGCTGCGATACGCCTTTCGAGTCTTCTCGCCGTTTCGCCGCCGCCGCAAAGTCACGGTGTTCGGCTCGGCCCGCACGTTGCCCGACCAACCGGCTTACCAGCAAGCGGTTGAATTTGGTCGTGAGATGGCGGCCAAGGAGTGGCTGGTCGTCACCGGCGCTGCCAGCGGGATCATGGAAGCCGGGCATCGCGGCGCGGGACGCGAAAGCTCGATGGGGCTGAATATCATGTTGCCGTTCGAGCAGTCTTCGAATCCAATCATCGCCAACGATCCGAAGCTGGTTTACATGAAATACTTTTTCACGCGCAAGCTGATGTTCGTGAAGGAGTGCGACGCCGTCGTCTGCCTGCCGGGCGGGTTCGGGACGTTGGACGAAGCGATGGAAGTGCTGACGCTGCTGCAAACGGGCAAACGCGATATGGTCCCGCTCGTGCTGCTCGACGCGCCAGGCGGCTACTACTGGCGTTCGTTGCAGCAGTTCATTGAAAACCATCTGCTGGCCGGCGGCATGATCTCGCCCGAGGATCTGTCGCTCTACAAAGTCACCGACTCGTGCCAAGAGGCGGTCGACGAAGTGCTCCAATTCTTTCGCGTCTATCACAGCATGCGATACGTCCGCCATCAGTTGGTGTTCCGCTTGCTCGAACCGCTGCATCCGCGGCTGCTGGCCGACATCAACGAGCAGTTCACGGACATCCTCAGCGACGGCGCCTTCGAGCAACGCGAATTGCTGAACGAAGAACGCAACGAAGCCGACCTGGCTCACATGCCGCGGCTGGTGTTCCACTTCAACCGACGCAACCTTGGTCGCTTGAGGCAACTGATCGACTGCATCAACCGCGGCTCGATCACGAACTAAAGCCGCCCGGCAAGTCGGCTCAAGCCCGCGTTTATTCCAAGCAACCCGCAAATGCCCGCATTTCAGCTTGGCTGCCCACGATCAACGGCGTGCGTTGATGCACGCTGTCTGGTTGAATCTCCAACACGCGCCGCTTTCCGTCCGTTGCGATGCCGCCCGCCTGTTCAGCCAGGTACGCAATTGGATTGGCTTCGTACAGCAGTCGCAGCTTGCCGCTCGGATTGTCGCTGGTCGGCGGATACAGAAAGATGCCGCCTTTCAACAGCGTGCGATGAAAGTCGGCCACCATCGAACCGATGTAACGCGACGAATACTTCTGGCCGTTGACTTCGCCGCGTCGCAGTTTGTCCAACAGGCATCCGTATTCCGGCGGGAACGAATCGCGATTGGCCTCGTTCACCGAATAGTATTTGCCCTGGTTCGGCATCCGAATGTTTTCGTGGCTCAGGACGAAAGCCCCGATCGACGGCTCCAGCGTAAAGCCATGCACGCCGCTGCCTACGCTGTACACCAGAATCGTCGACGAGCCGTACACGACGTAGCCAGCGGCGATCTGTTCCGTCCCAGGTTGCAAGACCCATCGGCTGGCTTCGTTTAAGTCCGCGTCTTCTGGCCGACGGAAAATCGAAAACGTCGTGCCGACACTGACATTCACGTCGATATTCGACGAGCCATCCAGCGGGTCGAAAATCACGGCGTATCGAGCATTCGGCGATTCGTTATGAACCATCAACGGTCGCTCGTTCTCCTCCGACGCGAGAATGCCGATGCTCTCTCGGACGCCCAAGCAGTGTTGCAGCACTTCGTTGGAATACACATCCAGCTTTTGCTGCATCTCGCCTTGGACATTGACTTCTCCATGAGCGCCCAGAATGTCGGCCAGCCCAGCGCGGCGCACTTTGGCTTGTATTAACTTCGTGGCCAGCGTGATTCCCGACAGCAACCAAGAGAATTCGCCCGAAGCGCCGTGAAACTTCTTTTGCTCCTGCAAAATGTGCTGCTGGACGGTGATGATCGAACGTGGCGAAGTCATGGTGGCAATCTCCCAGCGGCCTGTTGTGGTTTGGCGGCCAAGTCGTTTCCGCCGACTCGACCGTCTGCTGGCCAGAATACAGCCGTCACCCGTTTTGGGAGAGGCCCGGCGGACTTGAAACACGAATCCGCCCGATCGCGACGCCACTCCGGCAGCCAACCATCAAGCCCCTACTTCGCCCCTGGCTTGATCGCCTGGCCGCAATTCGAGCAAAACTTGGCGCCGAGTTGAATCAGTTGGGCACAACCGGGACACGGCGCGACGTTCGGTTGCGTGTTGTGCGGAGAGTCGCCCCGCCGCTTTGTGAGCAACAGCACCAATACAATCGGAATAGCCAACATGCCAATCCCGATCACCGCGATAATCAATAGTTCCAACACGCCGATCCCAATAAAGCCCGTTTGCATGAAGTCTCCTCTCGTTGTTTACGTCGTTTTGTTAAATCCAAAGCCATCGTGAGTCGGACGGTCGTCGCCGTAAGCCTGCTGCGATTCACAATGGCGTTATTCGCTCGCGTCGCCCATTCCTTGTCAAGCTCCGATGGCTCGCGGTCTCCGTCCTCGCACTACCTGTTCGATGGGGTCGCGAGCTAGCGCCACTCACGTTGCCCCGCTGCAACGCTGGTGACTTTCCCGCCTGCCTACGATGCCACTTTGCGACACGCGCTTAAAGCCGTCGCTCAGGGACGCGGACGAAAACATTTTGCGCCATTCTGACGATCTCCGCTGCCAAATCGTCGGGCGAATCGAAGTAAGTTTCCTTCGTGGGCAGCGTCGCGCGAATCGCGCCGCCCTCAGCCTACGAAGCTGAACCAATCTCGAACTATATCGCGTTGTTTGTTCGCAAAGGGTCTGACAAATGGCAATTCGCCGCCGAATCGTACTCTTGGCCTCGTGGGCATGTCTTATCGCGATATTCACCTCACATGTTCAGGCGCAGACCCGCCGCGATCCGCAATCCCCGGCCCGCCCTTTCGGTTACCAGCCCAGCAGCTTTGTCTTTCAATCGGGATCGGACGCGCGTGCCGAACGATTCAACAAAAAGTACTTGCCCAAAGTTATGGAGATCGTCAACGAGCGCTTTAAGGAAGGCGCGCGGTTCGAAAACCCAGAAGCCGTACCGCTCAACGTCGAACGGATGGTGTTGAATTACGATTACGACGTGCGAGCCTACTTCATACACGAAGGCGCGGGATATAAGAACACGGTCGGCGTCAAGCTGGGCGATGAACATCGACTGATGTTTCCCGATTGCTCTTACGATGGCAATAACGGCGTCCGGCTCCAACGTGGCGACTTCATGGATCTGGGGCTAATCAAGCGGGGCACGAAGCTCGATCTAATGATTATCCCCAACGGAGCCAATGGCGGCCTGGGCGGAAACTATTACCGACTGTATTCGACGCGCGATATCAGCGACGACAAACGCCAGCACTATGTGGGCTTCTGGATCGAAGACACGCCCCTATTACTGTTCGGCGCGGAAGATTTGTTGGGCGGCGGCGACAACGACTTCGAGGACGTGGTCGTGGTCATGGACTTTGGACTCGACTATGCGCCGCCGAAAAACTACTTCGTTAGCACGCGCGGTGATGATGCGAACAACGGCTTGTCGTCCAGCACCGCCTTTCGCACGATCGGCAAGGCCGCGGCCATGGTCCGCCCGGGCGATACGGTGACCGTCGCGGCGGGCACCTATACCGAAAACCCGAATTTCCGTATCTCGGGAACGGATTTGTACCCAATTCGCTTCGTGGCCCAAGGAAAAGTTGTGCTGCAATCCGCCCAGCAGAACGCCTGGCTGATGAACATGCAGTACGCCGATTACTACATCTTCGAAGGATTTCAGTTCAGCGGCCGCAATATGCCCGACAATGTCCGCTGCTACGGGCCGTATTTGTATCATTCCGATGTGACCTTTTCCAAGTGCGAGTTTGACAAACTCTACTACGGCGTACACGGACAATATACGGGAACCAAGCTTGTCGGATGTTACATCCACGATTGCGATGGATACGCGGCGATGAATCACTACGGCGGGCTGGATATCAACGGATGCAATATCACGAACAACGCCAACGGTCCGCGCAGCTATCGAGACCACTACTTTGCGATTAAGAACAGCCGGATCGAGAAGACTAGTAGTTGGGCCATCATGTGTGCCTTTGATCCCTACGGCACGCATCAGCCGTTTGGCGCCAACACTCCATTGGTCAGCAATTGCGAAATCGTTGACAGTGGCAATGGCGTCCATCTCGCGCTGGCTAAACCGAAAGACTTCATTCGCTTTGTCAACTCAACCATTCGGAACGTCGCGGGCTGGCAGCTTGGCATCGACGACTCCGAACTGACAATCAATCCAGAATGGATGAAGCTCTGGCCATTCGAGGGCGAAAAGCGACACGGCTTGCTTACGTGGCAGAGCAAACTGTCCGTGTTCGATTTGGTTCTGGAAGGCTACTCGGGCCAAGCCTTCTATAGCCGCAGCGATGAGTTGACGATGTCCAACTGTATCTCGCGTATGAATGGACAGGGGCTGGACGTCTACTATCCGAAGCGAGCTGATTTGAAGAACGTGCAGATTATCAACAATAATGTTGCCAATACGAGCGGTTGGGGGTTGCGGTTGTGGGTAAATGACGACTCGCCCGCAACGTTGCGCAATTGCGTGATCGATGGCAACCGCTACGGCGCGTATATCCACGGGGCAACGGACAGCACGCTGAGGCTAATCAACACCAGCATCTCCAACAATGTGTCCTACGGGGCCTATTGTGAAAGATCCGAGGTAATCCTGACGCCCGCGACAATGGAAACTCGTTGGCGGCTGAAGAACAACGGCTACGGTGTGGTGTGCAACTACGGGCGGCTATCGATGGAAGACGTGACGATGGCCGATTGCTCCGGTTGGGCAGTCATGGCGCACCATAGCGACGTGTCGATTCGCAATTGCAATTTTGTTCGCAACGGCAACGGAGCCTACCTCTACCGTAATCGCTCGGCCAACGTCCACGAAACCCATTTTGACGACAACTCGAATCATGGTCTGTGGCTCTCCCACAATAAAACGTACCGCGATTACGACGAGGCGGCGCGCCAATGGCGAGACTTCGATACGCCAAACGTCGCTCAAGTGGTCAACTGCACCATGGATCGCAACAATTACGGCCTCTATCTGCAGGATTGCACGGAGTCGACGATTCGCATGGCCGACTCTCCGATTCGTGAAAACCGTTCCGCGGGTCTCTACGTGAATAGCAGCCGTTTCGTATTCAACCCCGAATCAATGCAACGCATGTTCCAGATGGAGAACAATCAAAACTTCATCTACGCGGGCAACGGAGAATACGTGTTCGAGAACCTGCAGATCGCGGATGCAAAGGGCTATGGGCTTCACACATGGTACAGCGCGGTCACGTTGCGGAACTGTGATTTCGCTCGCAATGGCAATACGGGCTACTACAGCTATTACGATAAGTCCGTCGACGCGCAAGCCTGTCGATTTCACGAGAATCGCTCGTTCGGCCTGCGGGTGTACTGCGATGGTCGATACTATGACAGCGGCCAGGGAGAATGGCTGAAAAACGACGGGCCCCTCAAGTTTATTCAGTGCGATATTGCGAACAATAATCACGGGGTACACATCGAAGGCGCCAAGCTACCCATGATTCAGTTCGTCGATACGCCAATCCACGGCAACGAGAACTACGGGCTCTACGCAATCAAGTGCGAACTGAACTTCAATCGCACCACGATGGCGCAAAACTGGAAGCTGTACGACAATGGATATCACATTGTCGCGGGTTATGGAAAGTACAACTTCCGCAATCTCGACTTCTCCGACGCCAAGCGATGCGGCGTAAGTACCCATTATAGTGAGGTCACCGTCAAAAACTGTCAATTTGAGCGGAACGAGTATTACGGGTTGCAGTCATACTACAACAAGTCGTTTGAGATCGAGGACAGTCGAATCAACGAGAACGGCAGTTACGGGTTGCTGTTGTATCACGGCAAATACTACGGGCTGGTGGACGAGAAATGGGATTGGTACCTGGACCATGACCGTTGCCACCATTCGCAACACGCCGATCGAGAACAGCAAATCCTATGGGCTGTACATCGAGAATTGCACTGAGGACTCGGTTTCGGTGGTCAACTCACCAATTCGCGGAAATGGTTCGGCGGGACCTACGCCGTGCGATCCAAGTTTGAGTTTTCACCGCGGACACTTGGCGACAAGTGGCAGTTGTCCGACAATGGCTCGCACATTTACGCCGCGTGGGGCACGTATGTGTCTGGCGATCTCAACCTCACCGGCGCGCCCAGCTATGGTGCCGCAACGTGGGGGTCTGATGTCACGGTGAGCAACTGTTCGTTTAGCGGAAACGGCTCCTACGGATTCCAATCGCACTATAACAATCCGTGTGTGATCGAGAACAGCAAATTTGACAACAATCGCTGGGCGGGGATCACGTTCCGGAACGAGTACACTGATGGTCAAGGCATGCAGCATGCCGGCCCGATTGAGATGCGCAATTGTTCGATCAGTGGCAACCACGTTGGCATCTATTTGCCGAACTGTCGCACGGATATGAATCCAATTAAGATTGTGAACACCCTGATTCGCGACAATACGGGATGGGGTGTACTTTAACAGCAGCCAAGTGGCGTTGAATCCTAGCAGTTATCCGATGTCGTGGCAGTTGGAGGGCAATGCGAACAACTTCCTAATTTACCACGGCGAGACTCGCATCGATAACGTCAAGATAACCGCCTCGAAAGGCTGGGGCGCCTATGTCGTGTACAGCGACGCGGTCGTTAAAAACTCCAGTTTCAGCGGCAATGGCAACGGTCTGTATCTGCACGCCAACGCACAATCCGTCGTGGAGAACTGTGACTTTGACGACAACGCCAGTTGGGGATTGTGGGTTCGACCCTACTACGGTTATGACTCGACCAACAGCGACGGAACCGTGAAACGCATCGAGTACACGGGGCCCGTCACCTTGACAAACATCAGTTCGCAACGAAACGGCTACGCGGGGCTTGGAATATACGACTACACGGTCGACCGCGACCTTGTAGAGCTAAAGAACGTGACCCTGGCTGACAACAAGGGGCCGGGGATTCATTTTTACTATCTTAATGGGACGCTGGATAAGAACTCATTTGGCCAGTTCGCCGCGGCACTGAAGCAAAACGGTCAAGGAATGTATATCTATTACAGCGACGCGGTGTTGGACGGACTGTCAATTCGCGGCAATAACGACTGGGGATGCTACGCGCACGACAGCCGGATTCAGATGGCGAACTGCACGTTCAGCAATAATGGCCGAGGATTCTACTGGTACCCCGATTGGTCGACCGAGCGAGGCCGCGGGTTGACGTTGGACGTGACCAACTGCCATTTCGACGAGAACAAGAATGGGCAGGGGCTGCTGGCGTACTGGGGATTGGCCAATATCTCGAATTGCACATTCAATGGCAACTACGACGGATTTTATACCGGCTACGCACGGCTGGCCAAGGTGCGCGACTGTGAGATGAAGGGGAACAGTCGCTGGGGCGTTGTTTTGCACGTCAACTATGCCAAGTGGAATTCGGACGCCTCGGACGAGCGACGACAATGGTATTTTGACAGCAAGCAGACGTTGGAGAACTGCGTTGTCGACGGGAATGCGAGTGGCGTGTTTGCCTACAACGCCGAGAATGGCCAATTCGGCATGAAGAACGTCGACATCACTAACAACCGAGGGCAGGGATTGTATTTGAACGAGTGTCGGCTCGTCTGGGACACTCAGCAGGTGGACGACGTGGTTATCAAGGACAACGACTACGGTCTGTACGCCATCGGAGCCAATCAGAGCGATATCACGCTTCGCAACGTCAGTCTGCAGAACTGCCGATACATGGGGCTGTGCAATTACGCGGGAAAAATGTCCGCCGAGAACGTGGTTGTCACCGGCGGGTTGTACGGCGTGTACTGGTATCGTCCGAAAGGATTGGATGTCGTCAAGTGTCGGTTTGAAGGCAGTCGGCCCTCGGAGAATGGCTGGGCCGCGCATGGGTACGGTGCGCCGGCCACGAATGACCTAACGGCCGTTCGGATTCGGAATTCCGTCTTCAACAATTATCACAATGGCATCTACACATATCTCTACGGAGACGAAGGGTATCAACCTAACTACGAGGTGTATAACAACACGTTCGCCAAGTTACAATACTGGGGCGCCTATGCCGATCGTGGATCGAAGCCGGTTATTCGCAACAACATTTTTGCTCGTGCGCCAAAAACGGTTGGCGGCAACGGTCTAGGGCAGAATCTTGGCGCCGGCGCGCTGCTGACGCATAGCCATAATTTGCTCAGCGGGTTCGCGACATCGTTTTACAATGGCGTGATTGATGCCGAGCATTCGACGGTGGTGAACGAAGTTCGCTTTGTCGACGAGACGAGCGGCGATTTCCACTTGGCCAAGGGTTCGCCGGCCGTAATGCCCGGAACTGACCTGCGGCTGGATGTGCCGACCGACATGGATGGGAATCCACGACCGGCGTACAAGGCGTTTGAGATCGGCGCTATGAGTACCTGAACCGGAAGGCTCGTTGAGAATCCTCTATGGACTGAAGAGAAGTAAACGGGGCACGCCGACTCGTAGCCCACGAGTTTAACCGATGGCAGAGGCATCATCCGTCAGAGTTGGCGGCAGTTTCAGCTTCGACTTCCTCCGACGCGTCGCCCATGGTTGCATAGTAGACGCCGTACGCCGTGCTTTTCGGCGAAAGCCGGCTGCTCGCGGCGATAAGGTGAATTCTACTTCGTCCCAAATGTCGCGGATCAGCGCGTCGACCTGATCGCGGAGAGCTTCCGATCTTTTTGCTCATCGTGGTTCCAGGTGCTTCTTCGAGTTCCGTTCATCGCGCAGGGTTTTATACTGCTCCCATTCCAATCCGACTTCGGCGGCCGTGGGAAATGCCACAGGCAATCCACCCGCCGCCGCGCGGGCAGCCGCGCCCGGCGACCAGCCGTTCGGCCCACAACATGATTTGCGGTTCGGACACCAATTTTGGCAGAACTGTGCTTGAAATGTCTAACTGATAATGAGCCCATCTCGCTGGCTTGAATCACACCGCGCTCGACGCCCATAAACAGCGACTGGAAGTAGTGAGAAATCCACATGCGGAGTCGCAGTCTTTGGGACGTTGCCGCTTCGACTGCCGCAGCCTGAGCGGACAGGGCCTGGCCGCGTTCCTGTAGCTCGGTCTTCCAGCGAGGCAGCAAAACGATCAACTGCGCCCCTTCGTGAACCGAGCTGAACGCCAGTTCGTCGGCAGCCACATGCTCCGCACGATCGACGCCGCTTCTGCATGGCATTCAAACGTCGCATCGGTGATGGGCAGCTTGCGATAAGGCATGACTAGGCTCTTTTAAGCAAAAGAGGGCGACGGCTTATCAAGAGGCGGTGTGCAATCAGCAAACGAAGAGAAAATAAGAACCGCGTAGCGGTTGGTAGGCATATTAGATCGGCGGACCCCCCCGATACGAAGCGGTGACCTCCGCTTTTTTCGGTGCGACGTGATGCTCGCCGACGTCGGAGGTCGCATGTTGGTGCAAACTGTGCAGGCTGTAACCTCGGTTATGCCTTACTCATGGAAGCGGCACGGCAAGCGCTATCCGGTTATGCGATACCGGAGGGCTTGCCCTACCGCTTTGTGGCGAAGCGATTGCGGACCGGTGATTGGGGAGCGCACCGAAAGCTGCTTACTCATGGAAGCGGCACGGCGCTGACCGTCCGGTTGTGCGATACCGGAGGCTTTGCGCTACCGCTTTATTAGTTTGCAAACTGCTTGCGGTTGGGTGATTGAGAACACCGAAGGCTGCTTACTCATGAAAGCGGCACGGCGCGAAGCCGTCGGTTAGAGCGATACCGGAGGGCTTGCAGCTACCGCTTTATTGGAGTTGCAAACTGCTTGCGGTTGGGTGATTAGGGGAACGCACCGAAAGCTGCTTACTCATGGAAGCGGCACGGCGCGAAGCCGTCCGGTTTATGCGACACCGGAGGGCTTGCGCCCTACCGCTTTTGTGGATTTGCGAACGCTTGCGGTTGGGTGATTGGGAACGCACCGAAGGCTATTTACTCATGAAAGCGGCACGGCGCGAGCCGTCCGGTTACGCGATACCGGAGGGCTTGCGCCTACCGCTTTTGTGGAGTTGTAGACCGATTGCGGTCCGGGTGATTAAGCAAGCGGCGGATGCGAGTTTACCGGTCGGCGATTCGAGTCGCCTGTGTCGCGAGCCGCCAGCCGGGGTAAGGCACAAAAGTCAGGCGTCGGCGGGTCCGATGGGTCGTATCTGGCCGGCAACTGGAGGCAACGGACCCGTTGGGGGCGAAAAATAGAAAAGCATGGCACCCAACGGGTCCGTTGGACGCCAAAAAATGAAGACGGTATCCCCCAACGGGTCCGTTGGGGGCGAGTCGCAAAAATAACGCGGTCAACGGGTCCGTTGGGGCTTAACTCGCGGAGAAGTTGCCTGTCATTGGACCCGTTGAGCGTCCAGTAGCGGAGCAGTCATCGTCTAGTGGACCCGTTGCGTCGAGTTACAGCCCAACATGCGTTTGCCGAGTCTGATATTCGGGCGCGCCGGGACGGCAAAACGCCTGCGACAGCTTGCAGGGTCGCAAAACGTCAGAAGGTCCGAGGGCGAGGTGTTGGTGAACGGCTTCGAGCTGCTGAGGCGTCGTCAACTGAGCGAACGATTCGCTACGCCATCCCCAATTTTTTCAGTTCACCGACGACGCCCTGTACAATCCGGGCGAGTTGGTCAGCGTCGATGGCTTCGTTGATGGGACAGCCGCCGATCGGTTCATTGGCGAACCCCTCTTGAGCCAGCAAGCATTGCAGTTGGTCGCTCAGTTTGTCGAGCTGCAACTGTTGGTTGGGCGATTGCGGCTGGCGGCCTTTGCCGGTGGTGAAGCCGCGGAGACGTAGAGCCGCGCGGAAACCTTCGGGAAACTCGCAATTCAGAATCATCGCATCGAACAGCGTGAGCAGGCGATATTGCAGATCGCGGGCTTCGTCCAAGCGGCCAGCGAGTGTCAGATCGTACAGCTTGCGAGTGATTTCCGGGACGACGCCGCTGGTGGCGTTCGTGCCGCCGTCGCAACCAACCAACAGCATCGGCATCAGCGCGGCGTCCCAGCCGGTGAGGAAGCTGAACTCGGGCCGCTGAGGCCGCACTGCGGCAATCATCCGCATCATGTGCGGCAAGTCGCCGGATGAATCCTTGATCGCGACCACTCGCGGGCATTCATCGGCCAATCGTTGGACGGTCGGAACATCGATCGGCGACGCAAACAGCGGGATGTTGTACAGCGTCACGTCGATCGGCGTATTGTCGGCAATTTCCTTGAAATACGCGTAAACGCCGGACGGGCTGAGCTTGTAATAGAACGGCGCCACAATGGCGACGGCTCGGCAGCCGAGCTCGTGATATCGTTCGCAGGCACGAATGGTTTCGCGCGTGTTGGCCTCGGCCGCACCGGCGAGAATCGGGACGCGGCCGGCCGTTTGATCGGCGATGATCTCGATGATTCGGACGCGCTCCTCCGCCGTAAAGCGAGTAAATTCCCCCGTGGAACCGTTGGGGTAAAGCCCATGAACGCCTCGGTCGATTAACCAATCGACATATCGCCGCAGCTCGGCTTCGTGGATTTCGCCGTGGGCGTCGAGGGGAACGATATTCGGAACGAACAGGCCGGCGAGGCGATCGGATTGGCTCATGTTATTGCGTGCGGGGCGGGAGGTGGATTGGAAAGCCGGAAGGCGCGGGCGGGGCGGCGGTGCGGCTATGCCTGCCGCGCGGCCGTAATCTCGATAAGATAGTTACGACCGCGCCGCTTTTCAGCAGATTTCGCCCAAGCCCGCGCAACTATAGCTCAGCCTCAGCCCACTCGTCCGACTCCAACCCAGGATTGCCGCGTGAACAAGTCCACTCGTCGAGCGCGACGCACTTCGACATCGGCGGCGGAAGCTGCGCGGGTCGAGCCGAGCGACTCGGCCAGCCGCCGGCCCGCGCGGGGAGCCAGTGAATCGTCGTTGGACTGGCGTTTGTTGCTGTTCCTACTCGGGACGGTGATTTATCTGTACTCATTTTACAACGTTGAAGTGTTGAAGGAGTTCAGCAGCGACGGAGTGCGGCGGGGTGTGATGCAGTGGTTGATGATTAGTCAACCATTTGCTTACCCGGAAATGTGGACGGGAGACGGCGCGGGACACGCAGCGGTGTTGGACCGATTGCCGGTGTTCGCTCTGGCCGCATGGATCATTCTGACTGGGGCGGCGACCGGTTGGCTGGTCCTGGACAAGCTGAGGCTTGCTAGTCGTTTGAACGGGTTGGAGGTATTCGCGTTCTCGACGGGGATCGGCTTGAATATTTGGTCGCTGTTGACTCTGGGGATCGGTCTGAGTGGCGGTTTGCGGCAGACGTGGTTGTTCGTAACGCTAATGTCGGGCGCCGTTCTCGTTGCCGCCTGGAAACTATGGGGTCAAAGAGAGATTGTGGCAGACCAGCTTCGCAGTGGATGGCGAGCGTTGGGTCGACTGGGAGAGGGGATGAACTCGCCGGCTTGGTTCGCGCGAGCTGGTGTTGGCTTGCTAATCCCGTTCTTTGTGTTTCTTCTGCTTGGCGCCTTGGCTCCTTGGCATTTTGACGTTCGAGAATACCACTTGCAGGCACCAAAGGAATGGTATCTCGAAGGTCAGATCGGCTTTATGCCTCATAACATCTATGGCAACATGCCGCTCGGGCGCCGAGATGCACGCGCGGTAGGAATGACGCTGTGGCCAGGTGAACTGGCGTGGTGGTATGGCCATCGTGGGCAAGGTGGTAATCGCGGCATTCGCCGTTGACCGCGGTCTTAGTGTATGCGGCCGGACGACGGTTGATGTCACCCGCCGCGGGGTTGGTGGCGGCTATCGTGTATTTGTCGTTGCCTTGGATCGCCCATCTGTCGTTTACGGGGTTGATTGAAGGTGTCGTGGCCTACTATCTGTTCGCGGCGTTCTACGCGACGCTGTTATGGAGTCGTGAGCGGCGCGAAAGTTGTGCGACGGCTGACGAGACGCCGAGTGACACGCCAGGCGACTCGATTGTCTCCCTCAAGTCAGACGGGTTGGTGATGGTCGCCGGATGGATGGCCGGCGCGGCGATCGCTTGCAAGTATCCCAGTCTCTTATTTGTTGGCTTTCCGATCGGACTGTGGGTGTTATTCGACCGCTGGGCGATTCACTGGCGGTCCGCCATGCTGTACACGTTGTTGTTGGTCGCCGCGTGCGGATTGTGGTTCGGCAAGAACTTGGTCTTGGCGGGAAACCCGACGTATCCCTTGCTGTACTCGGCCTTCGGCGGCGAAACAATGACGCCCGAAAAGCATTCTGCAGTGGAAGACGGCTCATGCGGTGCCGCGAGATATGAGTTATTCGGAAGACTCGCCGCTGGCCAGGCATTCGCCCTCGCAATTGTGGAACAGCATGGCACGCGTCGTCTATCGCAATGATTGGGTGAGTCCGTTAATGATGCCGCTGGTCGTGGTCGGAGTGTTCGCGGTCTGGGGCACACGCTGGGCGAAACTCGCGTTGGTCGGTATCGTCTATTATTTTGTCACGTGGTGGCTGCTCACTCACCGTTTGGATCGGTTTTGGGTTCCCATGCTGCCATTGTTCGCGCTTTATTATGCGGTGGCAGTATCATGTGGTTGCCAACGCGGACTTGGGGCTGGACCGTCGTCGGCGTGTGTCTGTTTTCGCTCGTATACAACTTTCCATTCATCACGTCGCGAGCGATGGGAGACAACCGGTTTTTTGTGGCGTTGGACGAACTGAGAACGGAGTCGTCGGCGGGACCGGGGGACATGCAACGGACGCATCGGGCGCACCGCTGGTTGAACAACCATGCGGCGTGACGAAACGGTGTTGTTAGTGGGCGAGGCTCAACCGTTTGATTTCGAGATGCCCGTGTTGTACGCGACATGCTTTGACACGAGTCCGCTCGAACGACTGTTGCGCGATAGGTCGGCTGACGAGCGACGGCAGATGTTGCGAGAGCACCGTGTGGCTTATGTTTTTGTAAACTGGCATGAGATCGAGCGCTATCGTTCTCCTGGAAACTATGGCTTCACCGATTGGATTACGAAGGACTTGATTCGCGAGGAACTGGTCCGGCAGCAAGTGCTGCGACCCGTTCCGCTGGACGATTTGGACCCAGAAATGGGGCAGATATTCGAAGTCGTGAGGTAAATAGTCATTGGCATCTGATTGCAAGATGTTGGGTATGAATAGAGCAAGGCGTCTTTCGCAATTGATGATGCCTTCGTTGTGATTTTGTTTGGGCCGATTTCCCGACCGTTTTAGGAGGTGTTGATATGAGTCATGGTCATGCTCCGTCCGCGGAACCGCAGCCGATTTCGTTGGAGCCGTCGGAAGGGTGGCACTGTAGCCACCTCTATTATCGTTTCGATCGAGGTGTGTTGGCGGCGATGGGAGCTTCGGCCGTGCAGGGCGGTCGCGATGAAATTATTGCGGCGCTCGATCCTCAAGGGCCCGCGGCAACCAAACGCTTGCAGACCAGCGTGGTGAGTGGTCACAAGGGAGATTTTGGGTTGATGTTAATGGATCCAAATCCGTTGAAAATCGATGCGATCCATCAGGCGGTCATGGCGAGTCGGCTTGGTCCCGCGATCGTGCCGACGTATTCGTTTGTGTCCATGTCCGAGATCTCGGAGTATGTGTCGACGCCCGAACAATACCGTGAGAAACTGATTCAAGAGGGGGACGAGCCGGGCAGTGCGGCCTTGGACGCGAAAGTGGCGGCTTACGAGCGGCGACTTCCCATGATGAATCACCAACGGTTGACGCCGGACGTACCGCCTTGGCCAGCCACATGTTTTTATCCCATGAATAAGAAGCGTAAGGTAGGTGAGAACTGGTTTACGCTGCCGTTTTCCGCTCGCGCCAAGATGATGTCCGAGCATGCTCGGAGCGGGATGGCGTTCGCGGGCAAGGTTAGCCAGTTGATTACTGTTGGTGTGGGGTTGGAAGATTGGGAATGGGGCGTGACTCTATGGGCACGTAACCCGGAATTCCTCAAGGACATTGTCTATAAGATGCGATTTGACGAGGCGAGTGCGCGGTACGCGGAGTTCGGACCGTTTTATACCAGTTATGTGATGACCCCGGCCGAGATGCTAGATCACTGTCGGATCGGGGGCGCGTCGTGAGTGACTATCCAGAAAATCCATATTCGACGCCCGCGAGTTTCGGCGATGATGACGGCAAATACTCGCCGCAATTTGCGGGTGGTCCGCAGCACGATCGTTCTAGCTCCGTGCTCGTAATGGGTTTGATCAGTATGATTCTCGGCATACTGGGCGCTCCGTTCGTGCTGTGTTGCGGCTGTATTGGAATTCCCGTGCATTTGATTGCGGCAGGCCTTGGAATTGCGGCCGTCGTGATGGCGAGGTCCGATTTGCATGGCATTGCTATTGGCATCCGTGATCCGCGAGGAGAGTCGAACACGCGACTGGGATTCTGGTTCGCGGTTACGGGCCTTGTGTTTGCGGTGCTGGAGTTGTTAGCGAGCGTTGGGTTTGTTGCGTTTGGTATCGCTGCGAATGGATTTGAGGGCGAGTTTTAATATGGAGTGTGGCGGAACCGTTGCGTCTGTCTTGCGCCCCTGTAATTGGGGGTGTGATTCGTCGGCGCAGCGTAGCGTTGTTATGTAACGGGCGAGCCCATCTGTCGCTACGAGCGTTACAGAATGATGATATTGCGGCAATCCACCAATCGGAATCGTCGGAGAAGTTGACCTGCTTGCTTGGCGAGCTACATACAAGCAGCAGCCGTCCGCGCTGGGCTTTGGCGGCTGTTGATGTTATCGAGTATGCGAGTTGTAGTAGCAGCCAAATCGATGAGCGAGTCTCGAGAACGCGTGGTGATCACGGGGATGGGGTGTGTAACTCCACTCGGGATCGGTTTGCGCGATACGTGGGATGCGCTCGCCCGTGGCTGTTCTGGGGTAGCGCCGATAACCCTGTTCGACGCTTCCACTTTTCCCGTGCGAATGGCCGCCGAAGTTAAGCAGTGGGATATCGAACAATTCGGCGAGTCACGCGCGCAGTGGGAACGGCAACCTCGGCAGACACAGTTCGCCGTTGTAGCCGCGGATCAAGCCGCGCGGCAGGCAGGGATGTCTTTGGGAGAAGGTGACCCCATTCGACAGGGGATTTATCTCGGGTGCGGCGAGTTGTTTCCGGATTTGCGAGAGATGGCCACGGCGATTGCACGGGCAACCGTGGCCGGCGAGTTGGATTTCGCCGCGCTCAATGCTCAGTTGCTTCAGCATCCGGGAGAATTGGATGAGTTGAGTCTCGACCCGGGCCTTACGGCGGCTCTCATCGCCGGTCGACTGGGTCTGCAGGGCCCCAACGCGAACTTTACCGCGGCGTGTGTATCCAGCACGCAGGCGATTGGCGAGGCGAGCGAAGTGATTCGGCGGGGCGAGGCCGATTTGATGCTGGCAGGGGGGACGCACAGCATGATCCACCCGTTAGGCGTGTCGACTTTTCATTTGCTGTCGACATTGAGCACGCGGAACGACATGCCGACGGGGGCGGCTCGGCCATTCGATCGTGAACGGGACGGGTTTGTCATCGGCGAAGGCGGCGCGGTCGTGGTGCTTGAATCGTTAGAACACGCCAGGAGGAGGGGTGCGCATGTGCTGGCAGAACTGGTCGGCTTCGGATCGACGCACGACGCCTATCGAATTACCGACCTGGAGTCGAGTGGCCGAGCGGCTTCTCGTGCCATTCGACTCGCGTTAGAACAAGCGGCGATCGCTCCCGAGGAAATCGGTTACATCAATGCCCACGGGTCGGGGACGCTTATCAACGATCGTGTGGAAACGCTGATCGTCAAGAACACGATGGGCTCGGCCGCGTCGCGCATTCCCATCTCCAGCACGAAGAGCATGACCGGGCATCTAACAACGGCATGCGGGGCGCTCGAACTGGTGATTGCCGTGTTGGCGTTGCAGGAGCAATTGGCTCCGCCGACGATCAATCTGCACACTCCTGATCCAGATTGCGATCTTGACTACGTGCCGCTTTTCGCGCGCCCGATTCAAGCTCGTTACGCGATGAGCAATAACTTTGGGTTCGGCGGGCAGAATGTGTCGTTGATCGTGTCGAATGGCGTGCGGTGAAGGCCGAAAGCGCCGAGCTCGGTTCGCTGAGCAACGCCCGCGCTGGTGCGCATCTGCTACATTGCTAACTCGCATCGGCTGGCGAATTTCGTATTCTGCGTTTCGCCGAGCTTTGGTGATGTCGACATTCCCTGAAAACGGCACTCGATCGTCGAGGTTTCCCGATGAAGCTGACTCAGTTGACTGTAGTCGCGGCCATCGCGACATGTGGTTTGGCGTTTCTCGCATCCGCAACAATGGCTCAGGACAAGAATTCGCAACCAGCGGATTCGCCGAACAAGCTTGTCAAACAGTTTCCCGCCGGTCAGTTCGTGCCGATGTTCGATGGCAAGTCGCTGGATGGCTGGCGCGTGATCGACAAGAACGATTTTGAGCGACATGGCGACGTCGTGGTCGAGAACGGCGCGATTGTGCTTGGGGCGGGTAAGCCAGCTTCGGGTGTTGCTTGGAAGGGGCCGTTGCCGCGCGTCAATTACGAGCTGCGTTTGGAAGCGAAGCGGATCGAGGGGAGCGACTTTTTCTGCGGAGTGACGTTCCCGGTCGTCGACGATTACTTGTCGTTGATCGTTGGCGGTTGGGGCGGCGGCGTGACCGGTGTGTCGAATTTGGATGGCATGTCGGCGGTCGAGAATGAGACGACGGGCTATGTCGAATTCAAGCAGGATCAGTGGTATGCGGTGCGGTTGCGAGTGACGGACGACCGAGTGGAGGCGTGGGTCGATAAGGATCGGATTGTGGATGTGGCGACCAAGGGGCGGAAGCTGTCGATCTGGTGGGAGCAAGAGCCGGCTCGCCCGTTGGGCATCGTCAGTTGGGATACGAAGGCTGCGATTCGCAACGTGCGGATGAAGCGATTGGACGGCGTGGCGGTCAAGCCAACACCGGAGCAGTTGCCGTTGCTGAAGACGTTTCGCGACGAGTTCATTCACATCACGCCGGGCGAAGGCAAGTTTCCCAAACGGTTCACGATGGGCAGCGACAAGGGCGGCCCGCACGAACGGCCGGCTCACGCGGTGACGCTGGAATACGATTTCTCGGTTGCGAAATATGAAGTGCCGCAGAACTTGTGGCAGACGGTGATGGGCGAGAATCCCAGCCGCTGGAAAGGTCCGCGGAATTCGGTCGAGATGGTTTCGTATGTTGACGCGGTGCGGTTTTGTGAGCGAGTCAGCGCTCTGCTGCGCGGCGCCGAGTTGATCGGGCCGACTCAGGTTGTGCGTCTGCCGAGCGAAGCCGAGTGGGAGTATGTGGCTCGGGCTGGAACTGAGACCTCCTATTCATTCGGCGATGATGTTGCGAACTTGGACGCGTATGGTTGGCACACGGGCAATGCGGCGGGCAACGATCCGCCGGTCGGTGCGAAGAAGCCGAACCCGTGGGGCTTGTACGACATCCACGGCTATTTGTGGGAATGGTGCGCTGATCCGGCTCACGCCGATTACGAGGGAGCGCCGACCGACGGATCGGTGTGGGCCGAAGGTGGCGACGCTAAGCGTCGAGAGATTCGCGGCGGAAGTTGGAAGGATCGCCCCGAGTCGCTAACGAGCTTCTGCAGAGCGGCCAAATTCCGCGGCATCGAACCGGGTTCGATCGTGGAAGTTGCGGGCGGAGTTGACGCCACTTTGAAAGACGACGCCGTGGGACTCCGCTGCGTATTGGCGGAGGAGTGAATCCATTTATGACGGATACTTGCCGTCGAGTGTCAGCACTTGCTAAGCCGCGCCGTTGTCCTTGGCGTGGATATAGCCTTGGCGGAAGGCTTCGGCCATGGCCAGCGGCACTTCGGCTTCGGCCATGACCAATCGGGCTCGGTTCTCGGCGACTTGCGCTTTCATCTCCTGTTCGACCGCGATCGCTTCGGCGCGGCGACGTTCGGCGCGAGCCCGGGCGACGCGCGTGTCGGCTTCCGCTTGATCGGCTTGCAAACGAGCGCCGATGTTTTCGCCGACGTCGATGTCCGCGATGTCGATCGAGACGATTTGAAACGCCGTGTGGGCATCGAGGCCGCGGGACAACACGGCTTTGGTAATGCGGTCAGGATTCTCCAGCACTTGGAGATGGGTATCGGATGAACCGATGGCCGTAATGATGCCTTCGCCGACGCGGGCGATTACGGTCTCTTCGGTGGCGCCGCCGATCAACTGTTCGAGATTCGTTCGCACCGTCACGCGGGCTCGCACGCGCAGTTCGACGCCGTTCTTAGCGATCGCGCTCAGCGTCGTCTTGCCGCCGCCGCGGCGCGGATCGGGGCAGTCGATCACTTTGGGATGAACGCTGGTCTGCACTGCATCCAACACGTCGCGGCCCGCCAAGTCGATCGCCGCGGCACGATCGAAATCCAAGTCGATGCCGGCGCGGTGAGCGGCGATGATGGCGCGGATGACGTTCATCACATTGCCGCCCGCCAAGTAGTGCGCCTCCAACCGCTGGGTGCTGATGCCGGCTCGGCGATCGATGTTCAGGCCGGCTTGCGAGGCCATGATCTTCGCGGTCAGGATCACGCGCGGATTGACTTGGCGAAAGCCCATGCCGATCAGGCTCAGCAAGCTGATATCGGCGCTGGACATATACGCCTGAAACCACAGCTTGCCATAAGCGGCGACGGCGATCAGCAAAATGAAGCCGAACAGCCCGAGCACCAGGATTAAACCCAGCGCCGCAGCCCACCACCATTCGTTCTCGGCCCACAACATCAGCGACGCGAATGCCATCTTGCGAAATCCTTTGCCGCGAAAGAAAAGCCTGTTTGCCACGAGCCCGACAGGCTGCTATCGGCCGGTCAGGTGGGAATCACTATAGGCGAGCGAGCGTCGCGCGCAAAGCAAGCTGGTTGAAAACCGCGACATTACTCGGGCTTCGACAAGGGCGTGTCGTCCGCGAAGTCTTCGTCGCGTTGAAAGAACATCATGTGCTGCCACGGCAGTCGCTCAAATTCCTTGGCCAGCTTCAAGCCGTTCGCCGTGTATTCCTTCAGGATTTGTTCTTTCGTCATCTTGTGTAGCGGTTTGATCGGCACCTCGGGGTCCTCGCCGCGATATTCCAGCAACACAATCAAGCCGTCTGGCTTCATGCGCGACGCATCGATCGCAGCATGTGCTCGGGATGCGAGAACTCGTGGTAAACGTCCACCATCAGGATCAAGTCCAGCGTGTTCTCGGGCAGCTTCGATCGTGCAGTTCGCCCAGGATCGGCTGGACGTTGTCGATCTTCGCCATGCGGCTCGCTGCTTCAGCATCTGCAGCATCCGGGTTGAATGTCGACGCACAATACTTTGCCCTTGTCTCCCACGACTTGAGCCATCTTGAGCGAATAGAACCCGTTGCCGCAGCCCATGTCGCAGACCGTCATGCCGGGCTTGAGGCCCAGGTTGGTGAACATCAACGAGCAACGTTCCTCGCGTTCGCGTGTGTCGCGGATTAGCCATTCGGCGTCGGTGTAGTGCATCGTCCTCGCGATCTGTCGCCCCTGGTAGAATTCCAACAGCGCCAAGCGCGGGCCGGCCGGTTTGTCTTGAGCCAACGTTGGAATGACGAAAGAGCCACACAAAAGCAGAGCAGTCGCGTGAATGAAATGGCGACGAACGATATTCATGGTCACTCGCGGTTGGAGATTGGGGCGGACAAAGTTCGAGGGCGAGTTGCAAGTGGCAACGATCGCGATTTGGAATGCGCCGGTCGAATCGGCAACGTTCGTTTGACTATATCACGATTGCCGAACACAACGCAGGTTTTGCGGCGAGGGCGAACCGGCAGGAGTTCATCTCATGACGTTACGAATTGCCAACGGCGGGTTTCTCGGCGATGATCTTGCGCGCGCCGCGGCGATTGGTCGAAGCGGCCGAGGTTGATTGTTTGACGCTGGAATACTTGGCCGAGTTGACGATGTCGATTCTGGCTCGTCGTAGCCGCCAGCGACATGCCGATGCCGGGTTTACGCGAGATTGGCTCGAAGTCCTGGAAAGTCTGACGCCGGCGCAAGTCACAACCGCGGCTGCGGCATCATCACGAACGCTGGCGGCGTGAATCCGCCGGCTTGCGTGGCGGCCACCGCGGCGTGCAGAGCAAAGCGGTCTTGGCGAAACTCGCATCGGGATGGTTGCTGGCGACGACTTGCTGCCGATGTTGGAAGCGGACGAATTCGACCACCAACGCTGCCCGCTAGAGAACTTGATACTGGCGAGCCACTTTCGTCGCTCGCGTCGCGCGTGGTCAGTGCCAACGCGTATTTCGGCGCGAGGCCCATTGCATCAGCACTTGCTCAAAACGCGCGGATCGTGATTACCGGGCGAGTCGCCGATGCCTCACTGACGGTGGGTCCGGTGATGCACGAATTCGGCTGGGCGTGGGACGACTGGGATCGTTTGGCCGCGGCCACGCTGCTGGCATTTGATCGAATGCGCGCACAAGCGACGGGCGGCTACAGCACGTCGTGGGCGGATGTGAATCTGTTCGATATCGGCTATCCGATCGCGGAGCTAACGGCCGACGGAAAAGTGGTCATCACCAAACCTGCGGGCAGCGGCGGCTCGGTCACTCGGCAAACGATCGCCGAACAATTGGTGTACGAGATCGGCGATCCGGTCGCGTACCTCACACCCGATGTCACGGCCGATTTTCAGCATGTCGAGCTTCAGCAGATCGGTGCCGATCGCGTGAGTTTCGGCTGCGCCGCGGGCGTCCGGCGACGGACTCCTACAAAGTCTCGCTGGCTTACGAAGACGGATATATGGCCAGCGGCCAGTTGTTGGTTGGGGGCAGGATTGCGTGGCGAAGGCCGAACGCTGGCGGAACTGATACTGCACCGCGTGGCTCAAGCCGGCTATAAACTGAAGCGAACGCACGTCGAGTTGCTTGCCGCGCGGCGGCGGGTTGCGTGCCACCGCTTGACTTAACCGCTCAATCCCCGACTGCGCACCTCGCGAACTTATGCTGCGTGTCACGGTTCACGATCCCGACTCGGCCGCCGTCACTCGATTCACTCGTGAATTCGCGCCACTGATTACCAGCGGCCCGGCCGGCTTAGCCGGTTATGCCACCGGCCGCCCTCAAGTCCGCCCGGTGTATGCGTATTGGCCGACGTTGATTCCCAAGTCACCGGCGCGGCCAATTACCAAGGTGGCCTCGGCAACCGAATGGTTACGGTAAATATTGTGGCAGCTCGTTGTCTCTCCGCACTCGGACGGCGACCGCGTAAATCATCACTGAAATCTGACGTCGTTCGGCAATCTAGTTCAGCAATCTAGGTTGAATCCTTCCCCGAGCCCGGTTTCTGCTGATCCGGCACCAGCACTTGAATCTCGTCGCCGACCACGCGGACTTCGAACGTGTCGATGCCGATTCGGGGATTGTCGCACCATTTGCCGTCGGTGATGCAGAAACGCCAGGCGTGCCAGGGGCAGACCACCGTGTTGCCGTCGACCGGGCCGCCGGCCAGCGACGCGCCCATGTGCGGGCAGAAATCGTCGATCGCGTGATACTCGTCGCCGACCTTGAACACCGCCACCATGCGGCCGTTCACCGCGTAGGCTTGCCCCAAACCTTCCTTGATCTCGCCCACTTTGGCGACGGTAGTGAATTCAGCCACGATCGATCGGCTCCCGGAAACGAATTCTTGTCAGCGAGGCGTCTCGCCCCGCGTCCGCGCACGCACCGACACAACCTAGCCCACAACCGAAACGGCGAAAAGCACGCTCGGCGGTTCCCGCACACCGCGTCCGCCCGCGTGGTCGCCCTAGTCGCCCGTCGCAAATCCTGGGATACTGAAGCCCACGGCCTCCCTTTGTTTTTCAGGAATTCTCAGCCAGAACGAAACAACGATGCTGAACCAAACGCTCAAAGACCGACTGATCAGCCGCGTGCTGCCGAACGTGCAAACGCCAGCCCAATACCTGGGCGGCGAGTTGAACATGGTGCGAAAGGACCACCGCCAGATGCGCGGCACGCTCTGCTTGGCGTTCCCCGATGCGTACACGATCGGCATGAGCCATCACGGTTTGCAAGTGCTGTATTCGTTGATGAACGCCCGCGACGACTGGGCTTGCGAACGAGCCTTCACGCCGTGGCCCGACATGGAGCAACAACTGCGCGGCCAGGGCTTGCCGCTGTTTAGCCTGGAAACGTTCACGCCGCTCAGCGAATTCGACGTCGTCGGCTTCTCGCTGCAATACGAAGTCTGCTCGCCCAACATCCTCACGATGCTGGACCTGGGCGGCATCCCGCTGCACGCGACCGAACGCACGTTGCACGATCCGCTTGTGATCGCTGGCGGTCCGTGTGCCCAGAATCCCGAAACGATGGCCCCGTTCATCGATTTGTTTGTCACCGGCGACGGCGAACCCAGCTTGCCGGTGATCTGCGATCTGTGGCGCGATTTGAAGGAAGCCGCGTTGTCGACCGGCCCGGCTTCGCGCGGCGCCGCGGGCCGACAGCAGCGCGAGGAACTGCTGCTCGAAATGGCTCGCCGGTTGCCGTTCGCCTACGTGCCGCGGTTCTACGAGCCCGAGTATCGCGACGGCCGTTTCGTGGCGCTCAATCGCACGCATCCCGACGTGCCGGAAACGATCGAGCCGTCGGTCATCACCGATCTGGAAGGCATCCCGCTGCCGACCGCGCCGATCGTTCCGTATGTCGAATGCGTCCACGATCGGATCGCGATCGAGATCATGCGCGGCTGTCCGTGGCAGTGCCGTTTCTGCCAAAGCACGGTGATCAAACGGCCGCTGCGAGTCCGTTCGGTCGAGACGATCGTGCAAGGCGCGCTCGAAAGCTATCGCAACACGGGCTTCAACGAAATCTCGATCCTGTCGCTTTCCAGCAGCGACTATCCGTATTTCGAAGAGCTCGTGCTGCGGCTGAAGGAAGTCTTCCGGCCGCTGGGCGTAAACGTGTCGGTGCCCAGTCTGCGAGTGAACGAGCAACTGCGGAGCATCGCCGAACTGTTGGGCAACGAACGCCGCGCGAGGCCGGACGCTGGCCCCGAAGTCGCTCGCGACGACATGCGCGAACAGATTCGCAAAGATCAAAACGATGATCTTTACGAGGTGCCGCGGCGTTTCGCAACAACTACACGGCGGTCAACGTATCATGTGCGGTCTGCCCGGCGAACGCCCGGTCGATCTGGATGGCATCATGACATGGCCGAGACAATTGCTCGGATCAGCAAGGAGGAGCGAGGCCGCTACGCCAAGATCACGGCCAGCGTTTCCAACTTCGTGCCGAAGGCCACGCCGTACCAATGGAATAGCATGCAGACGCGCGATTATTTCCGCTGGGCTCAGCGATATCGCGGCAGCAAGTACGCCGCACGGCGTTTCGCAACAACTACACGGCGGTCAAGCTGTATTTCATGTGCGGTCTGCCCGGCGAACGCCCGGTCGATCTGGATGGCATCATCGACATGGCCGAGACGATTGCGCGGATCAGCAAGGAGGAACGAGGCCGGTACGCCAAGATCACGGCCAGCGTTTCCAACTTCGTGCCGAAGGCCCACACGCCGTATCAATGGAACGGCATGCAGACGCGCGATTATTTCCGCTGGGCTCAGCGATATCTGCGCCAGCAAGTACGCGAACGCAGCGTCAGCGTGAAATGCCACAACATCGAGACCAGTTTGCTGGAAGGCGTCCTTAGCCGAGGCGATCGACGCGTGGCTGACGGCATCGAGCTGGCTTGGCGGCGCGGCGCGCGGATGGAATCGTGGAGCGAGAATTTCGACGGCACGCGGTGGTGGGAAGCGCTCGCGGACGTGGGCGTCGACGCCGAACAAATGGCCCACACGCCTTACGAATTAAACGATCGCTTGCCCTGGGATCACCTGAACATCAAATACGGCCGCACGTTCCTCGAGAAAGAACAAAACCGCTCGGTCGTCCAGCTCGAAGCCATGGCCGACGCCAAGTAACGTCCGCCTTACCAGCGCATCAAAGCGGCAGGGCGCCAGCCCTCCGGTATCGCGACACCGCTCGAACACCGTGCGTGCCTGGGGTCGAGCGAAGCGAGCCGGCAGACGCTGGCGAACAATATCGCCCCGTAAGTCTTCGTCGGCGAGGAAGCGGGGGGAACTCACGATTGCGGTTCATCCGTGTGGGCGTCTCGCGCGGCCCGAAGTCGAGCCAACAGGGGGCCGTTGGCCTCAGCGCTGTTCACCTGGACGTCCGCCCATCGGTGTTCCTGCTGCTGTAAATGAGCGTCGATTTCGTTGCGATGGCGCAGATAGAAAGCGATCGCGCCGAACACCTGCTCGACGCTGAGCGTGGGGAAAGCTTCCGTGATCTCCTCCGGGCTCTTGCCGTCCCAGTACGCTCGGACGACCGAGTCCAGCGAGATGCGCGTGCCGGCGATTCTCCATCCGCCTTCGTCCGTGCCGTGGACATAGGCGACGAGATTGGGAGTGATCATAATCGGGGCTCGTCGATTCGATTGATGGTGAAAGTAGGGGCTGCCGAGCTTCCCACTCGTTTTATCAGCAACTAACGGTTAGCAGCACAAGCCACGCCCATCCGCTTCGCTGCCGAGCATGCCATCCAACCGCGTATCACCGGACGGATCGCGCCGTGCCGCTCTCATTGCGTTGCGTCGTTCGCGTCCTTGCGACTCTTGCGTTTCCTTCTTGCCGCTTTTTTGACCTTGGGAAATCCGTACCGACATTGCGCGAGGCTTTTTTGAGGTCGGTAAATCCGTCCCATGTTCAGAAAAGGCTTTTCTGACGTTGGGAAATCCGTACCGCGTCTTCGCAAGCCTTTTTTGAAGTCGGTAAATCCGTACGGGGTTCAAAAATGGCTTTTCTGAACCCCGTGAATCCAAACCGTGTTTGCGCAAGCCTTTTCTGGACTTGGGAAATCCGTACCGTGTCCGAAAAAGGCTTTTCTGATGTCGGGAAATCGCTCCGCAGTGCCAGAATGGATCGGCAGCGGCTGCTTGGAGCGGCGGACGCTTATGTCCCCAGGCCGCCGAACAGCGGGGTGCTGAGGTAACGTTCGCCCAGGCTGCACATGATCGTCACGATTCGCTTGCCTTTGAACTCGGGGCGAGCGGCCAGTTGAGCGGCGGCCCACATGTTCGCGCCGCTGCTGATGCCGGCCATGATCCCTTCTTCCTTGGCCAAACGGCGCGACCACTCGAACGCGTCCTCGTCGTCCACTTGGATCACGTCGTCGATCAGCGACGTGTCGAGGTTCTTCGGCACGAAGCCCGCGCCGATGCCTTGAATACGGTGTTTGCCCGGCGAGCCGCCGCTGATGACCGGCGAATTTTTCGGCTCGACGGCAATCGTCTTGAAGTTCGGATTCTTCGACTTGATGAACCGCGAGACGCCGGTGATCGTGCCGCCCGTGCCGACGCCCGCGACGATTGCGTCGATCTGATGGCCGCTGTCTTCCCAAATCTCGGGGCCGGTCGTCGATTCGTGAATCGCCGGGTTGGCCGGGTTCTCGAACTGTTGCGGCATCCAGGCCGAGCTGTCTTGTTCGACCATTTCGCCCGCTCGGCGGATCGCGCCGGGCATGCCTTCGGCCGCCGGAGTCAGCTCCAGGTTCGCGCCCATCGCTCGCAGCAACGCGCGGCGTTCCAGCGACATCGACTCGGGCATCGTCAGCGTCAAGCGATAACCTTTCGCCGCGCAGACAAACGCCAACGCGATGCCCGTGTTGCCGCTGGTCGGTTCGATGATGTGCGAGTCGGCGTTGATCAGCCCGTCGCGTTCGGCGGCTTCGATCATCGCCACACCGATCCGGTCCTTCACGCTGTTCAGCGGCTGAAAGAATTCGCACTTGGCGAACACCGTGGCTTGATCGGCGGGCACCAAACGATTGATGCGGATCATCGGCGTGTCGCCGATCGCGGCGGATGAGTTGTTGTACGTCTTACCTCGTGGCATGCTAAGTCCCTTTCTTACCGGGCAGGAGAATTGGCGTTCGGCCGAAGCGATCCGTCGCTGGGACCGGCGGCCACTGCGTGCCAGATTGTAACGCATCCGCCGTGGTTTGCAGCACGGCAATTCGTGTGTGAAAGGGCAGGGCGGTTACGCCAACGCGCCGTTCTTCCACGGTCCGGTGATGGCGAACGTGACGCCCGGCGTTTGGATGTTGACGAACAGCCACTTGCCGTCCGGCGAGAAGCTGGCGCCGGCCCATTCCTGCATCCGGAAGTCGCCGCGATAGCCGTGCGGCGTGCCGGCCAGTTGCATGTTGTTGCTGGCGAACGGGAATAGATGGCCATCGACCGTCAAACCTTGCAGGCGTTGCGGCGTGACATCGCTGTCTTCGCACAGCAAGATGCCGCCGCCGGGGCTGACCGTGATGTTGTCCGGCATGTTCAGCTTGTCGCGCGAAGGCGATTCCAGAAAGTGTAGCGAATCGACTCGTCGGCCGGCGTGTATTCAGACACCTGCCCGGCCTGCACATCGCCGCCGCTGGTGGCCACGATGTAAATCTTGCCTTGCCGATGCCAACAGCCTTCGAGCCGCGACAGCCAGCGCGCCCACAGGCTTTGCCCCTGGTTGTAGACGCCCAGAGTGTCGGTCGTGCGTGGCAGTGGGCTCGCAACGGATCTCGATGTCGACCCACGAAACGTCGAAGCGGTCGCCCATCTTCAGCCCGTGCGGAGATCGTCGCGGCCAGCCAGCTTCATCATTTGCAGCCGGCCGCGAAGTAGCAGATGCTCGGGCTCGTTGGGCAGAAACCGATAAAAGCCCGATGTGTTGCGGTCTTCGGTTTCGTAGACGATGTGCGTCACCGGATCGATCGCCACGGCTTCGTGGACGAAACGGCCCATCGCTTTGAGCGGCACGGGAACCGCGCTGCCATCGGCCGGCACTTCAAAGATCCAGCCGTGCTCGCGAAAGCCCTTCGCACCGGCCGATCCTTCACGCAGATCGCCGGGGCCGAGCACCGTTTCTTCGCACGAGAGCCAACTGCCCCACGGCGTTGGGCCGCCCGCACAATTTTTCACCGTGCCGGAAAGCACGGGCCGAGCCGGCAGGAATTTCTCGTTGATGCGATCGAACGTCAGCAGCGTGCAGCCGCCGGCCGCGTGGGGATCAAAGCTGTGCGCGCGTCGGCGAACGGCAGCCCGTCGCCGTCTGACTTCGTGATTGCGGCAGATCGTGATCGTCTTCTCGTCACCGCGATGACCGACATCCCATCGTGCATCGTTAGCGTCGGTCGCCCGTCGCTCATCGGATCACCAGCCCAGCCGAAACTGAGATAGCGGAAGCCTTCCGGGCAGCTCCAGCAGCGGCAAACCCGTGCTTTCGTCGCGGACCGGATGCAGCGGACCGTAACCGTGCCTGGCCAGACGGAACTCGCCCGCTTGGCAACGCATTACAAGATTGTGAAAACTGGCTCCCACCGCCGCGACGCCGGCAATGGCTGACGCGTTACGCAAAAACGACCGACGATCAAGCGACTTCGCAGACGCCCAAGCTCGAGTTTTCCTGGCTTCGATCACAGAAACTTAAGCCAAAGAACTTAGAACCTTCATATGAAGACTCGGTTAAGCAATCGTGAATTCGCGAGCAGGAGAGCTGCGGGGGCAGGGCAGGGCGAGCGTGGCGAGTTTGTTTAAACGAACTCCGCGAGTTGGCCACGTGAGCCTCTTCGGCGGCTTGCATCACGGCGACGGCCCGAGCTGCTTCGGCAGGTGTGATGATTTCAACCGGCCGATCGTGGCGAATGCACTCGGCGAAGTATTCGATCTCTGATCGCAGCACGCCGGTCGGCTGGCCGAACACCGTCGGCCAATAGTCCGTGTCCAGCGACTTCATGCCGGCGCCGTCCAGCACCGACAGTCCGGTGGCCGAGCAATCAATCGTGAGCGAGCCGTCCGTGCCGATCACTTCCATCCGGGCGTCGATCACCGTGGGCGTGTTCTCCGGCAGCCGCCAGTTGGTTTCGACCACGCCGATCGCATCGCTGTCGAACTCCAACATCGCCCAGCCGATATCGGCGTAGCGAAACGGATCGACACGCACTTCGCGAGCGAACACGCGCGACGGCGCTCGCCCCAGAAACCACATCATCAGGTCGGCGTCATGAATCCCGTCGCCCATCAGCGGCGAGATCTTGTCCAGCCGGATGTGCCCCGGAGCTCGCGGCAAGTTTCGCTTGGCGTGCATCGACACGATTCGCCCGATGCGGCCCGAGTCGATCGCTTGCTTGGCCAAAGCCACCCGCGGATCGAAGCGGCAGATGTGGCCTACCAGCAGTTTTCCCGTCGAGCCACTCGCCGCGTCCAGCACTCGCCGGCATTCCTCGACGGAACTCGCCAGCGGCTTTTCCAACAGCACGTGTTTACCGGCGGCCAAGGCGTCGATTGCCACCGCCGCGTGCTCGCGCCAATGCGTGGTGATGCTGACCACGTCGATCGACGCATCGGCCAGCAACTCGCGGTAGTCGCTGTACGCCGTCGCTTCCGGAAACTCGGCTCGCGCCGCCTCCAGCCGGTCCGCGTTGCGATTGCACAATGCGACCAACCGGCATTGCGACAGCGAACGAATCGTGCGGGCGTGGATCAAACCGAATCGTCCCGCGCCGATCACGCCCCAGCGAAGCGTCGTCATGGCGAGCCATCCTTTCTCGCCCAGAGCGGCCTACACATCACACAGCGAGACCGCTTCGCGCAGACCAACCAACGGATCGCGCGTCGGAATGAATTCCTGCCCCACAAACCCGTCATAGCCGACGTCCAACAACGCCTGCATGATCGGCGGATAGTTGATCTCTTGCTTGTTGTCCAACTCGCCACGCCCCGGATTGCCGGCCGTGTGGACGTGACCGATGTAATCCTTGTGCTGATGGATTCGCCGGATCACATCGCCGTCCATGATCTGAACGTGATAGATGTCGAACAGCAACTTGGCATACGGCGAACCGACTCGCTTCAGGATGTCGATGCAGTAGTCCGTGTGGTTGCCTTGATAGCCCGGATGGCCTTTCATCGGGTGCGTGTCTTCGCGGGTGTTCAGCATCTCCAGGCAAAGCGTCACCTTTGCCTTTTCGGCGTAAGGCATTAGCTCCTTCAGATGTTTAACGCAGTTGTCCGCGCCCTCTTCGGCCGACACATCCTCGGCCATGCCGGTGAAGCAAATCGCACGCTTGAAGCCATGAGCCTGACAGGCGTCGATAGCGTCCTTCGTCGCTTTGAACACGCGGTCCTTGTACTTGGGATTGTTCAAGCCGCGGAGGAACGGCGGATCGGGGCTCATGTCGACCGTCGCGATCGCACACTCCAGCCCGGCCTTTTTGAGCAGCGGGAAATATTTGGCGTCCAGCAACTCGATACTCTTGCAGCCCAGTTGCTTAGCCACCTTGATCTGCTGCGGCACATCCCAATAGTCGGCGAAGCACCATTGCACGATCGACTGGTTGATCCGCCCTTGCTTGACGGCCGGGCCGTCGTCGGCGGGCTTCGCGTCGGTTTCCTTGGCTTGAGCGACGCCGGACAGCGACGCGGCGCCCAACAGCGCGGCGCCGGCGGATGATTGCAACAGATGTCGACGGGATACGTTCATGGGAGTTTTGCCTCTCGGTAGGTTTTGAATCGGGGGAGATGCGTCGCGCGGCGAAACCAGTTGGCAACGATCAGTCCAACCGGGCGGCTTTCTAGCCTCGCCAGCCGACGGATGTCTTACGATAAGTAGCGTTCGCGGGCCGAGCAAGCGTTTGCCGGTCGCGTGGTCAAAAGCCGGAGAGCCAATTTAACTAGGTCCAACGCCGTGGAAGAACCGCCTGCCAAATCGCGATCCGAACGCCTGATCGACGAGATCAAAGCGTCGCAGATGGAAACCGGCCAGTTTCGTCTGCGAGGTCTGTTCATCGTCACGATCGCCGTCAGCGTGATCTTCGCATTGCCGCGAGTGGCTGGCGCCGACTATGGCGAGTTCCTGGCCGGGCTCTATCTGTTCGCGTATGGCTTGATGCCGATCATCGCTTGGTTGGCGACGTTCTGGTTCCCTCGCATGCAGACGCGGCATCGCCTGACGCTCGGCGTACTGGTTGGCTTGGTCGTCATTTCGCCCTGGATCGTGATGGTGCTGATCGAAGGCGATCTTGAGGACCTGTTCGCGCTCGCGGCAATCACCTTGCTATTCTTCTGGGGACCGCAATGGATCGTGATCTTCTGGCTGCACTGGCGATTCTTCCGCCCCGATCACCGCCTAAAACACCGCCGCCCCGAAACATTGGCCCTGCACGACATCGCCCCCGTCGACGCGATGCCAGACGACCCGCCGCTGATCCAAACCGATGAGGCGGAGCAAAGCAACACTCACTGACCTTCGTCACCCGCGATCAACACTTTCGAGCAATTGACGGGCTGCTCATGGGAAGCTGGTAGCATGACGCACCGATGCGTTTTGATCTGAGTGAGCCAACCCAATCGATTCGGCAACGCCTCTCAAACTTTCTAGAACATCCGATTCAGGGGTGATTCGTGCATTCCGACGTTTCGGAATGCCCCCGTCGGCGTCGATTCGCCCATTCCGACTTTTCGGAACGGCTGATCCGACGTCGATTTGGCCGTTCCAAGTTTTCGGAACGCACAAAACGACACCGAATTAGGCGTTCCAACTTTTCGGAACGGCCGAACCGAAGTCGTTTTGTCCATTCCAAGTTTTCGGAATGGCCAGTTCGACGCCGAATCAGGCTTTCCGAGTTTTCGGAATGGGCAATCCGACGTCGATTGAGGCGTTCCAAGTTTTCGGAATGTCTGTCACGGGGGTGGATCGGTTGTGACTAAAAAGGCTCGCCGCACTTTTTGAATTTACGGTAAGCCAAATCGTTGATTTCCGAGTGCTGGTTCGGATAGAATCCCCTCAACAGGCTGTTTCTCAAAGCTTCAGGGAGTCTTCCGATGCTCAGGATTCATCGCTTCTTTGAATTGCAATTCGCCAGTAAGGAAATCAGCCGAGCGGAGTTGCTCGACTTTACGCAGGATCATCTCGGCCGTTTGAGTCAGCAGAACGAAGGCGGCCAATACGACGGCATGTTGACCCAGACCAGTGCGGCCTACGAAGCGTTCGGCGGAACGGTCTCGAATGAAGTGACCGCCGATGCGATTGGCAAAGCTCGCACGGCCGCCAAAGAGACGCACTTTCAACTTATCTTGACTCGATTGAGCGGCTTGGCCGGCACATTGCACGGGCAGTTCGGTAAAGAGAGCGTGGAATATATCGAGTTCTTTCCGCGCGGCCTGACCGAAGTGCGCGAGGCCCGCGAGGCGGAGATCGAGGCGATTCTGGATCGCGTGGTGTCCGCTGCCGAAACTTATCTGCCGGCCAGCGCGGCGGAACTAACGGCACTTCGCACACGTTGGATCGACGTCTATCAAGCCGCCACTTCCGGCCGCGCCGCGGCCACCGGGGCGAATGATAGCCGAGACGCGGCAAAAGCCGACTTGCAGTTGCAGTTGACTCGAAACGTGCTGCAACTCGCACTCGAGTACGTCGCCCAACCCGACAAAGCCTCGCTCTTCTTCGACGAATCGCGACTGCACAATGCCAAATCCTCGTCGGATGAATCTGTGCCTGATGAACCCATTCTGGACGAGCCCCTACGAGACGAATCTCTGCCCGGTGAGAATCTGTGATCGGGTCTCATCGAAAACTCACAATCCGCAAACCTCCGTGCATGTCCGTGTGCCTATCAATCTCTTCTCTCCGCGTCCTCCGCGCCTCCGCGTTTCGAATGTCTTTATAGAGGTGCGAGAAGAGGTGGAAACGCGGAGACGCGGAGTTCGCGGAGAGATTATGTGAGAGCTATCTCACACATTAAGTCGTAAACTGAAATGATGTTAGGCAATGGTCCGGATAACCTAACACTTGCTAATTCATCACCGAGCCGACCAGGAATCCCATGATGGCTCCGAGCAGGAGGGCGGCGGGGACGGCTATGGCTAGGGCGATGACGACGGCGGCGGATTTGGTGATCGTGGGCGATTCGATCAGCGTCTTGGCTTCGGACAACAATAAGATCGGCGGCTTGCGGCGGCCGTGATTCGTGCGGACTCGCGAGGTTTCTTGCAGGCCGGATAACAATGGGAAGGTGCCGTCCGAACCTTGGCTGGACGGGTCGAAGTGCCCCGAGCCAACGTCTTCGAATTCCGCGAAGCCGGGATTGGTTTCTTGAGCATCGTCTTCGCCGCCGGTCGGCAAGGGGGGCGGAGTCCACGGCGACTTGCTGAGGTGCTGGGTGCGGATCGGACCAATGTCGCTGGCCCACGGTTCCAGTCGCTGAGCCACCTCGGCCGCTGACTGAATCCGATCGTCGGGCTTCTTCTCCATCATGTCGGCGATCAGCTCGACGAACTCCTCGCTGATCTCCGGCGCGAAACGGCGCGGGTGCCAAGGCGTTTCTTCCAAGTGCCGCTTGGCTTTGCTGGCCGGCGTGCCGCCTGGGAAAGGCACCTTGCCACACACGGCGTAATACAGCGTGCAACCGAGCGAGTAGATGTCGCTGGTCGGCGTGATTTCGGCCGGCGACAGGATTTGCTCGGGCGAGAGATAATCGGCCGTGCCAACGATCTTACCCGCCCGCGGATCGTTCTCCGCTTTGTCAACGAACCCCGCCAAGCCCAGATCGGAAACTTTGGCCACGCCATCGGGCCGCACCAAGATGTTCCCCGGTTTCACGTCGCGGTGGATCAGACCGCGTTGATGAGCGTAGTCGATCCCGCGAGCCGCCTGCATGATGATGTTGGCCGCCTGCTGAACGCTCAGCGGACCTTGCGACCGAACCAGCCGCCGCAGATCAGTGCCGGGGACGTACTCGACGACCAAGTAGTAGACGTTGCCGTCGTGCCCCGCGTCGTAGGCTCGCACGAGGTTCGGGTGATCGAGCTGCGCCTGGGTGCGGATCTCGCGATTGAAGTTCGCGATCGCTTCCGGCGTCGACTTATTCAGCGGCAGCACTTTCACGGCCGATTCGCGGCCCATCATCTTGTGTTCGGCCTTGAACACTTGGCCCATGCCGCCTTGAGCAATCCAGTCCGTGATGATGTACGGCCCCAGATTCAGCTTGTTCCGCCCCGCCAGTAACTGGTCGGCTTGGTACCGCGTGATCACTTCCATGTCGACCAGCTTGTCGGCCAACAAAGCATCGGGCGCCACCGTCAGCGGGGCAGGGGGCGCCTCGGGATCCGTTTGGATCAACGCCACCGCCGCGTCGATGTCGGCGCGCGTCACCAGGCTGCTGAGCAGAGCGGCGTCGCGGAACAGAGATCGAGTGGCGGTTGGCAAGGAATTGGTCCATACATGCAATCAAGAAGAGTTCCTACCAAGGTAACTCATCCCGAACTGGCTCGTCAAAACCGGCTTTTGGGGAGTGGCTACCCTTGATCCGTCACGCCCCACTTCTGCCAAGCGACCGGCAACGGGGCGACAACCGTGACGGGCGTCTTCAGCGTCGGATGTTCGATCGTCAAGTGGCGAGCGTGCAAAGCAATGCCCGAGGGAAACGCTTGCGAGCTGCCGTACTTGGTGTCGCCCACGACCGGCCAGCCGCGATGAGCCATTTGCAGCCGAATTTGGTGTTTGCGGCCCGTCTCCAAGTGAACTTCGATCAACGCGCCGCGCGGCAATCGGCGGAGCGTGCGGTAGTGCAGTCGAGCTTCCTTCGCGTCGGTCGCACCGGATTTGACGATCTGCATGCGGTGGTGTCGTTCGTCCTGGCGACCCAATTCACGCAGTCATCTTCCGGCGGATCGGGCGTTGGGGAGACGATGGCCCAGTACCGTTTCCTCGGTTTCGCCAGGAATTGTTTGGTCAGCCGAGCCGCGGCCTTCGATGTGCGAGCGAACACCAACGCACCGGTGGCTAACGAATCGAGCCGGCTGACCGTTCCCAAATAGACGTTGCCCGGTTTATTGTACTTGCGTCGAATGTATTGCTTGGCCAGCGTCAGCACCGACTCGCGATCTGCGGTCACGCCCATCGTCGGCAGACCCGCCGGTTTGTTGACAATCAGCAAATGATTGTCTTCGTACAACACCGAAATGGGCGGCCGAGCGGACATGATTCGACTCACAAATAGACGTAAAGCAAACGGACCGTTGAACGATCACCTCGCATCCTCGAACACGCAAGACCCCGCATGCAAGTTCCTCACGAACGCTTGATATTGGCCAGCCAATCTCCGCGACGGCGCGAGCTGATGACGGAAGCCGGCTTGGCGTTTGAAGTCATCGCGCCGCACGAATCGGCCGAATGCGGAGTTTGCAGCCGCGAGACGCCTCCGGAATTGGTCGCTCGGCTAGCGTTTCAGAAGGGCCGCGATGTGGCCGAGCGTATCGAGTCGGGCTTGATCGTGGCCTGCGATACCGTGGCCGAATGCCGCGGACATATCTTGGGAAAGCCCAAGAATCGGCGGCACGCACGCGAGATGCTGCGGTTGCTGCGCGGCACGGAGCACCGCGTCTACAGCGGGCTGTGTCTGTGGCGGCGGCCGGATAATCGGCTGCGAACGCGCGTGGATGTGACCGTGTTGCGGATGGACGATCTCAGCGACGAACAACTCACCGAGTATCTCGACAGCAACGCGTGGGAAGGGAAGGCCGGGGCGTTCGGCTATCAGGACCGTGTTGGCTGGCTGCACGTTGTCGAGGGAAGCGAGTCGAACGTCGTGGGGCTGCCGATGGAGTTGCTGGAAACGATGTTCGCGGAGTTCGCCGATTAGGTTTCGGGCAGGAACTCGATCACCATCTCGCCGCGGTGCAGTTGTTCGCCCGTGAAGCGATTCATGCGGAGCACTCGGCCGTTGCACGGGGCAACCAGCAAGCGATATTCGGTTTGCTGACGAAGCTTGTCCAGCTTGCTTGATAACTGCTGAGCTTGGTTCGTGAGTTGTTCGATATCCGCGCCGCCGACGGTGGGCGACCATCGCGCGGTGGCTCGGGCAGAAGCCAACTGGGATTCGACCAGCCGCAGCTCATTCTCAACCGATTCCACTTCCGCCGTGACCGAAGCGTCGGTTACTTCCAGCAACGGCTGTCCGGCTTCCACCCACTCGCCATCTCGAACCAACACGTCGGCCACGACGCCATCGGTGGATGAGGAGAGGAAAGCGATTTCGCCGCGAACCGCATTGACGGCTTGGAAGTAAAGTGTCGCGCGGTACCCGACGAACAAAGCCAATACCGTCGCCACCAGCGTGAAGGTGATCGCGCGAGCGGCCGGGCCAGAACGGAGTCGCGCCGGAAGGGTGGCGCTGGGAGCGGGCGTGACTCGCGATCGAGGCACATAAACATCCGGGGCGTTCGCCACTGGGTGCGACGCGGCGGCCGGGAACGGAGTGACTCGCGGGCGATGAGCGACCGGAGTGGGAAATGTCCGCAGCCGACGTCGCGGCTGGATGCGAGCGGTGGTGGCTCCAGCCCCGGTATTCGCGGCGAACGGTGTCATGGGCGAATTCGATGACATGGCGTTAGACTGCGGCCTCGGAAAACGATCGGACAATTTGGGTCTAACCAACCATAGCCCGCGAAATGCGTATGCGCGACGAAGTAACGCGCAACCGGTTCATTTTGTCGCGCGGGCGGCGATCGCGGCGAGGCGGGACGTCGTTCTCGTCACCATCGGCATCGTTGTTAGAATGCGCACAGCCATTCGTTTCGTAATCCGAAGCCACGAACCTTGGAGCCACGATGATGGAAATTCAAGCCCCGGCCGAGTTGGTGCAAAAGAAATGTAAGCCGTGTGAAGGAGGCGTCGAGCGATACTCGCGCGAACAGGCCGAACAGCAACTGACGCAGCTTACCGGTTGGCGAATCACGCACGACGGCCAGCGAATTCGCAAGGATTGGACCATGAAAAACTTCATGGCCGGCCTCACATTCTTCAACCAAGTGGCCGGAGTCGCCGAAGCCGACGGCCATCATCCCGATTTACATATCGAAAGTTATCGCCAAGTGTGGATCGAGCTATGGACGCACGCCATCAGCGGACTCAGCGAGAACGATTTCATCCTGGCGGCGAAAATTGATGAGTTGCCGGTAGAGGTGAAGTCGTAGGTTAAAAGCTCGTTGTGTGTCTCATATCCAAGAAGCTATTTAAGTGGTGAATCCGCTGTCGGAGTTTCCGTGGCTGGTTTGCCCTCGTTCGACGCACTGGCCGCGCCGCGTAATAGCGCCCGGCCTAGCGACCGAAAGACGCTGGGCGATTCGGGGGCGTTCAGGCTGTCTGCCGACTCCTCGGACGCACTCGCTCCCGCATCGCCGGCCGGCCGACCACTAATAATCGGCTCATTGTTCGGCTTGTCGACCGTCGGAGCTGGCATATCAACGGGCGAATCGGGGCCGGGACTGACCGGCGCGCTCTCGACCACCGGCGGCTCCGGTTTTGGCAGATCATCGACGGGGTTATCCACCGTCGCAGGTGTCGCTGGATCGGTTTTCGGGGACTCGTCGGCCGACTCACGACTGCCGTTCGAACATCCGGCCAGCAGCAACAAACACAGCGGAAAAACCAACATGACTCGCGTATTCATCACAAAATTTCCTCCTCGGTAATGATCAAAGCCGCCGCGTCCCACGCGTTGTTAGTCTACGGGGCGGGATAGTCGCGCGGCAATCCATTCGTCCGACACGAAGCGTCGCAGCAGGTTTCGCAGCGTTTGATCCAATGCTCGACGCGCTTCGGGCGGAAGTTTGTCGAACGCATCCGCTTCCAGATCGTGAAAGCCGAACCAGTGCAGCAGGACGGGCCATTCGGAGGCCTGAGCCACCGCGTTCACTCGTTGCACCACGCGTAAACCCCACAGCGTGCCAAAACTGTCGCGAAAGTCCAGCCAAACTCGGTCCAAACCGCACTCCGGCCTCCGGCGTCGGTTGAAGGCCGCCCAGCCCAAGGCCGCGATGACGGCGGCGAATCCCGCCACATCGGCGGCCATGAACCACGGGCGTTCGATCAGTGGCAGATAGCGCGCCAATAGCAATATGTGCCCGAACGCCAGCAACAGGCTGCTCAGCCAGAAACGCGTCGGCAGCAAATTGACGAGTCCCAGACCGATCAGCGCCCACAGAAACCAGGCTCGCGCGCCGCGGATTTCGAGCGGTTGGCCACGCTGCAAGAAAGCCGCCTCGGCCGCTGGCATGGCCAACACGATCCACAACGAAAGCACGATGAAATTCCACGCGCGGTCTTGCGGCCGTTTGGCTCCCAGCAACGACATCAGCGGACAGAACAACCCGACCGCCGCGACAAACCGCAGCGGCTCGCGCCAAGCTGGCCTCACCCAGCCAGCGTGAAACACGACCAATACGATCGCCAGAAAAGTCAGCGTCGCGACGCTCCACCACCACCCGGCTACCAACGTCGTCTCGCGAACCGCTCCACGGCGCATCACCAACAGCGCGACTCCGCCGCACCACAAAAGTCCGATCAGGGGGATGATGACGGCGGGCGGCAAACAGATCGGCTCCGGCAAACGAGAAGGGCAGGGCGGTTTGTGCCGGCGCGTGGCAAAAAATCGACACGGCGGCGACGCGTTCGATCTTATCAACAACCTGCTGGCTCACAACCAGATACGACGATTTCCACTCGGCCGCGGCCGTCGGTTCCGTCTGGGCAATATTGAAAAAATGCAACGGTTGCGTTTGCTCTACGGCGAATCAGGTGGCATGTTTCTTCAGACGCACACCGGGACACCCGCCGCGGCGAAGGTAGTCGCGAGCAATGTGGAGCAGGTTTCCATGACCAGGGGTTACAACCCGGTCTGCGTCGGTTTTTCCACGGGAGCATGATGCGATGAAAGCGATCTGTGTTTGGGCGATGTTGTTGACGATCACGTTTGTCGGTTCCAGCCAAGCGGCTTGGCGCGGACTGTTTCAACCGGCGCTGGAATCGGCCCCGGTGATCGACAACTCGTATGTCGACAATGGCCATGAAGCGCATGCCGAACCGGCCAACTACGGTGGCTGCGCGACGTGCGGTCAATCGGCCGGATACTCCGCCGGCTGTGGCGCTTCGGCCGGCTGCTACTCATGCAATCGCCCCGGATACGCAGGCTGCAAAACGGGTTGCTGCCAAGGACTTTGGGACAACTACTGTGCCGAACGACGCCATTTCTGCCCCACGAAAATGCCCGCTCCGAGCTGGCCGCGATTTGGCTGCGGCATGCACCGTGTCCTGCATTGCTTGCCCTCGTGCCAGCCGATGGGCTGTGCGACTAGTGTGCCGGCCGGCTGCACTTCCTGCGACACGAACTATGAGATGTCACAACCGACCTACGGTGAATACGAACAACCGGCCGAATCCTATCCAGCGTTGGAGACGGAGTCCGCGCCGATTGAGTCACCCGAGTCCATAACTCCAGCCGATAGTTCGATTGACCAAGAGAAACTAGAGAAGTCGGCTCGCCGCCGCTTCATGTCGATCTTCGGCATCTAAGACACCGGTTTCGCCCAGGTCGGATAACTGGCGAGGAAGGGGAGAGCCCCGCCGACCATCCACCCGCGCGATTCAACGGGCGACCTAAATCAGGTCGCCCGTTTTCGTCGTTCTTGTATCAAATACAAGGCCAGTCGACCCTCCATACCCAGCCGCCCCGCGAGCTCGCTGCAAATCACCTAACAACCACGAAGGACACGAAGACCACGAAGGGAAGAGCCTTCAGCGGTTAGCAGTTAGCGGTTCAGCAGTTACAAACCAACAACCACGAACAAAAGAACTACGAACAAAGAACCACAAACAAAGAACCACGAACCCACCCCGCCCTCAATCATTTGAATTTTTCATTCTCCATTAACGATTAACCATTAACCTGTTCCCTTCGAGGAATGTGCCTGGGGTCGAGCGGAGCGAGCCCCAGCCGCCCACAAGTTCGCTACAAATCTCAAGCAACCACGAAGGACACCTTAGAAGACACGAAGGGAAGAGCCTTCAGCAGGATTAGCAGTTAGCAGTTAGCAGTTAGCAGTTAGCAGTTACAAACCAACAACCACGAACAAAGGCCTGAACAAAGAACCACGAACCCACCCCGCTCTCAATCATTTTGAATTTGTCATTCTCCATTAACGATTAACCATTAACCTCTTCCCCCTCGTCTCCTCCACAGCCAAAACCTCGCCGCTCACTCCACCAGCATGCGGAACCACCGGCTCAAACCCCACCAACTCACTCGCCGGTCCTTCACCCAAACTATTCACACCTACCAACCAAAACTGATAACTCGTGCCGGGCAACAGGTCCTGACTGGACGACCGACACACTCACACCGATCGACTCGCCGGCCACCTCCGGCACGCCGCCCAGCATTTGGCGATAAGCCCGCAACGAAGTCGCTCGTGGTGGCATCGCATCGGTAAACAAACTCATCGTCACCTCATCAAACACCGCCCAGCGGCGGGCCCGGCAACTGATCGACGGGCGCACATTCACCGACGCCGGCTCGCTCAGCGGGCCCATTGCCCAAACTGTTTGGCGATACGCGAAACTGGTAGACCCCCGACGCCAGCCCGCTAGTCTCATAACGTCGGTCGTCGAAGTCGCCTATTCCGCTCGTCGAACGGAGGTTTCCGCTGAGGCGAACGGTGTCTTCCGCTCGCGGAATGAGCCCTTCCGCTCGTCGAATGCCCCGTTCCGCTGCGGGAATCACCCGTTTATGGAGCGGAAGCCGCCATTCCGAGAGCGGAGCAGCCGATTTGCCGAGCGGAACGAGCCATTTGTCGACCGGAATGGCCAATTCGCCGAGCAGGCGAGGCATTCGCCAAGCGGAAGCAGCCTTGCCCACAGCGGAACGCCCCGCTTCGTGACCGGAAACGAGCATTCGCCGAGCGGAAGCGGCCACTTCGCCAGCGGAACGGCCAATCTGACGCCCGGAACCGCCAGTCTTATCGCAGCACGACTCGCCAGCGGCCGACGCCCACTCGCTCACAGCCACACGGCCCGCTCTCCCAGCCAGTCCGCCCTCGCCGCAAGCCCGCCTCAGCCAACTCGGAAATCATCGCCCATCGCCCGAGCCCGCCTTGCCGTAGCGCGGCACCCCTGGCAGAACCGCTCGACCCAAGCCGTAACCCCCAATCGCTCACCCTCCAACAATCCACCAGCACACCATCAATCATTGCTGCCAGCCACGACTCAGGCCCCAAACATCCGCGCTTCATCGTCGCCACCCCGATAAAATCCACGCGAGTCCGTGATAAAAGTGTAAAAACCCGGAGTGACCCCGGTGATAAAACCCGCGATAAGAACATTATCCGGGGTAAACGCCAGGGCGATTAATTAAGTTACGTAGAGCATTCAGCCTAACATTGGAGTTTAGCTTGACAATCGAAGAAATTCGCGAACTCACGCAAAGACGTACTGCGGAAACGCTCAAGAAACAGATCGACAAACGTACCGAAATTGGCTTCGGACGACGATTCTCACTTTCTAATTTACCAAGTCCTTGGGGTTAGCGATGAAGAAGGTCGCTTGATTGACGTTTATCAAAACAAAGAGAACGCGATTCACTTGTACAGTACGCTGGCTCGTTCCTTGAGAACGCCGCAAAAGCCTGCTTTCGCCACAAGTTTCCCGCGTCCGGAAGCCTCCGCCGTGCCAACCACGCAGAGGTCAACATAAAAACGTTTGAAATTGACTGCCAAGTCGACAAAGACGCGGCTGGAGATAAAATGGCGAGACGCGACCACAGATGGCGACCATATCACTAAGAGCACACGCGAATTCAAGCCATCGGCGATGCGGGGTTTCGCCCAATTCGCGTGATGTTCTGCTATCGAACAGATCACAAGCGATACGGATTCAGCAGACATCGAAACGCTGTATGATGGTGTCGGCGGCGAGTATCACTTCGGTGACGCGGCTTGAAATACGTGAAATCAAGGACGGAGTAGACCTGCATGGAATCCTCAGAAAAATCGCCGCCGAAAATATGTCCAACCACAGCTTGATGAAGTGCTTCAAGGTGATTGCAAGGACAATGATAAGCATTGCCCCGACGGCTCGGTCGACCCTAATCTACCTCGACCCCCCTTTCTTGACGCCAAAGCGGCACAATCCACAAATCGTGAACGCTCGAAAACTTTTGCGTTTGATGATCTGGCGGAGCTCTCATCACGAATACGCGGAATTCATTCACCAGCGTGTAAGCCAATGCCATCCGAGTGCTGAAAAACACAGGCTCAATTTATTTTCACTGCGACAGAAAATGCGATTCACATTGCGAGGGCGGTATTGGATGATGTATTTGGGGCGGATCGATTGCGATCTAAATTTGGCTGGGCCTATCGACGTTGGTCAAACAGCAAAAACGGTCTTCTTGCATCGCACCAGAACATTCTTTATTACACGAGGTGAGGATTTCACTTTCAATCAGATGTTCACTGATTACTCGCCGTCAGCAAACGTCGATCAGATTCTTCAGCAACGTGCTAGAGACGCACACGGAAAATCGATATACAGACGCAATGAGGAAGGAACTGTATTTCAAACGGAACAAAAAATGGCGTTCCCCTTGGTGACGTATGGGACATTCCGTATCTAAATCCGAAAGCAAATGAGCGCGTCGGATACCCAACTCAAAAGCCAATTCTGCTTCTTGAGAGAATTATTGAACTAAGTACCAACACTGGCGATATTGTTCTTGATCCATTTTTGTGGCAGCGGGACTTCGCTGGTGGCGGCAACTTTATCGGATCGTCGTTTTATTGGAATTGATATTGCGTCGGATGCGTGCCAGTTGTCTAGGTCACGATTGGGTCACAGCCGAAAAACTGAATCGACTTTGTTGGAATCCGGTCGAGAATCATATGTAAACGTTGACGCTCAACTGCTTCAATGCCTTTTCTGGTAGCAAGTACGTTCCGTTCAGCGAAACAAAGGGTGACGCGATTTATTAATGCCAAACCGCCAAAGCGCTGTTGCAGCTGTGCGTGTCCAACGGCAATATGAGACCATCAGTGAAGCGGCCAACGCACTTATTGCGGTATCTTCAAGGGAAAAATGCACTTTTTTGATCCTGATAAGAACGAGATTTGTTCCGACGCTATTTGACGATGATGAAGTGCCAGCAGACGTTCATGATTGACTCGGCTGGATTCGCAATCAATCAGGTGATCGGCTCACTGCAACGGAAATGCATGTCACAAGGGTGAGCGTGCGGACTGGCAATGATTGAATGACTAGTAAACTTAGGGCATGCTGGTAAATGCCCGCAAGCTATTGCGGAGTTCAACTTGCCGCAATCCAAGTGCGAGAATCTGGATTCCCGGTGTCCTTGCGTTTGGCGGGCGGACTGAATCTGGGACAAGCAGCGTGCTGCTGATCGGTCGAGTCGCCAGTTGTTTCAATCAAATGACTCCCACCCGCCAAATCCGGACTTACTCGGATTCTTTTGTCTGGGCCTGCAACCTGACAACTAACGGGGCAGTGATCAGTGAAAAGTCTTTACATCACCCAAACACTCAGCAGCGTGCTTTACCCCGTTTTTAGGTTCGGGTTGTCGGCGATGCTCATACTGACCAATGTGTAGCGGGCAGTATCTTCGTCCTGCCGCAGGCCTTCGCCCACAAGCTCCCAATCTTTTTCTGCTGGTGCTTTCCATCCTTCAGGTGCTATTAGCTTGGATGCTCCTCCTGCTATTTGCGTATTCCTGTCTTCGCCTAAAGGTCACTGCACGTTTTTGAGCATCTTGTAATCAGCGAAATTGCCATACAGCGCACTGTGTCGTATGACGACCATGTCGAGATCGAGCTCATCGCCAAAGAAGCATTGTTTTTCGCGCGACTGCGGTGCGGAATGGCTGCCGCTTCGGAAAAGAAATCTCTTCCTGTTGCCGTCGACGCTCGCCGAAATTCCAGCTTTGTGGAGATTCAACTGCTGCGAACGAAATGCCCTCGCCTCGCTGCGGCAATCCCGCGATCGGTGGTGGCCGCGGATGTACTATTGGAAGCGGTGCTCAACGAGGATCTGATGAACGATCTCGATCAGACCCGGTGCGGCGGCGAATCGGGTTAGAGCCATCCTTTCAGGACGCCCACCCGGCACCGCCGGACATGCGGTCCGCATCCGGCAGTTTGGCTGAAGGTGGGCAAGCGATGCCCAGAGAGTCTTCAGACTGGGTAACCCGTGTTCTTGCAGCCACGCATTGGTCATCCCAACTCCGCTGCAATGATTTTCGCTCTGTGCCAGAGCGGCACTTGCCTGCGAGCGTGGCGGTGGCTTGGCGACGCGGCTTGCCCAGGAAACGTAGGGCATGCTGTGCATGCCGCACGCTTCGCTTGCCGCAGTTAGCTTTGCCGCGTCCAAGTACGAGAATCTTGATTCCCGGTGTCTGCGTTGGTGGGCGTTCTGAATGGGACAAGCAGCCCCCATGCGGCTACAATCACAGGTCGGAGCCGCCAGTTGTCGTAACAAGCTCCCACCCGCCAAACCTCCGGACTTTCATGGATTCTTTAGCCAGCAGCAGGGTTTCCGCATTGAAGTTCGTGCATCTATCCACACAGCCGAAGATCGCACGCGTCAAACGGAATGGAATCCGCCTTGGCCGGGGTCGCCGTGGCAAAGGCGTTTTGCCAGTTCCGTTGATGTGATATTTGGCGTCTTTCATTCTCGACGCAAAGACACTGTCTTTGAGGCTAACCCGTTCATCTGCATTGCTTTGGCACTGGCTCTCGACGTTGAGCCATCGTCATCGAAATCTTGCGGCAGTCACTTTCAAGACGTCTGCGGATCATTGGCCAGCGACTCTGTACATCGAACTGAGACCGGCAATTGGCACCAGGTGGCTTGAAAGGCCGAATCACCGGGCATCAAGATTGAAGATGAAGACCTAACGTTCGTCCGTGATGCTCACCAACAACAATGCATTGCGGATCTCAAAGTGACTCTCGATACCCCAGCCAGTCTCGGCAGCTTATTGCACGCGGCGCAGTCTGGACTCGACGTGGGATCGTTACGACGAAACCATCGAAGTCGTATTGCCCGCGCCCGTGCGGCCTGACTTGATTACTCAAATTACTCCGCTGTATCGTACAAGAACAAAGAGTTCAAACAAGATCGCCAGCGTCAATCTGAAGCTGGTTAACAAATCAAGAAGTTAAATTGCTGCGTGGCTACGGTGACAAGGTTGATGCGGAAAGGGATTGGATGGCGCGGGGCGGAAGCTGGCCGAGAGTCAGCCAGTATCTAAGCGCCTCTCTGGCACACGGCAAGGTGGGCTAGAATTCTTTGGCCGGACGCGAATCCGACGGCAGACGCTTTTTCAAAGGTTGTGGAGATTGAACTGTGATTACAACAAATACCAGACATGAGAACGCCCAGTCTGAACTCCCGCGATCTGCAAAATCGACTTGAGACGCTTCAGCGTGACCATCCGATGGTGAAGGGGTTTTACGAGGCTGGCATCCCGTAAGCTGATCGCCAGGCTTAACGAGGAGTTGGCCGTATACGAGGGCAGCGAGGAAGCCCGCTCGTCACCGTCAAGCTGAACGCATCTTTGGAATACTCCGCCTTGTCGGAGCTTTCTTTCTCCATCTCGCTGGACTGGGCCCTCGAAACACCTCGCATGTTATAGATCAACCCTGGACCAATTTCGACGGTCAATCAGATCGTTGATCCACTCACGGCTTTAGCACGATCTTGCCTGCCAGCGTTTGTTGCTTGTGCAGCGTGTTGTTCTCTTGCAGCCGATGGGCTTCGGCGGCTTCGGACAGCGGCAGGGTTTTCGAGATGTTTGCCTTCAGCTTGCCTTCCGCCAGCCAGCGACTGATATCGTCAGCACACGCTCGTTGCTCGTCCGGCGTGGCTTTGAACATGACAAAGCCGTGTAGCGAGCAGCCTTTTACATAGAACGGGCCGACCGGAAACGGGGGACGCGCGTCGCGGCCGGCCATCAGCACCACACGACCTCGCTCGCCGAGATACGAGACGATCTTGTCGAAGTCGGGCTCGCGAACGGTCTCCCAATACACGTTCACGCCGGAGGGTGCGAATTGTTTCACCGCTTCGCCCACATCTTGCGTTTTGTAATTCACGGCCGCTTCCGCGCCGATCTCGCGGCACGCCGCCGCTTTCTCGTCCGAGCCGGCGGTGGCGATCACACGAGCGCCGGCTGCCCGAGCCATCTGTACGACCATCGAGCCCACGCCGCCGCTGCCTCCGTTGACGAACAACGTTTCGCCGGCTTGAATCCGGGCTTCGCGGAATAGACCGAGATGAGCCGTAATGCCGACCAAAGCACAGGCCGCAACGGCTTCGTCGGAAACGGCGTCCGGCGTTTTGTAGAGCCAGCATTCATCGACGGCACAGTATTCGGCGAACGTCCCTTGCCGTCCGATGAGTCCTTGGTTCGAGCCCCAAACGCGATCGCCGACCGCCAGATGCCGCACCTCGGGACCGACCTGTTCGACCGTGCCCGCCAAATCGCATCCGATGATGAACGGTTTGGGCAATTCCCAATAATTCGCTCCGTTGCGGATGTACGTGTCGATCGGATTAACGGCCACCGCGCCGACCTTCACCAAGACTTGCGAACCGGAGATCGTCGGCTGCGGCACGTCGCCGAACTGGATGTTTTCGGGCGGACCGGTTTGTTCGATGTAAGCGGCTTTCATCTGGCATTCTCCCGAGTAGGTGATTACTTTCGGTCGTATCTTAGGCCGGTCGATTCGAGCCGCCTAGGGAATGTGGTGGCTTGGCCGAACCGTGGGCCGATCCCCGTGGCCGCCGCGAATGGCGTTCCGGCGGTTCCACGAAACGAAGCTTGATGCAGCCACCATTCCGCCCTGTCACCAATCCAATTCGCTCCCACCCGTGAGAGACTTCCATGAAGCCCGTGTTCCACCAAATCGTGGCCCGATTCGCCTGCCCGCTGCTGTTCATTGCCGCATGCGGGGCAGTCACGCCCGCCGTCTTGGCCGCGCCGCCGCGGATCGAAACCGTTGCCGGTTCCGGCAAGCCGGAGAATAACGGCGACGAAGGGCCGGCGCTCGAAATCAATGTGGGCGATCCGTTTGGTGTCGAGATCGGTCCGGACGGAGCGCTCTACATTTGCGAAGTTCGGAATCACCGCGTGCGCCGTTTGGATCGCCAGACCGGCCAGCTTACGACCGTTGCGGGCACGGGCGAGATGGGTTACAGCGGCGATGGCGGCCCGGCGGTAAAAGCCAAGCTGAACGAACCGTATGAGATTCGTTTTGACGAGGCCGGTAATATGTTCTTCGTGGAAATGAAGAACCATGTCGTGCGTCGGGTGGATGCCAAGACCGGCATGATTTCGACCGTGGCAGGCACGGGCAAGGCGGGCTACGGCGGCGACGGCGGTCCGGCCACAAACGCCCAGTTTCAACAACCTCACAGCATCGCGTTGGATGGGCATGGCGGGCTGTACATCGCCGATATCGGCAATCACCGCATTCGTCGCGTCGATCTGAAAACGGGCCAAGTCGAATCGATCGCCGGCAGCCGCGAACGACGTTTGCCGGTCGACGGCCAAGTCGCTCGGGACAATCCGGTCTTAGGCCCCCGAGCGTTGTTCATCCAGGGAGACACCATGTGGATCGCGCTCCGCGAAGGCCACAGTGTGTGGAAGATGGACTTGAAAGAAGGCAAGTGGCAACATGTGTCTGGCACCGGCAAGTCGGGCTACACGGGCGATGGCGGCCCCGCGGCCAAGGCTACCTATAACGGTCCCAAAGGAATCGCCTTGGGGCCCGACGGCAACGTGTATGTGGTGGATACCGAAAACCATGCGATTCGGCGGATCGATCTTTCCAACAACACCGTCGATACCGTCGCGGGCGGTCGGCGGGGCGGGGCAGGGGACGGCGGCCCGGCTACCGATGCCGGGATGGATCGTCCGCATGGTGTTTGTCTGGATGCGACTGGCGCGATCTATATTGGCGACACGCTGAATCATCGCGTGCGCCGAGTGAAGTAGCCGCGGATTCGTTGGCAACGGAATTCGGTCACGCGATCACACATGGCTTGGCAGTGTGTGTTGCGTGTCTCCGTGTTTATGCCAACAGCTTTTCAACGACCTTGCCGCCTTGATCGGTCAGCCGCACATTTAATCCTTTGTAACGGTGTGAGAGCCGCAGGTGATCGAAGCCGAATAGGTGCAAAATAGTTGCGTGAAGGTCGTTGATGTGAACCGGATCCTCGACCGGCGACCAACCGATGTCGTCGGTCTTGCCGAGCACTTGGCCGCCGCGAATTCCGCCGCCGGCCATCCAGAGGCTGAAGGCATAAGGATGGTGGTCGCGGCCCGTGTTTTGTTTGTTGCCGCCGCGATTCTCGGCCAGTGGAGTGCGGCCGAACTCGCCGGCGCAGATCACCAGCGTCTCGTCCAGCATCCCGCGCTGCTTCAAGTCTTGGACAAGTGCCGCGACGGGCTGGTCCAACATGCCGGCGTTATAAGAAATCTCATCATCCAGATTACTATGATGATCCCAAGAAGCATGCATGAGCGTCACACAGCGCACGCCACGCTCGACCAATCGCCGAGCCAGCAGGCAATTCTTTGAGAACTGATTATAAACGTCCGCCCCGCCGCCTCGGAAATTCGTTTTCTCCGGCTCTTTGCGTCCGACGCCGTAAGCGTCCAACGTCGGTTGCGATTCGCCAGCCAGATCGATTAGTTCCGGCGCCGCCGACTGCATGCGAAAGGCCAATTCATAGGAGTTCAGGCGGCTCGCGATTTCCGGGTCGCCGAATTGTTGATAGTGCTCGCCGTTTAGTTCACGCAGCGCGTCGAGCCCCAACTGTTGCATCTCGGGCGTCACGCCGGGCGGGCTGTTCAGATTCAACACCGGCTCGCCTTGGCTCCGAAACACCACGCCTTGATAAGTCGACGGGAAAAAGCCGCTGGTCCAATTCGACACGCCGCCACTGCTGCCGCGGCCGGCGGTAAGCACCACATAGCCGGGGAGATTCTCGGATTCGCTTCCCAATCCATAAGTCAACCAGGAACCGAGACTGGGGCGACCAAAACGCGGGACGCCGGTTGTCATCATCAATTGGGCCGGGTGATGGTTGAACGCGTCCGTGTGCATCGACCGAATCAAAGCGATGTCGTTGGCACAGGAGCCGACATGCGGCAGTAGATCACACAATTCCATCCCGCATTCGCCATACGGTGTGAATTTTCGCGGGCTTCCCATCAATACGGCGGATTCCTTCTTGATGAAGGCAAACCGCACGTTCTCGGTCATCTCGGCCGGTAGCGGTTGGTTATGCTTTTCCGCCAGCACGGGCTTGGGGTCGTAGAGATCAATGTGACTGGGCGCGCCGGCCAGGAAGACGAAGATGCACGCCTTCGCTTTGGGAGCGAAATGCGGCGGCTTGGGGGCGAGCGGATCGTGGCTGCGATCCACGTTGTCGGCCGCCAACAATCCGTCGCGAGCCAATAAGGACGCCAACGCCACTCCGCCCAGTCCGCTGGCCGAACTGGCAAAGAAGTCGCGCCGAGCCTGCTGAAACTGGGGCTTGGAAAATGGAAACATGGTTACTCCTTCGAGATGAATTCGTCGAGGTTCAGCATCGCTCGGCCCACCATTATCCAGGCGGCCAGCTCGGATTTATCGACACTCGCGGGGACCGGCGTTGCGCCGACGATGGCGTCCGTGGCGGTTGAGTTCGCAGTCAAGGCGTTTTGCTGTTGAGCCAACAATCGAGCCACCGTCTTAAGCTCTGAGTCGCTGGGATCGCGAGCCAATGTCAATCGGAACAAGTAGGCGATGCGGTCACGGTCGCGTTGTGTCGTGTCGGACTCGCCGGCTTGTTCCGGCACGGGTGTCTCTTCCACCACGCGGCGGCCCAGTTGCTGAGCACATTCAAAAAACGCCGGATCGTTCCACAACGTCAGTGCTTGCAAAGGCGTGTTGCTGACCGTCCGTCTGGCCGTACACTCGGTTGAATCGGGTGAATCAAACGTCATCAACATCGGATATGGCGATGTGCGTTGAAAGAATGTGTACAGCCCGCGGCGATAACGGTCATCGCCCTTGCTGGTTTCCCATTTGGCGCTATTGGCGTAAGTCAGCTTCGCGTACTCGGCTGGCTGAGGCGGCCGGACACTTGGCCCGCCTACCTTGCGGCTGAGTAAACCGCTGGCGGCCAGCGCCACGTCACGAATCAACTCGGCTTCCACGCGGCGGCGAGAATAGCGAGCCAGCAACACATTCTCTGGATCGATGTCGATCAGATCGGGGCGAGCGGCCGACGACTGTTGATAGGTGGCCGAGGTGGCGATCAAGCGATGGATGTGCTTCAAGCTCCATCCGCTGTCCACGAATTCGCTCGCCAACCAATCCAGCAACTCGGGATGTGAAGGCCGATCACCTTGCGTCCCAAAATCGTCGCTGGTCGCCACGAGCCCCCGCCCGAAATATCGTTGCCAGATGCGGTTCACGGTCACGCGCGGCGTCAGCGGATTGTCGGCCGACACTAGCCAACTGGCCAAGTCCAAACGATCGGGCTTGTCACCTCGTAATTGCAGGTCAGGTAAGAACGGCAACACGGCGGCCTCAACCAAGGCGCCTTCCTTCTTTCGCAGAAAGTCGCCGCGTGGAAACACACGCGTCTCGCGCGCGGCGAAGCTCTGCTGCGATATCGACTGAGCCTTCGTCGCGGGCGGTTGCGGCGCTTGTTTAGCATGCTCGTCAGCCGCGGATTTCAACTTGGCCAGCTCCGGGTCGATGCCGCGGAAATAATTGGTCACGGCCTTCGCTTGTTCCGCCGAGCGATCGGCAGCGGCAACTTGCAACGCCGCGGCCACGTCGCCCGGCATGCCTTCCAAATCCAGCTCGCCCGTCGTGTCGGTGACGGACAGGCGGAATCGGCCCAGGTTATGCGGCTGCTCGCGGTTATAAGTCTGATCTAGCGTCACGACGATCCGCTTGTCCGTCGCCGCTTCGATCGGCTCCGTCAACGAGAAGGCCGCCACATGACGTTTGCCAATCTCGGGGCTCACCGCCCAGCCGTCTTCGGGGTTGTCGTTGATGGCCAACGCCACATCCCATTGTGCCTGAGAGAAATCGGCCTTCGACGCGCCGATCGTCAGCGTTTGCGGTTCCGAACCATCGGCGGCGATCACTTGCACGGCGAAGTTCGTCAACACAAAGTTGCCGTTCTCGGCACGACCGGGGCCTTGCTGCGGCAGGCTCTTATCCGGCAGCACCTCCAAGCGAATGGCGGTCACTCGCGGCAACGTCAGCGGCGCTTCGATCGTGTAAACATCCGACAACACGTTTTTGCCGCTGGCCAAGATCGCGCCGTCCTTTTGCTGTTCCAGCTTCGCGTTGTGACGCGACGCCAGCTTCGTCGGCTGAAGCGTTGTCCAAGCTTGGGCATTTTTCGCCGCCGTCTGTTCCCAAGCGGCTTGGGCGGCCGGCAGTTGTTCCCGTTCATAAGCGGCGATCGCTTCCAGGAAGGGCTTGTGAGCCGCATCGTACTTGGTCTTCGCTGCCTCGAAAGCCAACTGCTCGTGCGTTGTCGGGGCCGGAATATCCGACTCCGCCATGTAGTTGAAGAACGCATACAACGAGTAATAGTCGCGTTGGGTGATCGGGTCGTACTTGTGCGAGTGGCACTGCGCACAACCGACCGTGAGCCCCAACCAAGTCGTGCCGACCGTGTTCGTGCGGTCGATCGTCTTCTTCACACGATCCTCTTCCTGATCCGTGCCGCCTTCGGTGTTGTGCAACGTGTTGCGGTGAAAGCCGGCGGCCACGCGTTGCTCCAACGAAGCTTCGGGCAACATGTCTCCCGCAATCTGTTGGACGGTGAACTGATCGAAAGGCATGTCGCGGTTCAGCGCGTTGATGACCCATTCGCGGTAGCGCCAAGCGAACGGTCGCTGGCGATCCTTCTCGTATCCGTCGCTGTCGGCGTAGCGGGCAAGATCGAGCCAGTGTCGAGCCCAGCGTTCGCCGTAGTGCTCGGATTCCAGCAACCGGTCAACCAACCGCTCGTAGGCGTCGTCGCGATCGTCGGCCAGGAACGCATTAACCTCGTCGATCGTGGGTGGCAGGCCGATCAGATCGAGATACGCGCGTCGCAACCGAGCCGACTTAGAAGCCTCGAGTGATGGTTGGATCATCTCATTCCTCAAACGATCCAGCACGAAGGCGTCGATCGGATTGCGGACCCAATCCATCTCGTCCAGCATCGGAATCGCTGGCCGCGCGATCGGCTGAAACGCCCAATGCGAACTGGCGACCAATTGATTGTCGGCCGACTCGGGCCAATCGGCGTCTTGCTCGATCCAAGCCCGCAGCAGGCCGATCTGTTCGGCGGTTAGCGGCGTGCCTTCGCCCTCGGGCGGCATGCGGCCGATGTCTTCGTTCAACCCGGCGACGGCCAGCAGCAACAGGCTCTCGCCGCTCTTGCCCGGCACGACCGCCGCGCCATGATCGCCGCCCTGAAACGCCCGCTTCTTGTTGTCCAGCCGTAGGCCGCCTTCTTGCATTTCCGCGCCGTGGCACGAATAACACGTCGCTCGCAAGATCGGCTGAACGTCTTGCACGAAGTCGACTTGGCGGGCAGCGGCGGGCGGTAATCGGTCGGCAACTTGATCGGCCGCTCGGGCTACCGGCGGCAAGCAAATCATGGCGAACGAAGCGACGCCGACGAGCGACATCAACCAACGAACAGACATCCGCATGTCAATCGACTCCATGAGGACGAACGGGAAGCGTAAGGCGAGACCGTGCCCAACGGCAGGCTTCCGGCAGGAATGACTTAGTAGAACAGATCAACCGCCGCAAATCAAACGGAAAGCGGCCTCGAGCGAGCCCGGCGGAGCATCGTCGAGCGGCACCGATTCGCTATGATGTCGCGCCGGATATCATTTCTCAAGCGAACGATTTTTACTCGCCCCGACGCAGGAGCACCTGGATGCGACACGCCCCGATTCCCGCCGATCTGTTTATCGAAAACCGAGCACGACTGGCCGCCGGCATGAAGCCGAACTCGCTGGCCGTCGTCAACGCCAATGACGTGCTGCCCACGAACGCCGATGGCAGCCTGCCGCTCGTGCCGAATTCCGATCTGTTCTATCTGTCGGGCATTGAACAAGAGGAGTCGATTCTGCTGCTGTTCCCGGACGCGTTCGACCCGAAGCATCGCGAGATCTTGTTCATCCGCCCCAGCAGCGACGAACTGAAAATCTGGGAAGGGCATAAGCATACGAAGGACGAAGCGCGGCAGATTTCGGGCGTCGCGAATGTGAAATGGATTACCGAGTTTCCGCGGTTGTTTCACATGTTGATGTGCGAAGCCGAGCACGTTTATTTGAACACGAACGAACATCGACGGATGGCTAACGAAGTGCCGACGCGCGACGAGCGTTTCATTCGTGATGTCCAGCAACGATATCCGCTGCACTGCTACCACCGCTTGGCGCGGCTGCTGCACCCGTTGCGAGTGGTCAAATCGTCGGCCGAGATCGACTTGCTTAAAGAAGCCATCGACATCACGGCGGATGGGTTTCAGCGGGTGTTGAAGTTCACCAAACCGGGCGTTGGCGAACACGAAGTCGAGGCCGAGTTCGCCCATGAGTTTACTCGACGCCGAGCGAAGTTCGCCTACACACCGATCGTGGCCGCGGGCGCCAATTCGTGCGTATTGCATTACATCGCCAATGACCAAGTTTGTCAGGATGGCCAAGTTTTATTGCTGGACGTGGCCGCTTCCTATGCGAACTACAACGCGGACCTGACTCGCACGATTCCGGTCAACGGCCGGTTCACGGCGCGACAGCGGCAAGTTTATGACGCGGTGCTGCGCGTGCTGCGACAGTCAATCGCCGGCGCCGTTGTTGGCAAGATGCACCGCGATTGGCAGAAGGAGTCTCAGAATATGATGAACGAAGAGATGCTCAGCTTGGGGCTCATCACACAACAGGACATCGATCGCGAAACAGAAGATGAAATGGCCTGCCGCAAGTACTATATGCACGGTTTGGGCCATCCGCTCGGTCTGGATGTACACGATGTGGGATTCGCCAACGAACCGTTCGCGCCGGGATGGGTGCTGACGGTCGAGCCGGGCATCTACATCCCCGAAGAAGGATTTGGGGTGCGTTTAGAGAACGATATCGTTGTCACCGAGCAAGGACCGGTCGACTTAATGGCTCACATTCCGCTCGAAGCCGACGAAATCGAAGCCGCCATGAACTCGTGATCCTCGCCTTTCGATGGAAAGGTGTTAGCCCCGGATCGCAAAGCAAACGACCATAAGGAGAGCTTGAGTATGAGACGGTATATCATCCTCTGCACAGTTTCCGCCTTTCTCGGATCCATATTTGCCTTTGCGTTGACGCAAATGGTGTTGGAGCCGCCAACGGTCGCGGATGATGGAGCGGCAAAACGCGAGAGTGCCGCGGCATTGGAAACGCCGAGTTCGGTTCGTGAAAGTGAGACATCGGCGAATTCGCCTCCGCCCAACCGATTGGCCCAGCGCGGTCCGGTCCGAGCGGCCGAGTCGCCGACAGTCCACGGCGGCGCGACGCCGTTTGAACCGCCTGCGGATCGTTTTACCGCCGAGGAGCAAGTGAATATCAGCGTCTATGAGAACGTAAATCGTAGTGTGGTGAACATCACCACCAAGTCGGTGCGGGGCGATGCCTTTTTCTTCGAAGAGATGACGACCGAAGGATCGGGATCCGGTTCCGTGTTGGATAAGGAAGGTCATATTCTTACCAACTTTCACGTCATCGAAGGCGCGCAGGAAGCTCGTGTAACGCTCTTCAACGGCGAATCTTTCGTCGCCGGGATCGTGGGGCAAGATCCCGACAATGATATGGCGGTGCTGCGAATCGAGGCCCCGGCCGACGTGCTTTTTCCGGTGACATTGGGAGATTCGGGCTATCTCAAAGTTGGTCAGAAGATCTACGCCATTGGGAATCCTTTTGGGCTGGAACGCACGCTGACCGTGGGGATCATTTCCAGCTTGAATCGACAACTGCCATCGCGCAATCGACGCATGATGAAATCCATTATCCAAATCGACGCGGCGCTCAATCGCGGCAACTCGGGCGGTCCCCTGCTGAACAGTCACAGTGAGCTGATTGGCATGAACACGGCGATCGCCAGCAGCACGGGCGAGAACACGGGCGTCGGGTTTGCTATTCCGGTCAGCACGATACGGCGAGTGGTCCCGCAACTCATCGAGAACGGCCGCGTCATCCGTCCGGAAATTGGCATCACCCGGGTGTTGCAAACCGAAGGGGGCTTAGTCATCGTAAGCGTGGCGGACGGCGGTCCGGCGGATCAGGCTGGCTTACAAGGCTTCAAGGCCGTGCGGACTCAACGCCGCCGCGGTCCGTTTGTTTATGAAGAAACTCGTATCGACAAGAGCAGCGCGGACATAATCACGGCCATTGATGGACAACAAGTTCGTACGGCCGACGAGTTGTTGACGATTATCGAAAACCATAAACCGGGCGAGCGGGTCGTTGTCACGGTTGTTCGTCAGAACGACATTGTCGAAGTGCCCGTGGTTTTAGGCGAGGATCGGTAGCGCATTCATAGTGCGTGGGAATTGGTGTCCGCAGTTGGTCAGTAAAGTCTCGTTGGCTGGTCCGAAGTGTGATAGTCAATGTGTGATAGTTATTGAAAGCAAGGCAGTTTACGTCAGGAGATACCATTCGTGAAAGCGTTCATTTCCTTAGCCGCATCGCTGGCGTTCCTGTTGTCGCTACCAAACACGGGCTGGTCGGATGAAGCGGCCGTGCGCCAAACCCTGGAAAAATACATCGCGGCTTTCAATAGCAAAGACCTGAAGGCAGTCGCGTCCACTTGGGCCGCCAACGGCGTTCATATCGATCGCGAATCGGGAGCCAGGACGGAAGGCCGTGACGCGATCATGGCCGATATTAAATCGGCATTCGAGCAGCAGCCGGCGCTACGTTTGGCTGGGCGGATTGATCAGATTCGGCTCCTCAAGTCGGATGTCGCCGCGGTCGAAGGTGAGACGAGCGTCGGAGCGCCTGGCGAAGCTCCGAGTGTCTCCGTATTCTCGGCACTGTTGGTGCTAGACAATGGGAGATGGACGATCCATTCCATCGAGGAGAGCGCCGCTCCGAATCCGGTTCAAGTGGGTGAGGCGCTACGAGGGCTGGAGTGGCTTGTCGGCCGCTGGGTAGATGAGACCGAAGCGACTCGCGTGGATACCACCGTTCGCTGGTCCAGCAACGGAGCGTTTCTCATTCGTTCTTTCGCCGTGCGGAATGATGACAATGTCACTCAACAGGGAACCCAAATCATCGGTTGGGATCCGCGCAGTCGCGAGATTCGATCGTGGTCCTTCAATTCCGATGGCTCATTCGGCGACGGCGTGTGGTCCAAGAACGGAGACGATTGGCTGATCCGCTCCAGTCAAACGCTGGCGGATGGTCGAGCCGCGACGGGCACTTATGTGCTGACGCGCGTCGACGAGAATGCCATGCAGCTCAAGTTGATCGGTCACGAAATCGAAGGCGAGCCGCAACCGGCCAGCCCGACGGTTAAGGTCGTGCGGGCAACGGAACCGGCAAAGAATGAAACTCCGTCCACATCAAGTAAGTAGCAGCCATCAGTCGCTGGGAGGCATTGTTATGTTAAGGTCTCTTCTATTAACGGTTATGGCTGTGAGTGCGTCCTTCGCTTGTGTGAATCAAGTCGACGCTCGCGGCGGATTTGGCGGTGGTGCGGGACGAGGCGGCGGCGCGGCCGGTGGGTTCGGCGGCGCCGGCGGTATGGCCCGCCCGGCGGCTCGACCCAGTGTGCCGTCATTGGGCGGAGGCGGAGCTAGTTTCAATCGACCCAATGTCAGTTTGCCAAGCGCGAGCCGACCAGCCGTGAGTCGACCTGCCACAAATATGCCGAGCACGAATTTTCCAAGTGCGGGGCTGAAGCCGAGCACTCGACCAGCTACGCAACCCGCACTGCCGTCGTCTCGCCCCACGACGTTTCCGGGGGTCGGCGGTTCGGGAGCGACGACTCGGCCCGGCACGACGCTTCCGAGTACGGGAAGTCGACCGACGACGCGCCCGAGTGTCCCGAATCTAGGCGGCGGCTCCTCCGGTGATCGCCCGTTTGTATCACCGCCATCCAATATCGGTTCTTCACGACCTGGTACTGTTCAACCTGGTACTGTTCGACCTGGTACTGTTCAACCTGGCAATGTCCGGCCGGGCGGAAGCCAACCGGGCCAAGCAACTCGGCCATCGCCAGGCGAACTGGGTGATTTTCTGCACATGGACAAGCCGGTGCGTCCCGAAACACTTCCCGGCAACTCGCGTCCGAATATCGAGCGGCCAGTGACAGGCGGCAACGTCGAACGTCCCGGCATTGGCAATCTACCCGGTGGCACACAACGCCCCGGTGTCACGCGCCCGGGTAACACGCGTCCCGGCGCCACGACGCGGCCGATTGATGTGGGCAGCATCAATCTTGGCCTCAACAACAAGATCAGCGCGCGGCCTAATTGGGTCAGCATCAACTCGAATCGCATGATCAGCATCAACAATCGTTGGCAGACCCAGATCGCCGGCATCCAGAACTGGCCAACTCGTTATCCTGCTCGCATCAATTATTGGCATCACTGGGGAGACGGCGTTCGATACCATTGGGGACATCATTACCATAATTGGTTCGGCCGGGATTGGTGGTACAGCCATCATCATCACTGGTGCGGCTGGCATTATGGATATTGGTTCAATCGGTATCCCTGGGGATATTGGTGGTCGACGCCTTCATACGCCAGTTGTGTGAACTGGTTCACTTGGACCGCCACGCCCGGTGTCTGGGCTCAGCCAATTTACTATGACTATGGCCAAGGTGGAAACGTTGTCTATCAGGACAACTCGGTTTATATCAACGGCCAGCAGGTGGCGTCGGCCGACGAATTCGCGCAAAGTGCGATGGAGCTGGCGACCGTTCCACCGCCAGAGAATGAGGAAGTGGCGGCGGCCGCTGAGTGGATGCCGTTAGGCACCTTCGCCGTGTCGTCCGACGAAAAGGATGTCGAGCCGACGCGGACGATTCAATTGGCTGTTAATAAGGACGGCGTGATTAGTGGTACGCTCTACAACTCGCAATCCGATCAAGCTTATTCGGTGCAAGGACAAGTCGACAAGCAAACGCAACGCGTCGCTTTCCGTGTCGGAGACAGCGACAAGGTGGTCGTGGAAACCGGCTTGTACAACCTCACCCAGGACGAGGCGCCGGCGCTGGTCCACTACGGTGCGGATCATGTCGAGAATTGGTTGTTGGTGCGGTTGCAGAACAGCGAGGCCGAAGAGGCTGCCGCGACGCCAGAATAATTATCATCGCGCGGGTCGAGATTCGGGCCATTCGGCAAACACTTGCGTCAAAGCCTCGCGCCAGTTGGCTATCAGAACGCGACGCCGTGATTCAAAGGTTTCGCCCAGCGCATGAGAAAGAGTTCGCGTTCGGTCGGCGAGCGAACGCGAAGCCGCGCTACTGCCAATATCATTCGTGTGAGCTGAGCTCTTGACGTCGAACGCGGACAATTTAATCAGTGCCGAACGCACCAATGGTAGCACGATCGGCGTTTCCTGGTTGCCAGCCACCTCGAGCGCTGGCGATGCAGTAGCAAATGTAGGATTGGCGGAGTTCACGGATTCCGAGTCGGCCGATTCGCCTTCTCCCAACGGTCGTGTGTTCAAGAAAGTAACCACGATCGCCACGTCGATGGGCGACAGGGAATTGTCTCCCGAAACGTCAATGTACCCCGGAATCGAAGTCGAGCCGGTTGGCATATCACCCAGAGGCCGTGCCGAATCGAGATTGATGGCGTTAATGACCAACAAGGCGTCGATCGGGGAGACTTGACTATCATTGTTCACGTCTTCACGACGGACCGGATTCCGCCACGGATTATCCACGAATCCTGGCGCGGACACGATCTGAACGACTCCGTCCGTCGCGCCATCTTGATCGATAGGTGCTCCGTCCTTAATCAAAACGGCCATGTGATCCGCGAAAACCGCTGCGCCGACACCGGTGCCGGACATGAATCGCTGCCACGGTTCGCCCTGAGCCATATCATATTGATAGTAGGTATTCAGATTGGCTGATCCACTATGCGATATGCTAACCGTGGCCGACTCGGGATAGTCCACCATGTTAAGTTGATAAGACAACAAACCCAGTGGAAACTGAGCCGAAGCAGCCCCGCCGCTGGGACTTGGCGCGGGCATTACACTCACTTGCTGAAAGACACTTCCCTCGGTCGTTACCGCGTTCCAATACTCATCCCCCTCGGCGGTTGGCAGCGAGATCACGTGCGGTTGCTGTCGATCGGGCGTGCCGTCGTTGTTCATGTCTCCGCCATTTGGCGCGGCGTCTTCGACCGTATCGAGTACACCGTCCAAGTCCAGGTCGTCTACCAATCCGACTGTAACGGTGAATGGCATCTCGACATATCCGCCCTCGGCGTCGTACGCGCTCAGATAGATTTCGCTCCGGCCAAACGCATCTGCCGCCAACGTAAAGACAAGCTGCCGATTCGCGCCGCTGCCTTGAATGTCGACCGATTCGAACAGTGACGGGTTCGAGGTCGGCGCGAACACGTTGATGGCCGTGACGTCGCTGTCCGGATCACTCAATTGCAGATCGACCGTGTAAGGACCGGAATTCTGTCGGAAAAATTGATCGGGCACGGGCAACGCGCTGGGTGGTGAGTTGCTGCCGAATACCGTTACCGTCACGGTGGCCGTGTCGGACGCTCCGAAGCGATCGGTGACCTCATAGGTGAACGTGTCCACCAATTCTTCGTTCTCTACCATCGCCGATAACTCGGCAGAAAACTGTGGTTGATATAAGATCTCGCCGCCCTGAATCGTCAGCTTCGCTCCCCGCGCGCTCATTGGCGGAACCGACTTGACGCGCAGAAAATCGTTGTTGTCGATATCCGTGTCGTTCCAAGTTGGGTCGATCGTGGCGTCAGTCGAGTCGTTTGCGAACTCTTCGTCATCTTGGGCAATCGGCGGATCGTTCACACCCTGAATCACAATCGTATGCTTGGCTGTGTCGAACAACGCGCCATACTTCGTAGCCTGAAAGTCAATCACATCGGTCAGCGTCTCGCCGGCCCCCAACTCTTGAAACTCGATCGCTTGAGTCGGATCATAAGAGAAATGGCCGTCCGAGTCCGAAACGCTGACGTCCATTCCTAACATGGAAACTGGGTTGTAGCCCGAAACAAACACGTTCGAGTCGGCTGCGTCTGTCGAACTGAGCAAAGTCGCCTGGTTGCCGCTGATTGCGGTGTTGGCTGGAAACGGCCCCGACTGGCTATCGCCGGCTATGAAGCTGTCGGCTTTCACATAGATCACATTGTTCGTCGCCGAAGCATCATTGCTGTTTCCGAAAGCCAATTGGACCTTCACATAGTTGGCCCACTCGGGCTTGTCCGACAACTGAGAGATACGAGCCACCACATCGCGGCTGTTCCAGTAGACTCCCAAGGCATCGGAGCCGGCCGACACCATAACCGGCGCGATCTGGCTGTCATCCTTATCAGCGACCCAATATAAATCCATCGTGGCCACGGGTTGTGTCACATCATTGCCGGGCGTCATCGGTTTGCCAACAATGGCGGCCGAAACATCGAACTGCCCTCCATTGGCATCCACGACCGGTTCGGGAGCATTCGCCGTATAACTGACCGGCTCCCAATCATCGGGCAACAACGTCGTCACATCCGGCAGTACGAACTCCACGGCCACATCGGTCGCTTGGTTTTCCGCATACAGAACCGGCGCTGGCGGGAAATTGATGTCGATCGAGAAACTGCCTTGCTGGGAATAAGCCACTGAAACTTGATTCGTTGCAGGATCGAACGTGCCGTCCCCTTCGCCCGAGAACAGCCGCGGCCAAGGCGGATCGGGAGCCGGACAGAACCCGCCGGTCAGATCGCGATAGCTTGTATACTCCGTCGAAAACACGGGCGTCGACGTACCGCGAAACTGCTTGGCGGCCGCATCCAACGTGAAATTCCAGCGGCCGTCTTCACGCACCGTATACGTCGAGCAGCCGATCCAGCCGCCGCCGAACCGCACCCGATCGCTGCCGTTGCCGATCGCCGTGGCCCGCACGAACCCCGATCCATCCGTCGGGCTGGTCCAAATTACATGGCCATCCGTGCTGTTAAACGTCCCGGCGTCGATGCGATCCTCGTACTCCGTTTCCTGATACAGATACGAATACGTGCCGCTCAGCGAGAAATCGTCCTCGCGAAAATCGTGTTGGACCACCGCCGCAGCGGTCAGCAGGCGACGCGGTTCGCAAGTCTCGAACAGCAATCTGCGGTTTGATTTTCGGGGTCGCTTGTGACGAGGCGGGGAGTTCGTCGAGGTGGGGAGGGCGGCGAAGCGAAACGCGCCGAGGAATCTGCAAGGCATAAAAGGCTCTCAAAGGTCAGTGGGCTTGGCCGTTTCTTCGAGAATAGTCCGACCCTAAAAACAACTCAACGAAGCGGTTTGTCGTAGCCAAGTCCCGACCGCGAGCGAACCGCGTCGCTTGGCGATCCCGCCGCCCGACAACTATGCTGGATTGCTCTCAATCTGTCGGAGTCGCGTTCGTGGCGCATGGAAATCGTTGGATTATCGTCGTCGTTCTGCTGTTGGTCGTGTCGTTGGTTTTCAACCTCGGCATGCTCGCCTATGCCGCCGGCGCGTCGCTATTGCTGCTGGCCATCGCCCGTTGGCTGACGATGCATTGGATTCACAGCCTCACCGCCACGCGCGACTGCAACCGCTTGGTCGCGGAAATCGGCGACCGAGTGGCCGTGAACGTCAAAGTCCAGAACACCAGCAAGCTGCCGATCCCCTGGCTGTTGCTGGAAGACCTGTTGCCCCGCCGGGCGTTGGCCATCAGCCCGCCCAGCCTCGACGTCCAAGGCACGCGGATCAAGCTGTCGATGCTGCGAGGCCGCGACGCCAAGGTGCTGGCCTACCAAATGGATTGCAACCGGCGAGGCTATTTCCAGATCGGCCCGCTCGTGCTGGAGACCGGCGACCTGTTCGGCCTGTTCCGCCGCTACCGAGTCGGCGCGGAACCGGTCTTCTTGCTGGTCTATCCCAAAGTCACTCCGCTCGAAGGTTTCGATCTCGCCTCGCGCCGCCCAATCGGCGAAGTGAGAATGACCTACCGGTTATATGAGGATCCCACGCGAATCGCCGGTGTTCGGCAATACGAACCGGGCGACTCGCTGAATCGTGTGAATTGGAAAGCCACGGCTCGCACGGGGATGTTGCAAAGCAAAGTGTATGAGCCGTCGAGTGTGGCGGGGGCGACTCTGTTATTAGAGTTTCATACCGCCGAACATGATTCGGCCCACGAACCCTACCGCAGCGAACTGGCCGTCTCGGCCGCCGCGTCGATTGCCAATGCTTTATATGAAGTGGGCCAACAGTTCGGTCTCATAACCAATGCTCGCGACGCGGCCGATCGCGTGCGCCACGAAGGCTGGCGCGGAGATATGAGAACGCGCCAAGCCGCCCGGCGCAGCGCCGCGATGCTGGCCACCAGCGACCGGCTGCGACCCATAGTGTTGCCGGCGGAACGCGGCCCCGAGCAATTACGACGAGTGTTAGAAACCTTAGCGCGAGTCGAGCTGACCGACGGCCTCGATCTGGCTCAACTGGTATCCGAAACCACCAGCCGCATGCCGCGCGATGCCACGGTGGTGGCGATCCTGCCTCGCGTTCAGGTGGAAACGGCGATCGTTCTGGGGTTGCTCAAGAAACGCGGTTTCGCCGTTTCGGCCATTATCAACACCTTCGACCCCAACGACTTCGCCGCCGCCTCGGGCCCGCTATTGGCGCAAGGCATCGACACCCACCACCTCCGCGACGAAACCTCGATCCCCACCATCTGCCGGAATTTCGTGTTGCGGTAACAATCGCCTTTCGTCACCCATAGTCGCCTTTCGTCACTTATAGTCGCCTTTTGCTCCGCGAAAGTAGCGTCCGTCTTCCATAATCGTCGCTACGATCGCCTGAGTTACTCGCTGTTTCAAATCCATCGCAACTTTCGCGGGCGAAAGGCGACTATCTCTGGTCGTTGACCGGCCTGTGTCGCCGGTTGGCTTCCGATCGACGGTCAGCCTCAACCACTCTTCGGCGAAATCACGATCCCCAGCATCTGCCGGAATTTCGTGCTGCGGTAACAATCGCCTTTCGTCACTTATAGTCGCCTTTCGCTCGGCGAAGTAGCGTCCGTCTTCGCCGGCTTCGGTACGATTGCCTGGATTACTCGCAGTTCCAAATCCATCGCGACTTTCGCGGAGCGAAAGGCGACTATTCGAGGCGAGTGACCTTAGGGAGTGTCGCCGGCTGCTGGCTTCCGATCGGCGGTCAATCTCAACCACTCTTCGGCGAAATCACGATCCCCCAGCATCTGCCGGAATTTCGTGCTGGAACAATCGCCTTCGTCACTTAAGTCGCCTGCCCGGAAAGTAGCGTCCGTCTTCGCCGGCGTTCGGTACGATTGCCTGGATTACTGCAGTTCCAAATCCATCGCGACTTTCGCGGGCAGGCGACTATTCGAGGCGAGTGACCTTAGGGAGTGTCGCCGGTTGCTGGCTTCCGATCGACGGTCAGCCTCAACCATTCCTCGGCGAAACCACGGTCGCCAGCATCTGCCCGAATTTAGTGTTGCGGTAACATTCGCCTTTCGTCACTTATAGTCGCCTTTGCCCGCGAAAGTAGCGTCCGTCTTCCCTGGCGTTCGGTGCGATTGCTTGGATTACTCGCAGTTCCAACTATCGCGACTTTCGCGGAGCGAAAGGCGACTATTCGGGGCAAGTGACCTTTGGGGAGTGTCGCCGGTTGCCATCCGATCGACGGTCAGCCTCAACCAATCCTCGGCGAAGCGGAACGCAGGCTCGCCGCTTTGAACGAATGACGCGTCGTTCGGAACGGACGCTCGGCGCACGGAAACGTGAGCTCGATCCATCGGAACGCGAGACTGGGCCATCGGAACAGCACCAAAGCGCGTGGAACGAGGGCTGGAGCCACCGGAACGCGACGGCTGGAACCGGTTCCCGGCCCGTCGGGCCTTTCCGTTCCACGGGAACCAACGCTCGTTCCGCTGGAACCGGTGCTCGTTCCGCCGGAACCAATGCTCGTTCCGCTGGAACCAATGCTCGTTCTGCCGGAACCACTGCCCGTTCCACGGAACCTGTGCTCGTTCCGCTGGAACGTGCTCGTTCCGCTGGAACGGGAAGCCTGCGCTCGTCTTCCAGCAGGCGGAACGGGCGCTCGCAAATCCTGTAAATCCCTTCCAAAATGCCGCTTGGTGCGTGGCCGACTGTTTCCGGCGGATCGGTTGACAAGTTCGCCCCGCCAGCCAACTCGTTGCTGTCTCTCGGCTCTGTCCGACAATCAAGGCTCAACCGCAGTGTGTCGACGCACTGAATCGAATTCGCAAAAATTGGGTGCGAAGTATTGACACAGACGTGGTGAGCCGGCAATCATTCGGAGGGGACGGCGGTGGTAGTCTGTGGCTCGTGCGAGCTGCCCGCCAGCGTCCAATGGTTGCGTGGTGAAAGGAGCCGAACATGGCTGATTTTCTGCCGCGGGATGAGGGAAGGTTGTCGTCGTGGCTGACAAACTTCCAGTCAGGCGTCACGACTCACGGCGCATCGGTCGGGATGACGCCCGAACAGATCGCCGAAGTCGGGACGGTTTGTCAATCGGTGAAACAGGCGCTCGACGACGCGGTGGCCAAACGCGCCGCGGCCAGCGCCGCGACCGCTGCCAAGAACGAGGCTAAGGCGGAAGGTTTCCGCACGCTGCGGGCCCTGGTCCGACAGATCAAGGCCCATCCGGCAATGACGCCGGCGTTGTTGCAAGAGTTGCAAATTGACGGCGGCGACGATGCCGTGGACCCGGACGCTTACAAGGCCGAATTGCGGGCCGAGGTGTTCGCGGGCCACGTGCGAATCTCGTTCGTCAAACGGAGTGTGGATGGGGTGAATATCTACCGTCGTCTGGCGGGCCAAGATGCTTGGGTGTTTCTCGCCCGAGATACCAATTCGCCCTACAACGATCACACACCGTTGGCCACGCCCGGGGTCGCGGAGACGCGCGAGTATCGAGCCTTGGGCGTGATCGATGATGCCGAGATCGGACAACCCAGCGACATTGTCAGCGTGGTATTCGCTGGCTAGCGCGGGTTGGGGTCGATAGCCGAGACACCCTGGATGTTTATGGCATCCAGGGTGTTTTTGTAGGTGGTTGATAATGTTAGTCTTTTCAATGGTGAATACGCGAGTATCGGGAAGTCTAACTAACCGCGAGTACCGCGTTGCTGAGTACGAGTACGAGTACCGCTTCGCTGAGTACGAGCAGCGATCTCCAACCCAACTTCCAACTTCCTACTTCTACTCCTACTCGTACTCGTACTCCTACTCGTACTCCTACTCGCCCTCGCCCTCGCACCCAACCATCTATCTCAACCACCCCCCTCGATCCGCCACAACCAACGCCGCCTTCCAATCTCAAGCCGCACGGATTCGATGGCCAGTCCCGCGCCGCGGCTAGCCGGTTGCGCGTGTCGCTCAGTCGCGGCTAGCCAACGACAGAAAACCTCGTTCGTATCCGAACCGCAAGCGGTGGTGTATAACGGAGCCTGACGATCCGTCCGCAAACAAGTTGCCGTTATGGCGGAACGGAGCGAATCGTCCGGCGCCGCGAATATCGAAGGACTTGTGCCCTGCCGCCACAAACTTGTATCACTCGCCATGAACAAACGCCTCCATGCCTCGACGACCGACTATTTGGTAATGGCCCTCAGCCCCGCGCTGATTATGACCATGATCGGCAGCTTGGTGTTCTTTTTGCTCGCGATCTTCTACCAAGGGGATCATGACAGCCGGTTGCGGTTGATCTTTGCGTTCTTCATTCTCGGAACCGTGATGCTGGGGCGGTTGTCGATCGAGGAAGGCAAGGAGTACGCGGCCTTGTATGCCGCACCGTTGGGGCTGGTCACCTTCATGGCCTTGATGCGATTCGTCCGGGCAACCGGGCCGCTGGCGGGGCTGAGCGTATTCATCAATCTAGGAATTATGTTCTTGGTATGGTGGTTGGCTCACAAGCTGACTTGGGATTGCACGTTGATCGACGATGACGTGGACGCTTCGGGCGAAGGCCTGTTGGAAGAATTCGGTCTGGATCAGGGCGAGGTCGTCGAGCGAACGGGGAGGAATGGCGGCAGCGCGGCGGATACGGCTGATGTGGACTCGCCGCGAATGGATCGCGTCGAACAGGCGGCCGGGGTGGCTCGCGATTGGTGGCGACGGTGGCTGCGTCGCCGTGGTGGGCAACAGCGCCCCGGACTGTGGGTCGTCTATTTATCTTTGGCGGCGGTCCCCGTGTTCGGTTTGGGCCAGCGTATGATCCCCGAGGCCAACGGACACTTGCGCGATTCCGCCTTTCGCCTGTTATATGTGTATTTGGCCAGCGCGTTGGGGTTGTTACTGACAACCAGCTTCTTGGGGTTGCGACGCTATCTACGTCAGCGGCGCGTGGAAATGCCGGTCGAGATGACGGGATTGTGGATGGTGGCTGGCGCTGTGTCGATCATGGCGTTGTTGGTCGTGTGTATGCTGATTCCCACACGTGGTAATGAGTTGCCATTCCTGCAGGCTCCGCTGAAGCTGTTGTCTCCTGACAATCTCACTACGAGCGACTATGCCATGTTGGACGAGGGCCAACATGACCCGTCGGCCACTCGCACCGGAGACCCCGGACGCGAGGCCAGTTCCAGCGAATCCGGGGAACATGCGCCGCAAGGGCAGGGCGATCCGGCTTCCGAGAATGGCAGCGGTTCCTCCACAACCCCATCGAATTCGTCGTCACAGAGCGGGGAAGGGCAGGGGAGTCAAGGTTCGCAACAAGGCGAAGGCGAGGGGAAGCAATCCGGTGGCGGAGAGTCGAGTGGCGGAGAGTCATCGAGTTCGCAGAATGCGGAATCACAGAATTCGAGCTCGTCCGAATCGGGATCAAAATCGGGGGAATCGTCGAACCAATCGGCAAACGAAGGCAACGAAAATTCCGAATCGAGCCAAAGCGGCGAGACACAATCAGACGCATCCTCCAGTTCTCCACGGCGCCCGCCGTTTAGTCCCGCTCGCGCGATGAACCAATTGTTAGGGTCATTGGAGTCTATCTTCCGATTCGCCTTTTACATGGTGTTGCTCATTATCACGGCCTACTTTGCTTGGAAGTATCGAGAGCGTCTACTTGCCGCTTTGGCCGACTTCATGAATTGGCTGCGAGCGATGTTGGCCGGCAAGTCCGCGGCGGCGTCGACTGCTGAAGCGGAGTTGGGCGATCCCGGTCCACGCTTTCGCTCGTTTGCCGAGTACTCGAATCCATTTCGAGATGGGCGAGCGGCGAAGATGGCGCCAGGGGAAGTGGTGGCTTATACGTTCGCGGCTTTTGAGGCTTGGGGCCGCGAAAGAGGAACGCCGCGCGAAGCCGAACAGACGCCGCTGGAGTTTACCCGAGCCGTGGCGACCGCGGCTCCGTGGATGGCAAAGGAAGTTGGCGAAATGGGGGCTCTCTATAACCGAGCGGCCTATGCTCGTTCGACCCTAACCACCACGCATGTCAACGCATTACAGCCGTTCTGGCAAAAACTGGAATCCTCAGCTCAGCCAGCAGCGGTTGGCCGGCAGTAAGGCTATTCGGTTCTATTCGCCAATTGTCCCGGCGACGGATCGCCCAGGGTATCGCGGATGTAGAGTGACTGGACCAACAGCATAACCGCGGCCGTCAACGGCGCCGCCATGAACACGCCGACAATTCCTAACAGTGCGGTCATAACCAACTGAACCACAATTGTCAGCGCCGGTGGCAGCGTCACTTCGTACCGTTGCACCAGCGGAGTGATAAGATACGACTCGACCGATTGCAGCGCAATGTTGAACAGGATCACATACAGCACGACATTCGTGCCAACCTGCAAAGCCAAGAGTGCTTGAGGAAGCGTGGCCAACACGGGACCGATATTGGGAATGAAGGTGAGTAGGGCGGCGAGGCATCCTAATGTGAACGGCATGGGAACTCCCATTAGCCAAAGTCCAATCACCGTGCAGACGCCGATGATACTCATCGAGATCAGCCGCCCTATTATCCAGCGACCGAGGGCTTGATGCAACTTGTGCAGGATTTCGGAAGCGCGTTCGCGACGAGGCGGCTGGACCAGTTTGACGATCCCCGTGCGATACAAATCTGGCTCGAACGCCACATAAAGGCCCACAAAGAGGACGAAGAACACCGCGGTGGCTGCCCACATCAGGCGGCGCAGTCCGTTCATCACATGCGGCATAACTCCGCCACTCGTCCACTGATCCTGAAACTGATCGACGGTCGGCAGATAATCACGAGCCCACTCGTAGTCTTGCAGTTGCACTGTGAGCCGGTCAGCGGCACGTTGCATCTCGGCCCAAAGCGACGAAGTTTGTTCCACGAATTGCGAGCCGAGATAGTAGATGCCCGATGTGATCACAACTAGCAACAGAAACACGACCGCTACGTAGGACCACCGGTAGCTTGCCGGCGTATGATCGGCAATCCAGCCACTTAGGCCGTTCAAAAAGATGCCAAACAAAACTCCAGCGAACACCAGCAGTAGCACGTCGAGCGTGATGATGAGTAGTCCGGCTACCGCGAGTACTAGCGCGATAGCCAGTATCACGAAGATGATTCGTAGAGTGGATGAAGTTTCCAGAAGCATGTTTCAGACACAGTAGGACAGCGAACGCATAGCAAGGCATTCACAATAGAGCGGCCGGTCACTCGGTCGGGTGCGTTTCCGCGGCGAGCGACCAGAAGCAATTGTATGAAGTGGCCGATTGGCTGCAAACGATGGGCCGCTACGGTACCGACGGCCACCGCGGAGATTGCGCGGCGAGTGAACGTGAGTCACGGTGGCTTACAGTGTGGGGGCAAAGATTCGCCAGAATTGTTCGTGCAGGATTCTCCAGCGCGAGCGTTGCCGCCATTGTCGGCTGCAAATCTCGTCGGCGAACTGCTTGTCTTGCTCAAAATGAGCTTCTAATGTTTCGGCAACCTGAGGATCGAATAGTGCCACGGCGAGTTCAAAGTTGAGGAACAGGCTGCGAAAGTCCCAGTTGGCTGTGCCGACCAACGACCACTGGCCGTCGACGGTGAGAGTCTTGGGGTGAAATAGGCCGCGGTTGTACTCGTATATTTTGACGCCACAATCGAGCAGCCGGTCGTAGTAGGAGCGTCCGGCCTGGAACGTCCAGAGAAAGTTTCCACGGTTCGCGACCATCATACGGACATCGACACCACGCCGAGCGGCGGCGGATAATGCGACGGCGAGCCCATCGGGGGGCACGAAGTAGGGCGTTGTGAGTGTCACACGGTGTTTGGCTTGGCCAATAGCCGCGACGGCTAGGATATAGAGTGTGTCGACTTCATCGTCGGGCCCATCCGCCACGACTTGCGTCGGTACGGCGCCAGACTCGCGGGGAGTTGGGAAGTAGGCATCATCGGTCAATTCTTCGCCGGTCGCGTACAACCAGTCTTGAGCGAAGACCTGTTGAAATTGTGCGGCAGCCGGGCCTGTTAAGGTAAGTTGTGTATCGCGCCAGCGTCCGTACATTTCCGTGGGATGAAGATACTCGTCTCCGATATTCATGCCTCCCGTGAAAGCCATTTGCTGATCGGTTACCACCAATTTTCGGTGGTTCCGCAGGTTCAGTGAGAGTATGTGCCACAGACGGATTCCGGGCGTAAACGGAGCGACTTGCACCCCAGCATCGCGCAGCGGACGGAGGAAGTGGCGGCTCAATTGGATGGAGCCAATGCCATCGAAGAGAAAGCGGATTTGAATTCCCGCTTGTGCCTTTTCAATCAGTAGGTCTCGCAATTTGGTGCCGATCTCATCGTGACGCCAAATGTAAAACTCGATATGAATCCAACGCTGCGCGGATCGAATAATGGACTCAATGGCCTCGATGCTGCGATGTGTGTCGGCGTACAGTTGCACCGTATTCCCGGCCATTACGGGGCGGCCGGTGCTGTTGCGGGCGGCTTGGGCAATTGGTTGCCAATCGTGCAGTTGGTGTGGTCCCGCGATCCAGGCGTCCGCGTCTCGCGGCAGTCGCGAATCGATGGCCAGCTTTGCGGAACGTTGCATACGAGGGCGATTTTCCCAGCGGTTCGTGCCGAAGATGCCGAAGAGCATCGCGCCGACGAACGGAACAAAGACGATCGTAAATATCCAGGCGAGCGCGCCGGATGTGTGCGTGGTGCGTTTCAGGAGGACATGAGGGATCAGCGACCACGTAGCCAGGTAAGCGACTCCCACGATCGTCCACATGGTTGCGTCGGTCATGTTGTGGAATGATCTGAGTTCTCGCGGAGGAAACGGATTGCGGTCGAAGGTCAGCGCCTAGTTGCCGCCCTAGAAGACTCGTCCGGTTTGAGATGAAATTGTCGTGGCGTAGGCGGTTGCAAGCTGTGTGCCATTTCAGAGGCGGACCCTAGAGAATGGTCGGGCAGATAAAACCGCGGACTCGTTGTCGCAGACTGTGATAGCGGCTATCGCGCTGAGATTGCGGCCAGTCTTTTGCAACGACTGGATTTCGCGATGCGCTAAATATGCCAGAGAGTTAGCAGGCGTGGAAATACGCAGGTTACGAGGTTGCCGAGTAATTGCGTCCGGGACCGTCAGCAATGAGAAGAATGTGGCTCGTTCACGGATTCTCGGGCCAATCATGCTTCGGATAGCGGCGTCTCAGTTCTTTGCGAATTACGGGATAGGTGTTTTTCCAGAAGCTGGGTAGGTCGTCGGTTAATTGTTGGGGACGCATATTTGGACCGAGCAGCTCCAACAGCACGGGGACGCGACCGGCGGCAATGCGAGGTGTTTCGCGCATTCCAAACAGTTCTTGAATTCGGGCGGAGAGAATTGGGGGACGCCCTACTTCATATCGCAAGCGGAGGCGATTGCCGCGGGGCGTGGCAAGTCGCTCGGGCGCCTCGCGGTCCAGCATTTGGGTTTGCTCGTAGGAGAGCAAACCCCTGGTGAAATCCAACCAGGGCGCTTGTCTCAATTCGTCGAATCCGCGACGACCATCACACAAGGTTCTTAATACTTCGTGCAAGTGTGGCTCATCCAAATCTGGCAATTCGCATTGCGGCAGCCATTGGCGAAGACAGCGAACGCGAGCTAGGAACTGATCGAATTCGCGATCATCTTTGGGTAAAACGCGTTCAAGTTGCCGGCTGGCGTGCGCGAACAGGACGCTTGCCGTATCCGCATTTGCGGTGTCGCTGGTGTGACGTTCGTCGATGATGAGGTCGTGGTACCGGCATCGTTGAGCGACTCGCACGCGTTCTCGTTGTTCGTCGAAATCAACGTCCAGCGTCGTTCGAATCAGACGCGAGTCGAGCCAATGGGGCTCGATGGCGGAAGCCAGCCTAACCAGAGAATCCGCCGAACCGGTGTCCAGCGTATCCAGACAGACGAATAGCTCGGCGTCGCGAACTCCACTCGATTCGGCCAACTGCACACCGCGTCCGCCCACCATCACGGCTCGGCGGCCGCGCGGCTCGCGTCGCTTGGCCACTCGATCGGGAAAGGCCGCCAGCAGACAGCGTCGCAGCAACGCGGCCGCGTCAGTGTCCGACGGCGTTGTCGTTGGCGGGCGGGTGGCATTAGTCTCCTTGTTTGCCGTCCGGCGTAGTTGGTCAGCAAGGCGCAAAACCGCCTGGGCCGAGCGACGATTCAACGTTCCGAGCGGTGTTTCCGTTTGACCTTCCTCGGCGAATCGTTCGAGCGATTCGACGCGATCAACCAGATCGGAGTCGGTATCGAGCACCTGGCGCGAGCCGACGAAGCTCGGTCGGTCCGGCGAGTTGCTTTGTTGAAATGGATCACGTTCACCAAGCAGCGCGGCCGCCATCGCAGCGGCCGGCAAACATCCGACCTTTTCGGCTTCGAGCAGGAGACGAGCCAGCCGAGGTTCGAGCGGCAGTGACGCCATGCTCCGTCCCAACGGAGTCAGTTGGCCGGCGTGGGTCGCGCCCAAATCTTCGAGCAACCGAGCGGATCGTTCCAGCGAATGCGGCGACGGCGGCTGAAACCAGGGAAACGCCGGTAGATCAGTTTCTCCCCAGGCCAGCAGATGTAAGGCGGCCGCGGACAACTCCAACCGTGTCACCTCCGGCGCCAATTGTTCGGCAAGCTGACGCTGTTGGGCTTCGGACCACAATCGAACGCAGATGCCCGGTCGCGTGCGTCCTGCTCGCCCCGCGCGTTGATCGGCCGAAGCTTGCGAAATGCGGCTGAGTTCGAGTCGGTTGAGGCCAATTCGGGGATCGAAACTGGGAACACGAGCCCAACCGGTGTCGACCACGCCCGTTACCCCGTCGATCGTGACCGACGTTTCCGCGACGTTTGTTGCCAGGATGATCTTGCGACGAGCGCCCGGTGCAATCGCCCGTTGTTGGGTTTCGGCTGGCGCGTCGGCGTAGAGCTCGTGCAGCTCGGCGTTCCATGCCGCGGCTCGGTCGGCGAGTCGTCGGGCCGCTTGACGAATCTCGCCGACGCCCGGCAGAAACACCAGCACATCACCGGCGGTCTCGTCCCACAATGCATCCACGCCTGCCGCCGCGGACTCGTCGATGCGTTCACGTCCGGGCCGTGGCAGGTAGCGGACGTCGACGGGAAACGTGCGTCCGGCAACGCGGGTAACTTGGCCGTCAAGAAAGGCGGCGATGGGCTGCGGGTCGTAGGTGGCCGACATCACCACGATCTTCAAATCATCACGCAGTTCGTTTCGCAGTCGTCGCGTGATTGCCAATGCGAGATCGCTATCGAGTCGTCGTTCGTGGAACTCGTCGAACACCACGATGCCGACCTGTTCCAGCAGCGGATCGTCGACCAACATTCGCAGCAGGATGCCTTCGGTGACGACCAGAATTCGAGTTCGCTTGCTGGATTGCCGATCGAAACGCACTTGATAGCCGATCGATTGGCCGACCGGTTCGCCACGTTCGTCGGCCATGCGTCGGGCGGCGGTTGTCGCCGCCAGTCGGCGCGGTTGCAGCATCACGATCAGCTTGTCGCCGGCAAGCCCAGCGTCGAGCAGGGCAGGGGGGACTCGCGTGGTTTTTCCCGCGCCAGGCGGAGCCAGCAGCGCCACGCCTGCTTGTTGCCGCACTTGTTCAACAATCCGCGGCAGCACGGGATCGATGGGCAGCGGCGCGGCAACGGTAGACATGGTGTAAGGAGAGTGAACTGAGTGACAGCAGGATTTAGGGCAGGGGAATGTGGGGCAGAGGAATTTAGGGCAGAGGAATGTGGGGGCAGGGGAATGCTATGTTGAAGTGTTCTCGTCGGGCTCAGCGACCGGTTCGGCTTCCGCTTCGGTGTTTGATTCGGTCGGTTTGTCCGTCGGCTGTTCCGTAGCCGATTCGTCGTCGGCTTTCTTTGGCTCCAACTCATTCTCCGTGGTATCTGCATTGGGCTCCGGCACGGGATCAGCCGGTAATGCCTGGAAGTTCGGGCCTTCGCGGTAGGGCGTGCGGTTCTCATACCTAGCCAGACGGTCTCGGAATCCCTGGTCGGCATTCGGGCCGGCCAGCGACAACGCCTGTTCCTGCCACTGGATGGCTTTGGCAAAGTCGCCCGCTTCGGCGTGAGCCGCGGCCAGCGTGTCCACGTAAGCCGACTGTCGGTATCCGCTCAGCGAGCACGCTTCTTCGGCCAGTGTGACCGCCCGCTCCCCATCACGAATTTGGTCGTGGGGGCAGGTAGCCAGCAACCAAGCATATTGATTCAGCAACCCATGTCGGGTGTTAATATCCGTTGCCTCGGTGAGACCTACATCCAACTCCATAATCGCTTCTTGGTATTGCGACTGACGAATGAGATTCCTTGCCATTGACAACCGATTGACGCCGGGACTGGCGTATGGCTGCCGTGTTGGAATCGCATTGATTGTGGGCGTGGGCATCGCTTGAGGCACACGCGCGCTTGCCAAAAAGAATAGGGCCGCCACGCCGCCGCATGCGAAGACGGCCAGAAGCATCAGGACCAACAATACGGCGATGATCACGCCGATTGAAGCACGGGGCTGCTTCGTCGCAGGCTCATAGTCGTTCATGGTGACGGCTTTCCGTGGAGATACGGACTGGTAATAGATTATTGAGAACGTGATCTTGGGGCGGCTGGGGGCTTCGCTTCGCTACGACCCCAGGCACGCGCGGGAGTCTCTCGCTTGGTTATTCGTTCAACTGGCCTTTGATCGTCCGCTGCGTGACCTCCCAAACGGATTCGAGATGCGACAGGTATTGTTCGGGGGTTAGCAGACTTGGCTCGTCGCAGTTCATTTCGAACAGCCAGCCTTCGCCATACTTGTCCACATTGATGCCCGACGGATCACCCAGCAGCGTCTCGTTGAATCGAATCAACTGGCCGGCCGCCGGAGCGAACAGGTCACTCTCGGCCTTCTTACTTTCAATAGCGCCGATCTGTTGCTTTTCTCGCAGCGTGGTACCGGCGTCCACGGTCCAATCCAGGAAGTAGACATCCTGCAGCAATCGCACTGCGTAGGCCGTGAAGCCGAACCGCATCGCGTCGGCATCGGGCTGGGCCCACATGTGATTTTTGGCATACAACCGATCGGTTGGAAAACGAGCCTCGAACTGGCCCATCATGAATACCAATTCGTCGCTCATGTGTAGCGGACTCCGCGATGTTCCGGCTCGAAGAACACCGGCAACAGGCCGTCCGCGTGCAGCAGTCCCTTGCGAGTCAACTCGATTCGCTCGCCGTCGATCGTCAGCATCCCGTCGGCCGCGTGCGATTCCCACTCCACACGCCATTCGTCCAACACATCCACGCCGAACTTGTCACGCAGTTCGCCCGTGTTGAGATAGCCACGTTTGAGTTGCAAAATCATCTGTCGGATTAACGCCTGATGGGATGTTGGTTGCAGACCGCGGCCGAGCGGCAGGCGGCCTTCTTCTAGTAGAGGATTGATATACTGATCCCATTCGGGCAAATTCTGATAATGCCAGCCCGAAACGTGTCCAAAGCTGGCGATGCCGGTGGCTAGTAGATCGGCGCCGGCCCAAAGGTTGTCGCGATAGCTGAAGTTCACTTTGTTAGGGTCCTTCACCATCGTATACGCGCTAGACACGTGGTAGCCGACGGCCGCCAATTCATCAAAGGCGTAATCGACCCAGGCTCGTTTGAGCGGCCAATCGGCCACCGGCGTTTCGATTTTGTTACCCAGAATGTCCTTCGAGTAAACCGTGTTATATGGCAACTCCATCTGGTAGATCGTGACGCTGTCGGGCGACAATTCGATTGCCCGGCGGATGTTGTCTCGCCAGTTGTCCCATGTCTCGCCCACCATGCCGGCGATCAAGTCGATATTGACGTTGGGAAATTGTGCCGCCTGAATCCATTCCCAGGCACGGTACACTTCCGGCGACAAGTGGGCTCGACCGTTCTCTTCCAATACTTGGTCGCTAAAGTTCTCGACGCCCAGGCTCAGACGCGTCACGCCCAACTCGCGAAGCGTGTGTACCTTGGGCTCCGAAAGCGTCCCCGGCTCGCATTCGAACGTGACTTCCTCGGCCTTGTCCCAATTGATGTTGGCTCGCAGCCGATCGACCAGCGACGTCAGTTGCTTGCCGCTGAGAAAGCTGGGCGTGCCGCCGCCGAAATAGACAAAGCGAAACGGCCGCTCGCCCATCACCGGCAACTGGCTGACCAGCTCGATTTCGCGGGACAGGGCGGAAACGTACAGCTCGATGTCGCTGGCCTTGTTCTCCGTGAACACTTTGAAGTAGCAGAATTTGCAGCGTTTGCGACAGAACGGAATGTGCAGATACAGTCCCAGCGGCACGTCGGCGGGCGGCTGGTTCATCGCCGCCTGGACGCCAGCCACGGCCTGCTTGGTCCATTGCGAGAAGGGCGGATAGTTCGAGATAAAATAACTGCCGACTTCCGTCTTGGTGGTTTCGGTGCTCACGATTGGCAACTCACTTTCACGGGTCGTGTCGCTGAATTCGCGGGAATTCAGAACTTGGAACAAGGACGCGGCCGGCTGTCGGCTGGCGTCAAGCGAACAGCGCCGCTACGGCTACTGTAAACAACGGGCTGAATTCCGGCAGCCGCAACGTCTGCTTGTCGCCCAGCATCTCGATGTCGCCGTTCGGTCGGTACGTGCGAGCCGTTCGCGAATCGGGATCGAGGACGACGACTACTTCGACGCCCGCGTTCAGATATTCAGCCACCTTTGCCAACATGGCCGGCCAGCGGTCGTCCGGCGATCGCACTTCGATGGCCACTTCGGGAACCACATCCAAGTAGCCATCCGGCATCGGCCCGGCGGGGACTCGGCGAAAGCTGTAAAAGGCCACATCGGCGCCCCGCATCGTATCGGGATCGCGGCTGGTGATGATCGCGGCGTCGTTGCTGACGACGTGGCCCAACTGATGCTCATCGGCATGCAGAAACATGCGAGCCGCGATGTTTTGGCAAATCTTCCCATGCTTAGGTCGAGGCAGGTTCATTTCCACAATTTGTCCGCGCACTAATTCGGTTCGCCGTCCGTCATCGGGCTGGGCCAAATAGTCTTCGATCGTTAGCAGTCGTTCGGCAATCGACATGTTGAGCTTTGGTGGCAGGGTTGCGGTGCGGCTTAAGAACGATTCCGGTTGCATTGTAAGCCGACGCACCGCGCGTTCCCACCGTAAGACGCCGATCCGCCGGTCGCGGCATCGCTGGATCGGCGTTCGATCACTCGGAAACGGCGTTCCGTCCGTCAGAAACGAGATACTGGCACCTGAAAATGGCATCCGGTCGGTCAGAAACGGCATCCGGTCAGTCAGAAACGGCATCCGGTCACTCCGGGAACGACACACTGTCATCTGAAAACGGCATCCGGTCACTCGGAAACGACACACTGTCACCTAAAAATGGCATCCGGTCACTCGGAAACGACATCCGGTCACTCGAAGACGACATACTGTCACTAAGAAATGGCATCCGGCCACTCAGAAACGGCATCCGGTCACTAGAACGCGACATTCGGTCGCTTCAGCACGACAATCCGGGGACAAGCGGCGGAATCGCGGCTGTCCTGCGGGGCTGGTGCCGGATGGTTGAGCGTGGGTGACGGCTCGCGAGACTTGATGCGAACGCGGCGAGGAATGATTCCAAGCCGAGGGCGGACGATGCCGCGATCGATTTTTAGAAAACCCTCCGGTCAGGTCGTTTTTTTGCTTGCGAGCCAGATTCCGAGCGATAAGATGACGCACAGCAAGTTGTCACTAATGCTGTTAAAAGGAGTCACGGAGATGGCAGAATTCGGTCTTTCGCAGATGTCGGTTGGTTTGGCGGCTCCGACCGTCGTTCCGCAAATTGGGCAATTGCTCGAACCCTATGGATACGGCGAAGCCAAATTGGAGGAAGGGCGAACGCTGCTGAACACGGCCGAGAACTTGGTGCAGCGTCAAAAGGTGGAATACGGCCAGCAGTACGAGGCTACCGCGGAGTTCAAGAATGCTTGGGCCGCGGCACGACAGGCATACTCTCCGACGCTAACGTTGGCTCGTGTCGCGTTCAAAAAGCAGCCAGACGCACAAGCGGCGTTGATGTTGCGCGGTTCTCGAAAGGAGACACTCTCGGGTTGGGTCGAGCAGGCGAAATCCTTATATAAGAACTTACTCGCGAATCCAGCATGGCTTTCAGCCATGTCGGTCTTGAATCGCAGTGAGGCAACTTTGACGGCCGAGCGTGAACTCGTTGAATCGCTGGAGGCGATGAACCATTTGCAAGAGAAAGAAAAGGGCGAAGCACAAGAGGCCACTCGCGCCCGCGACGAGGCGCTCGAAGCTTTGTACGATTGGTATGAAGATTATGCCAACATCGCGTCAATCGCATTAGCTGGCCACCCCGAATGGATTGAGATGATTCGCCGAGGCGCCGTAAAGTAAGACTCTCCTTTTTGTCTGAAGACTCATTCGTTGTGTGTTCCCATGCGAGTCGCTCACATTATTACCCGCATGATTGTTGGCGGGGCGCAAGAGAACACGCTGTTCAATTGTTTGGACTTGCGGCGGATGTTTGGCGACGACGTGTTGTTGATCACCGGTCCCGAGACTGGGCCGGAAGGCGATTTGATCCAGCAGGGGAGGGCAGGGGAGTTGCCCGTTCGATATGTCGCCAGTCTGCAGCGGGCGATTCAGCCCACGCGGGATTGGGCGGCGCTGCGTGAGTTGAAGCGAGTGTTGCGCGAATTTCGCCCGGATGTCGTGCATACGCATAGTGCGAAGGGCGGCATGTTGGGTCGCATGGCGGCTCATGCCGTCGGGGTGCCGGCGATCATTCACACGGTGCATGGCGCGCCGTTTCATCCGTATCAGCGCGCGGCGGCTCGCGAATTGTTTAGGCAGTGCGAGCGTTACGCGGCGCGGCGTTGCCATCGGTTGGTGAGTGTGGCCGAGGCGATGACGGACATGTTGGTGGACGCGGGCGTGGCGCCGCGCGACAAGTTCGTCACCGTGTACAGCGGCATGGATGTCGAACCGTTGTTGGCGGCCGATTCGCATCGACAGCGCGTGCGTGAGGAGCTGGGCTACCGAGACGAGCATGTCGTGGTTGGCAAGATCGCTCGGCTGTTTCATCTGAAAGGTCACGAGTACGTGATCGACGCGGCTCGGCTGGTCGCGGAGGCTTGTCCGCAGGTGCGGTTTCTTTTCGTCGGCGACGGCATCTTGCGGCGGCCGTTGGAGGATCGGATCGCGGCCGCCGGCTTGAGCGACCGCTTTCAGTTCACGGGCCTGGTTCCGCCGAGCCGCATTCCGGAGTTGATCGGGGCGATGGACGTGCTGGTGCATGCCAGTCTGCGGGAAGGGCTGGCGCGTGCGTTGCCGCAGGCTTTGATCGCGGGCCGGCCGGCGGTCAGCTACGACGTGGACGGGGCTCGCGAAGTTGTCTTGCCGGGCGAAACGGGGTTTCTGTTGCCGCCGAAGTCAATTGAACCGATGGCCAATGCGTTGATCGAATTGGCGGGCGACGAGTCGCTGCGCCGCGGGCTAGGGCAGGGGGGCCGCGATCGTTTCACGGAGCAGTTTCGGCACGAGCACATGACCCGCGAGCTGCGGAAGCTGTATGAAACGGTGCTCGCCGAGAGGGCAGGGGAGTAGCGCTGCCGCGCTGGTTGCTGGGTGCGATACGGCGGGCTTCGCGGAGTTGGCTGACTTGCCGACGCTCGGACGCCGCGCACTTCGGGCGATGCGACAAGGCGTGCGGGCGAACGTTCGGCCTTTAACGGCTGTACCGCTTGGGATAAACTTGCCAGAGTCTCGTCCGTCGCCGGTTTTCCCCTTTCTGATCGAGTTTGCCGTGACCAAAGTACGCGATTTTCTCGGCCCGTATCGGCTCGCCCGCCTGATTCGCATGGGCAGCAGTTGCCAAGTTTGGGAAGCGATCAAAGAGGGCGATCAGCAACGTTACGCGCTCAAAGTGTTGCGCAGCGAGTTTCGGGGGAACAAGGAAGAGCTGGGCTATTTGAAAAACGAGTACGCGATCGGCAGCACGCTGAATCATCCTCGCATCATCAAGATGTACGAGTTCGTGACCGACGCCGAGACGCCATTCTTGGTGCTCGAGTTGTTTAGCGAATTGAATATGAAGCAAGCGTTGCGCGAAGGCCCCGACCCGATCGCTTATCTCGTCGATAAGTGCGTCGAATACTCGGCCGAGGCGCTTTCGTATTTGCATACTCGCGGTTATCTGCACTGCGATTTGAAGCCGGACAACTTGTTGGTCGATCGCGAAGGCGAGATGAAGTTGATCGACTTTACGATCGCCGAGAAACAAAAGAAGGGCCTGTCGAAGCTGTTCGGCGGCCGTTCCCAGGTGCGTGGCACTCGCAGCTATATGTCGCCGGAGCAGATTCGCGGCAAGGTGATGGATCCACGCAGCGACATCTACAGTTTTGGATGTGTGCTATTTGAGTTGGTTACCGGCCGGCCGCCATACACCGGCGATACTCCCAATGCTTTATTGAATAAGCACCTTCAGGCGCCGATCCCATCGGTGTTGGTCCATAACAGTAATGTCAGCGATGAATTCGCGGGCCTGATTAAGCGAATGATGGCCAAACAGCCAAACGAACGCCCCGAGACGATGTGGGAGTTTCTGAAGAAGTTTCGCGGCATGAAGCTGTTTAAGAAGGCTCCGCGCGTGCCCGAAGTTTCGATCTTCGATTCCCATCCGGCCGCGCGAACGCGTCCCGAGGATATGTTCAAGACTTAGTCGGCCGTGCGTGTCGACGCGGAATGTTTCGTTCGCCGCCCTGACTTGCCCTCCCCATTTCTTTATCCCGCCAACCCCACGATCTGTTTATGGATACGCCCGCCCCCGGCCTTGGATTCGAACAACCCATCCTGGAATTGGAGACTCGCCTGCGGCACTTGGATCGCGCTGGTGACAAGTCCTCCGAGACGCAAGACGAGATCCGTCGCCTGCGCCGCGAGTTGGCCGAGGTTACGGAAAAGATCTATGCGAACCTGTCGGCTTGGGAAACCGTGCAAGTGGCTCGGCATAAGAACCGGCCTTATACCAGTGACTATCTATCTCTTGTGTTCGATGAGTTCGTGGAGCTGCACGGCGACAAACATTTCGGTGACGACCGAGCGATTCGCACGGGCTTCGCGAAGCTAGGCCAATTCAAAGTGTTGGTGGTCGGGCATCAAAAGGGACGCACTTATAAGGAGCGGACCGAATGTTATTTTGGTTGCGCGCATCCAGAGGGTTATCGCAAGGCAATGGCCAAAATGCGCATGGCGGCCAAATACCAATTGCCCGTGATCTGTTTCATTGATACGCCGGGCGCCTATCCGGGGATCGGCGCCGAGGAGCGTGGGCAAGCCCAGGTCATCGCGGAAAACATGTTCGAGATGTCGCGGCTGGAGACGCCGATCATCTGCATCGTGATTGGCGAAGGCGGCAGCGGCGGCGCTCTGGGGATCGGCGTGGGCGACCGCGTGGCGATGCTGCAACATTCCTATTACTCGGTGATCAGCCCCGAAGGTTGTGCCGGCATTATCTGGAAGAGTCACGAGTTCGCCGAAAAGGCAGCCACCGCGTTGCGATTCACGGCCAAGGATCTTCAGCAGTTCGGGATCGTGGATCATGTGATCGAAGAACCGCTAGGCGGCGCGCATCGCGATCATCACCAGATGGCCCAACGGATGAAGACCTATCTCTTAAAGAATCTGCGAGAACTGACGCAGCAGTCGGTCGACGAGATGCTCGGCGGCCGTTACGCGAAGTTCCGCCGTATGGGGACGTTCTTAGAGGAAGCCGAGTTGCACGCGGCGGAATCCGCGAGCGCGTGACGGAAGAGATGTCGAAAGCGCTTTCTCGGCGGCCCAATGTTGCCGGGATTTCATTGCCTGGTCAGCGAGCTGTTTCCGACAATCCACGTCAGCTAGATCGCTTGGCGGCTGGGACGAGTCGCCAGCCAAGCCATCGCATGATGGTCGCGTGGCCCAACCATACCGCGGTACCGATCGAACATGACTTCGCCGTCCCCAAATGCGCCAACTGCGTTCGGTTCTCACCATCGAGTCGGCCGGCGAATTGCCTTCAGCACTTCCACGATCGGCCATCTTTCGCCACTCGCCATCGAGATGTTTCGTTACTCACTGGAACGCGTTTGCGGCTCGTCCATCCACGCCGTGTCAGTGCTTCGGCGGCCATCTCCGAAGCCGTCTCAACAAGCCGAATCTGGGCCTGTACAAGGCCTGGCTCCAACGTCCGATAATGTTTCTTATGTTCGGTTGGAGGCCCGGTTTTCCCAGGGATTTGGCGGATTCGCGGATTTGGCGATTCCGACCGTGACGTTGATTGGCTGCCCTGTCCTCGGCTGGTTCGTGAGCTTCCAACTCGACACGGATTCTGCTCGATCACTTGCCCTGCCGCGGCTTTGATTTTGGTTGCCGAAGATGCGAGGAACGTCGGAGTCGACTGTGTTCATCGCAGTGCCTCGCGCAGCAATGCGGGAAGGTTCAGAAGCTCGCCACGAGGAGCTGGTGCGCGGCCCGTTGGCGCGGTCGATTGTGATGGCACGTTGGCAGGGGGCGCGGCGTAAGGTGAGTAGCCAGAACCGTTGTTGTAGGTCGGGTCGTAGGGTCCTGGATAGCCGCCGTTCGTGGATGGATAAGAGCCGTTGTAGGTCGGCTGACCGGGCGCCGGATAAGTCGGTTGCGCTGGCGCGGTATAGGGACCGTACTGCTGGCTGTAGCTGCCGTCGTAGGGCTGGTTGTATGGCTGTCCGTACGCGGGCGGCGCGGTCGTGCCGTAGGGTTCGCCGGTCCCGTAGGAAGGAGGTGCATAGCCGCCTTGAGCCGCGCCACTCCCCTGCCCCGTCTGCCAATTGTTGGCTCCGTATGGTGTGTTCATCGGCGGCGACTGGGGATAGCCCGCGGCGTTCGTTGGATAGCCGTCGGGATAGCTTGCGTCGGGCCACTGCGGCGTCGGCGTGGATTGGCCGTAGGTTGGATCGTCGGCGTCGTGACGGTGGGCTCGCATCTCGGGATCGAGTTCGTGCAAATAGGGATGCAGCGCCGTGTGATACTCTTCGGGCATCAACCCATGCGCGCGATCCAATAACAATGCGATGTAGTATCCCGAGCGGGAGTGAATCACCGTTTGGCGGCGCTCTTCACCGAGAGCCGTAACAGCGAACAGCGTGACGATCGTGCATAGCGCCACGCCCTTGGCGAAGCCGAACAAGGCTCCGATCTGCCGGTCAAACTCTTTCAGCTTCAACCGGTCGATCGAAGCCGAGACGAACCGAAAGGCGATCCATATCGCGAGCGACGTGCCGATGTACAGAATCAGCATCGCCGCGAAACGATTCCACGGCGGCGCGGTGTCGATCATCTGACTGACGGGTTCTCGCAATCGCACGGCGACGACGTAGCTAAGCAGCATCGAACCGATCGACGCTAGTTGCCAGGCCAGACCTTTATAAGCGCCGAAGATGGTCGCCCCGGCCAGCACGATCAGCATTAGCAAGTCGTAGACATCCATGTGGGCGTTCTTCTGTTCAGGTCGACGTTGGCGCGCTCACCGACCGCGTCGAACACATGCTCCGGGGCAGGCTAGGGGAGTGCGAGCGGGCGCGAGAGTATATCGAGTCGGCGTCCAAACGCGAAGCTCAACTTTCCGTCTTCCCGCGCCCTGGCCAATTTCGTACAGTCTGCCGCCCGACACGACGCGCACTTGGCGGAGAGTAATCGATGGCCGATTTCAAGACGCACATCAGCACCAGTACGGTGATCGGTATTGGCTATGGAATTGCCGGGTATCACTTTCTGGAAATACCCCCGTCCACGGCGATTGTCGCCGCGGGGCTGTGCGGGGTGTCGGGCATGTTGCCGGATTTGGACAGCGACAGTGGCGTACCGCTGCGCGAGACGGTTACTTTCTCCGCGGCCGTCGTGCCAATGTTGATGCTGGACCGGTTTCAGCAGATGGGATTGTCGAACGAGTCGATGGTATTGGCCGCTGGTGTGGTCTATCTAACAATTCGGTTTGTCATCGCGGAGATATTTCGGCGTTATACGGTCCATCGGGGAATGTGGCATAGCATTCCGGCCGCGATTTCCGTGGGGCTGCTGGCGTTCCTGATTGTGCATGGCGAGGACATTCTGTTGCGCGCTTTTAAGACGACGGCGGTCGTCTTGGGGTTTATGGTTCATCTCCTATTGGATGAGATCTGGAGTTTCGAGCTGCGTGGCGGTCGGGTGCGCATTAAGAAGTCGTTCGGAACGGCCATGAAGTTTTGGGGGAAGGACTCTTGGGCGAATTTTTCCACCTATACGAAACTGGCATTGCTGGCCGCTCTGGCTGCGAGTGACCCGTATATGATGGAAAACTATTTCCATCGTACTGACGCTGGTCAGTTCCGTTCGGCGGCCCGTGAGTGGATCGGTGAACGTATCGATCAGCGCGTGGGCGAACGGCTCGAAGAAGCGTCGACGGAATTGCGCTGAGTCGGCTTCATCGTGCAACGGCCTGCCCACGCGGGGACTGGTTTACCACGACGTTGAGCGGCGGAACTCAGGCGCATCGTTGCCTTCGCCCGACTTCTTACGCGGATATTCGCACCGCCCTCCGCCAAGCGACGAGCCCGTTCGCCGCGGACTCTTCGCGACGCGATCGCACCACGCTTTGAAGCGGTCGACAAATTTACTTGATTTCCGGACGGGTGAGTTGGTATATTCATCGACGTGGGAACTCAGTGGGTGGGTTCCCGAGTCTGGTTTCTCTTGAAGGAGGTTTTGCGATGAAGCAACTTTTCTCAACTCGAACTGGCCAGTGGTCGCTACTGGCGTTGTTCTTGTTGGCCTGTGCGGCGCCATTTTCCGGCGCTCAGGACGCGGCGGACTCGGCCAAGCCGCAGGCCAAGCGTCGTGGTCGATTGCCCGCCTATTTCGCCGCCGTGGTGAATGAAAAACAGCGGGAGCAAATCTACGATTTGCAGGCGAAGTACGCCGAGCAAATGGAAGCGCTGCAGAAGCAACTGGATGCTCTGGCCGCACAGCGCGACACGGAAATCGACGGAGTCTTGACGCCCGAGCAATTGGCGGAGGTGAACAAGAAGCGTGAAGCGGCCAAGGCAGCTCGTGCCAAGCGAGCGAAGCCTGCTGAAGAAGAAGCGGAAGCGGCCGGCGATGCGAACTAGGCAAAGACGCTAATCGCCGACCACTCTCTCGAGCAAGGAGCTCCATGGCGCACGGATGCGCCCTTTCTTCCTTACTTCCGCCGTGACTATTCTCCCATACGACGGCGGATGCGTCTAACCCGCAAATGGTGGAGTAAACCGGCGCGACTGCCCTGCCCTGCTCCGGTCTCTGAATCCGTGGGAGCAGAGCACACGCGGCTAGATTTTTGCGCCTACCCCGCGCGTCAGTGCCATGAACGCGGATTCGAGATTCACTTCTTCCTCGCGGAACATCGTCAGCTTGTGACCTCGTTCGACCAGCAGAGACGGCAGATCGCTGTAGTCGTCGCTGGTTGGTTTCAGGGTCACGACGATTGTCTGTTTCTCGATCGCGATCGAGTCAACTAGGTCGCTTTGTTCGAGCACTTTGGCGGCGTCTTCCAATTGGTTGGCCACTCGCACGTGTAGAACCGTCCGTTCGCGAACCTGTTTCATGACCTCCGCCACTTCGGCGTTCACGTTCATCACGCCCCGGTCGATGATCCCGACCTTGTTGCAGATATCGGCTAACTCGGGAAGGATATGGCTGCTCACAATAATCGTCTTTCCCATCTGGCCGAGTTTGCGTAGCAAGTTTCGCATTTCGATGCGGGCGCGCGGATCCAAACCACTGAGCGGCTCGTCGAGTAACAAAACCTGCGGATCGTGCAGCAGCGTTCGCGCCAGTCCGAGACGTTGTGTTTGTCCGCGCGAAAGCGTGTTGGCGTAGGCATCGCGTTTGAAATCCAGATCCACGATCTCCAGCATCTCATCACATCGCTGGCGCCGCGCTGGTCCCGTGATGCGGTAGGCGGCCGCGAAGAACTCGAGATACTCGATGACTTTCATGTCGTCGTACACGCCAAAAAAGTCCGGCATATAACCGACCAGCCGCCGAATCTCCTTCGGACTCGTATAAATTGAATTACCGCACACATACGCTTCGCCCCAAGTCGGGTTCAGCAATGTGGCAATGATGCGCATGGTAGTCGTTTTGCCCGCGCCGTTGGGGCCGATAAAGCCGAATAGATCGCCCTCGTTTAATTCCAGATTGATATCCTGGATGGCATACATCTCGCCATACTTCTTTGTGAGATTGACGGTTTGAATCACGAGAGAACTTTCGGGCGATCAGAGGGGATAAAGGGACGAGGGAGTGAAACGGAACGGCTCCGAACGGCCGTTTAAGGCGTCGTCGCCGAATCGCCGGGCGACACTGGCAACACAAACCGGTAGAACGTGAATTGTTGATCTACTTGCATCGGATCGCTGTCTTCGCGGACCAACTCCACGGATGGAGTCGAGACGCGTCCCACGACGATCGCACGCCCCAGACGCAGGTGGTCGGACATTTCAATCTGTGGCTGATGTCGATGCAGCAGTCGCGTATAAGAGCCGCCGCCAGCCGCCTCATGAAACATCATCATTTCCACAATACGAGGAATATCTTGAACCGTGGTCGCATCCCACGGTGTGCTGATATCCCGAGTGTCGACGACGCGACGGCGAGTTAATCGCCACGAGAGATTTTTAGGAGTTAGCTCGCGATCGACGTTCAGCGTTTCATTGGGTTGCCATTCGCGAGTGACGAGATAGATCCACTCGCCGTACAGAATCGCCGCATCCTGGAGGGAGACGGGCAGTGGATTCCTGACCGTGCCAGACAGCAGGTTGGCGTTGCCGCTGGACATGAAATTCGACATATCGAACTCTTTGGACGAACCGTGGGTTCGCCCTACAAAACTGGCGGTTGACGAAGCTCGGAGTGGATACTGCCGCACCTCCCCTCCCCTGCCCTCTTGAGTTTGCGGTGCGATGACATACGTGGCCGAGGGAAACAGTGATCCGCTGCTGGGGGCGTTTAATCCTCCCAGTCCACGGCCCGGAAGTCCTTGCCAAGCCGTGAAGGAATCGTCCATGGAGGCCAGTAGTGAGATGTCGGAACGAAAACGAAGGTCGAGCGACTGAGGCCGTGGGCTATAGACATGAGCCCAATTGGTCGCTCGAACCAGCGAACGTTCCGTCTCCACATCCACGATGGTGACTTGGTTGACTAATGTCTGCTGGCCACGAATCGCGCCTACTAAGACAACGGCCCCGACCGCGAATAGGATGGATAGCAAAGGAAACGTAATCCACGAGGCGGTCATTCGCCGCACGATTCGCTTCAAAAAGAAATAGTCGCCGGGGCCAATCAGCAGGATGTATAACCCGACGAATCCTGCAACAACCGAAAAGGCAACAACACGAACGCCCGAGAACTGATCCAGGGCGGCTCGTAACTGACCGGTTAAATCCTCATAGCCATAATGTGTGACTTTGCCGCCATGAATGTCGTCGCGCGAAGTGGATTCCTGCTGCTGAATTCGGCCGACGATGAGTTTTCCCAGCAAGTTACCGCGGCCGTCCCACGAGGTAAGCTCCGGGGCGTTGAGGTCAAACGCCACAAAGGTGACGCGACCAAATCCAAACGGCGATTCGACGACCAGCGGTTGGTCCCGGCGAGTTCCGACGCCATCATGCAAAATGGTTAAGCCCGTGGTATCTGAAAGTTCCACAACCTGCATTGGCTCAATACGCTGGGTTGCCTTGGCGTAGGTTTCTAGTCCAGATGTCGAGCGAAGTCTTGAGACGCCTACGAAGGACCCTGGTAGATACTCATTCCATGGTCCACTCCCCTGCCCAAATAGTTCACTTCCCGATTCACCGACACTGAGAATCAGCCGGCCTCCCATCTCAACCCAATGACGCAAAGCCGCATGTTGGCGATCTGTTAGTTGTTGTAACGCGGCGACATTGCCGGTCGTCACAATCAGTGTGTCAACCGCGTCATATCCCAACCAATGATCGGGGAAGTCGGCGACGTTCTCGAAACTGACGACGGAAAATGGCTCGCGCTTCAGGCCCGATCGGCGAAGCCAGTTGTCATCGAAGTCTTGCAGTTCGCCAAACACCACATAGAGCCGATCCGTGGATGGCAGGACGTTATAAGTTAATGGAATGGCCCCGAGCGTTTCCTCGTTCGCTCCCACCGAATTTAACTGCATTTCTTCGCGGACCGGACCTTGTTTTCCATACAGCCACAAATCGCCCGATTGATCGGCGGACAGCGACTTCGTTTGCGGGTAGCGCACGATCAGACCGTCGCCGTCTTGGCAAACGAGCTCCAGCGAATCCTCGGATCCGGTCGATTCGAAGACGGCCGCGTCGACGCGGACTCCGAACCACCTGCCCGCTTTGGCCGTGCCCCCCAATCCAGTTCGAAGTACAAGCGACTTCGATGCTTCCGAATCGGTTGGCTCCTGCGCCAGCCCAATCGTGGATGCCACGGCGAGTCCCGCCGCAATGGAGCTGACCGCCAGGAAAAAGCGGAGCACCCGCCCTGCCCTGCCCCTCGGCGAGCCGCGAGAAATCCGCTTCGCGGGCTTTGTGATTCGCGAAGCGGTTTGGCGAACAAGAGCACCGGGCATCACAGCTTTAGCGGCGAGGAACATAACAGCAGCCGGAAACGAATGGAAAAACGAACCAGAATAATCGGAGCCCGGAAGAGTAAGAAGTGTGAGGGGCCGAGTCGATCACTTCCCCATGTCGTCGCGCGCGGTGACGAACGGCTCGCTTGGCACGGCTAGGGTTTTCCCGCATCATCGCACGTACATACGAATTGGCCGCAGCCAGGGCACCCGGATCCGTATTTGCGTTGCACGGCCTCGGTTAAATCCACGCCCGCGACGTTGGCAATCGTCGCCAACCAAGCAATCACGTCGGCGAATTCTCCCAGACGTTCTTCGTGCGAGCCGCTACGAAGAGCCGCCGCCAGCTCGCCCACTTCTTCCATCAACCACATGAACGTGCCGTCGATGCCGCGAGCCAAATCCTTCTCGAAATACATCTGGCGAATCAAATGCTGGAAATCGGCAAAAGTGACGTCGCTGGTTCGGGCGGCGGGCGGTTCGCCATCGACGGGCCCTGAGTTATTCGGCGGTGGGGGCGATGAGTTCACGGAGCGAGGCTTTCCAGCAACGACTGGGCTTGTGGATGATCGGGCACTTGTTGAAGGACTTGTTCTAACTGTTGGCGAGCCAACTCGGGACGCTCGGTCTCGACAAACGACCGAGCCAGCGACACTCGCCATTCGTGGTTTTCGGGGACGAGACGCAAGGCTCGTTGATACCGCTTGATGGCGTCCTCATGTTTCGACTGCTCGACCAAAGCCCGAGCCAACAGCGCGTGGCAGTCCGCGTCCTGTACGTCGATCTGTAACACTTGGTTCGCCCACCGAGCTGCCTCCGGCCAGTCGGACTCGGCGGCCGCCAACTCCGTCAGCTTTCGCCGCAGCGTGACGCTGTCGTAGTCCAGCTCGGCTAACCGAGCGAGAATCGTCGGCAAACGATCGGTGTCCGCCGTCTCCAGATACACCCTAGCCAAACCTTTCAGCCAGCGGTCGTCGGCGGGAAACTTTTTCGCGCCGATTTCATACAGGCGGGCTGCTTCGTCCCATTGTTTGGCTTTGACTCGAAGTGCGGCCAGCAAACCGAGCCCGCGCGGATTTGGCTGAGCCTCATCCAGCGAATCCGTCAGCAGCGGCAACGCGGTCTTCGCATCGCCAATCGATAGGTAGATGCGTGCCAACACATAGGCGGCCAATGGATGCCGTGGGTCGACCGCCTGAGCTCGCAGGGCCAGCGCTCGGGCTTGCGGCGCCCTGCCCTGCTCTAGCTGCTGATAAGCCAACTTCGCCAAAGCTTCGGCGTCTTGCGGATTCTCGGCAATCGCGGCTTCCAAAGTCTTCGCGTCACGGTTGGGCGCCGCATCGGAATCGCTTATCTGCGACACGAGACGATCCACGAACGCTCGATATCCGCGTTCAAACTCGGGCAAGGAAACGTCGAACGCCTGTTCGATCGCCCGCGGCGTCTCGAAATGTTCCGCATTGGCTCGCAGCAGCCTCGCCGGACCGTCCTCGCCAAACTGCTCGCGCATGAACTCGACATACAACTCGGCTTGGCAATAGGCCAACGTCCAATCGTCCGTATTGCCGGGTCGGATGAAGCCGAGATTGATATTGTCTAGCGTGAACAACTGCTCGGCGCGGGCCCTGCGAGCCAGGATCGCGTTCCACTCAGTCGGTCGAGGCAGGTCTTCGTGCGAGACTGCCAGCCCTTCCGTAAACCAATGCGGGATGTTGAAGTCGGTCTGCTGTAGGTTGATGACGTGGATGAATTCGTGCCGCATCACGCGAGCCCAATTGAACCGCTCGGGCATCGCGGCCGGCGACGTGATGGCGACAATCTTCCCGGCGCACGCGCCCACCGTGCCGATAAACGGCAATCCCACCATGCGAGCGCTAAACCAACCGTGCCCGTCCGTGTTCTTCGCGCGATTAAAAATCTCGATCAGCGTCTTCTCCGGCGGAGCGAATCCCATTTGACGCACGGCCGCTGGATAAACCTCGTCTTCTAAAAAATCGGCCATCTCCTCGGCCAGCAGTTGGTCCATGCCGCGGTCGAATTTCAGCACGAAATGCTCGGTTTCCAGAACCGCGTAGCCTTGCAGCACGTCCAGCACTTCCAACATGTTTTTGACGCGCACGTTGAACGGATCCGCCTCGAACGACTCGTCCAGCAACTCGGCCGCTCGCGATTCGTCGCCCATTCGCATCAGGGTCAGACCGAGTTGCCCGCGGATGTCGATCAGCTCCGGCGAACGCTCGAACGCCGTCGCGTAGAACTCGGCCGCTTGTCGAAACCGCCGCATCAGCTCGCAGCTTTCCCCGGCCGCTTGATAGAAGCGACCGCAATGTGGATTCCGCTCGGTGACCTTCTGCGCGAGCCGCGTCAGCCGCGAGTCATCTTGGTCGCTTGCCGTCTGACCGTCCAACGTCAGATAGATCGCGGCGATCCGGCCGAGCGTCGGTTCATCATGTGGGTTGCGCTGCAGCGCCTGCTCCAGTCGCTCAAGCGCTTCGGCCGGCTTCAATTCGGCCAGCAGCACGTCGGCCAGTGTTTGCTGGGCGGACAGCAAATTTGGATTCGTTTCGAAGGCGACTTCGAGCGATCGCCGGGCCTTATCCAACTCGAAACCTTGCAACGCCAACTGAGCTCGCAGCACATGCGCTTCCGCCGCTCGCGGATTGATCGCCAACGCGGCGTTCAGATCCTTCATCGCGTCCGGCTGGTTGTACTTTTCGAGAAACAGTCGAGCCGAATCAAGCCGCGCGGGCCAGTAGTCCGCGTTCGACTTCCAGGCTCTGGGCAACACGTCATTCACCAAGCGGGCGAACGCATTGCTGTCGCGCTGCCACCTGGCATGCTGGGCCAAGCCGCGTCCGAACCACAGCCAGTCTTCCGCCCGCGTGTCGGCATCGCGCGGCGGATGCTCGGCGAACCAAGCGTAGCCGTCGCGCGCCTCCCCTGCCCTGCCCTGCTGTCTGGCCGCTTCGGCCACGACCCAGCGAGCCGCCGAGTGCGAGTCGCGCACGGCCAATGCTTCACGAGCCCGCTGCTCAGCCCGATCAACTTCGCCGCGATCCAGCAACAAGCCGGCGAGTTCCGCCAGTACGTCCGCCGACTTCGGCTCGCGCTCGGCGAGCTTCTCCAGCCGAGCTTCGGCCTGCTCGTAGTGGCCGATCGCCATCGCACAACGGGCGATGCCCAAGCCAGCTTCCAGCGGATTCGACTCGAGCAGCGATTCGTAGCGTTCCTGGGCTTCTTCGTAACGACCTCGCAGCCGCAACGCGTCGCATTCGGCCAGCGCATCCGCTCCCCAAGCCACCGCCGGCCAACCGATCAGCAACCACATCGCCGCGAGCAGCATCCCGAGCGCAATGTGCCCAGGGTCGAAGCGAAGCGAAGCCCCCAGCCGCAATACGTGCCTGGGGTCGGAGCGAAGCGAAGCCCCCAGCCGAACTGCAAGCCCTTCGGCTTTCGCGTAACCGAACGGCTCGCGCCGTTCCGCTAAAACGGTGACTCGCTTGCGGACGGATCCTACGTTGTTAAGGAACGCTCGGCATCTGGGAAATCCACGCATGCGAATCAATGCCTCAACGAAGCTCGCGTATTCGCTTCAGATCGTCCGTTTTGCCGACCACCAACAACATCTGATCGGCCAGCAATTTGTACTCCGCGTCGGGAAACATCTCCAGCTTGCCGGTCATCACATCCTTGACGCCCACGACCCACACGCCGAACCGCCGACGCAGATTGATCTCCAACAGAGTCCGGTTCACGAATGAATCGGGGATCGCGATTTCGATAAAGCTGTACTCCGGATCGATCGGCAACAGATCGATCACGTTCGGCCAAGTCAACTGGTCGGCCAACTGCAACGCGATTTCCGTCTCGGGGAAAATCACGCGGGCCACGCCCAAGCTCTTCAGCAGCTTGCCGTGCTCCGGCGTGACGCCTTTTACCACGATGTTCCTCGCCCCCAACTCCTTGGCGTGCAGCGTCGCCAACAACGACAGCGTGATATCCTCGCCCAAGCTGATGACGATGCCCGTGGCCGCATCCAACGACAGATGTTGCAGCGCCTCGCGATCCGTGGCGTTGCCGATGACGGCTTCGTATAGCCACTCTTTCAGCACTTCGACGCGCTCTTCGTCCGAATCGATCCCGGTCACTCGGCAGCCATTCTTCTTCAGCCGCTGAGCCACCGCGGCTCCGAACGAACCCAGCCCGATGACGACGAAATGTTTGATATCGGCCATGTTGCTAACCTACCAGCGGCTCTTCCTTGGCGTATTGCACTGGATCTTCCTGATCGTTGCGCGACAACGCCGCGAATACTGAGATTGGCCCCAGCCGCCCCAGGAACATCAGCACGATAATAATGACTCGGCCCAAGTTCGTCAGTTGCGTCGTCAACCCGGTGCTGAGTCCCACGGTGCCGAGCGCCGAAGCCACTTCGAATATGGCTTCCAAAAACACGCCTTTCGTATCCAGGTGCGAAACGCTGGACTGTTCAATCATCAACAGCAGCGTCAGCGCGATCACGGCCGCGACACTGAACAGCATCACCGTCGCCGTCGCGCGATCGATCGCCGGACGTGGGATCGTGCGGCCAAACACATGCACGCGTTCGTATCCGCGGAACCGCGACCAAGCTTGATAAACCAACAGCATCACGGTCGACACTTTGATGCCGCCGCCGGTCGAACACGCGCCGGCGCCGATCGCCATCAACAGGATGCTGACAAACAAACTGGCGTTCGTCAGCCGCGCCAGCTCGATCGTATTAAAGCCGGCCGTGCGGCACGAAACGCTGTGAAACACGGGCACCAACGCTCGGCGGTGCCACGGCAAATCGCGTAGCACACCGTCCCATTCCAAGATCGTGAACACGACCGCCCCGCCCACAAGCAACGCGGCCGTGCCGATCAGCATCGTCTTGGAATGGATGTGCAAGTCGTGCCACCAATCGTCGCTGCCGCTTTGCCATTTGTGCTTCACGTCCAAGATCACCGGAAAGCCGATCCCGCCGGCGATAATCAGCACCGAGATCACGCCGTTCACATAGAAGTCGCCTTGATAGCGCGTGAGGCTGTCGTCGTGCAGCGCGAAGCCGGCGTTGCAAAACGCCGACACGGAGTGAAACAGCGCGTGCCACAATGCGTCGGCGATCCCGACGGCCAGCGACACGTCGCGCGGCATCTCGAACAGATTGCGAAACGCCAGCAGCGCAAACCCGATTCCCTCGAACAGAAACTGTGATCAGTAGCACGTTGCGGAGAATCCAGTTCAAGTCAGCTTGTTCGTCGGCTCCCAGCGTTTGAGTCAGAATCGCTCGATGCCGCAGCCTGGCTCGCGCACCCAAGTGAAACACGACGAACGTCGTGACGGTCATGATGCCGATGCCGCCCAACTGGATCAGCACCAGAATCACGATCTGCCCGAACAGTGAAAAGTCGTTCGGCGTGCTGCGAACGGCCAAGCCGGTGACGCAAGCGGCGGCTGGTCGACGTGAAAGCCGCGTCGAGCCAACTGATCGGCTGGACCGGATTGCCGCGGACAGCGGCTGGCACGCAACAGCGTTCCCGCCACGATCAATCCCAAGTACCAGAAGAACGATACCCGCAAGCGGGATATTTAACCAGCGAACCGGCAACTTTGGGCATGCGCGTGACGACAAGATTGGAACGATGAAACAGCCCGGCCGCGAAGCCCGCCGCCTGCATGCACGATCGGCAAAAGCCGGCCGATCCAAGCAGTTCGACATATTAACACCGCCAACCGCCAGCGAGTCCATCGTCGCTTTCGCTCCGCGAAAGAGCGACCCGCAAAAGTAGCGACCGCGGGAGCCATGTTCCGCGACATGGCGTCCGCCGAACCTACCGTCCTCACGAGTACGGCGTTTTGGGTTTCGCGACTTTCGCGGAGCGAAAGGCGACGATGTTCTTGTCCGCCCGACTACGTTCGAGATAGCATTGACGCACCGAATTTAATGCGAAGGAAATCGGCATGCTCAATTTAGAAATGGGATCGACTCGCTGACCAACTTCAAACGTCAGACGAGCGAGTACGGCCATACGGAGACTGGTTCGCCGGTGGTTTTGACCGTTAACGGCAAAGCGGAGGTGGTGGTGCAAAACGCGGCGGCTTATCAACGTCTGTGGAGTTGGCGGCCCGCCGATCGCGAAGAGACGATTGCCGCCATTCGCGAGGGATTAGCCGACTCGCAAGCCGGGCGCATGAAACCAGCCCGTAAGGCTTCGGACTCTGGGACACAAGTACGGCCATCCGATTCGGAGCTAGTATGCCGTACCGGGTGCTCATCACCGCAAAGCGGAAGCCGACGTCGAGTGGTGTTGCGTTGGTTTCGGATCACGCACACGGCCGGGAACGTTGGTTCAATCAACTAATGGCGAAGTTGGATGCGTTGGAATCGGATCCAGCGTTTCCCGTGGCTCCGAACGGCGGAAATCGTAGAGATTCGTGAGTTTCTGGCGGAAGCAATCAGGTTTCGGTGCTATTCCGCATTGACGGCCAGACAGTCACGATCCTGCGCCTGTGGCATGAGCCGCGGACTCGATCACTCGCCGCAGGACATGATCGTCGCCTTTGCCGCGAAAGCAGCGACGCGCAGAGTAGCGACCGCGCGGAGCCAATCCCGCGCAACCTGCGTCCGGCCGAACCTACCGTCCTCACGACGGCGGCGTTTTTGGTTTCGCAACTTTCGCGGAGCGAAAGGCGACTTTGATTCGGCGATGGCGAGATGCGGCCGATCTGGCGTTGCGGTTCTCGGGCATTGGAGACGCCTTCTCTGAACGCGGGATGGATTTCGCAACTCCAAAAAAGGCTTGCGCGCACTCGGTACGGATTTCCCGAGTTCAAGAAAGCCAATTTTGGACCCGGTACGGATTTCACAACGTCAAAAAAGCGGTCTCGTGCGCGGGGATCGGATCGCCCGTGACCGCTGGTTGTGAAACGGTTTGCGGTCCGCTATTTTCGAGCTTTCGATCCTGCCCTTCGTGCGCTTCGCGCACCTCGCCTCCCCTTTCCCGCTTCCGATGCTTGAAGGAGTTCTCATGAGCTCGACCCCGACGGCTCCGGCCGATGTCGAAGCGCTGGCCAAGCAAGCCAAAGACAAGCTAGACGCTCACGCCTACGAAATCATCCAATGGCATTTTCACGAATCGACCGGCTGCCCGTTCTGGCTGGAAAAGAAAGCCGGGCTGAATTTCGATCCGCTGACGGACGTCAAGTGTTTCGACGACATCAAAAAGTTTCCGCTGTTTGAGGACGAATGGCTGCGCGGTGGGCCGATCCGTCGTTGGGTGCCAAAGGGGTTCGCCGAAAAGCCGGTGTATGTGTTCGAGACGGGCGGCACCACTGGGATTCCAAAAAGTCGCATGGTGATTGAGGACCATTGGACGGATTACGAGCTGTTCAGCCATACGCTGCCTGACGAATACTTTCCGAAGGGCGCGAACTGGTTGATGCTGGGGCCGAGCGGTCCGCGGCGTTTGCGATTGGCGGTCGAGCATCTGGCTCAGTATCGCGGCGGCATTTGCTTCTGCATCGACTTGGACCCGCGGTGGGTCGTGAAGCTGATCAAGAAAGGCTGGATGGAGCACCTCGAGGCTTACAAGCAGCACTGTATCGACCAGGCGCTGACGATCTTGTCGGCGGGCCACGATATTAAGTGCATGTTCGCCACGCCGAAGCTGCTGGAAGCGTTGTGCAGCGAATTGGAAAAGCAAGGCAAGACGTTCAAGGACACCGGCATCACCGGCATCTTCAGCGGCGGCACGGAGTTCACGCCTCAGTGGACTCGGTTCTGCATCGAGGAATACTTCGGCGGCCCGCCCGAGGTGAGTGGCATTTACATGACGCCGACCTATGGCAACACGCTGATGGGGTTGGCTTGCAGCAAGCCGGTGACGGCGGCCGACGGATATAAGATCAGCTATTACGCTCCGCAACCACGAGCCGTGACGGAAGTCGTCAGCTTCGACGATCCGAATGCCGTGGTGCCTTACGGCGAGACCGGCCGCGTGAAGCTGACGACGTTAACCAAGGAGCTGTTCGTGCCGGGCTTCCTGGAACGAGACGAGGGCGAGCGCGAAAAGCCCTTCGAAAAATACCCCTGGGACGGCGTCAGCGGCGTCCGTCCGTACCACGTCTTCGCGGCCACGACGACGGTTGGGGTTTACTGATTTGTTGACACTTGGCGTCTCAATTAACGAATGGCCCATTACCGTCTGAATTGACGCGCCCGTTATCGCTCGTTCCCTTCTTGCTTGCTGGAGACCGCCATGCTCAACATTCCCGTCATCCGTTGGGGTAAGCCGTACGAATCGTTGGAGATCGACGAGGTCAAGCACTTCGCCACGGGCGAGCCGATCGCCAAAGTCAGCCAAGCCAACGGAGGCATCATCAGCCGCGATATGCGGACGGCCAGCAAGGCTCGCGATATCCTGCGTCAGATGCCTTGCTCCGAAATCATCGAGCGGCTGAAGAAGGCCGCCGATTTGTACGAGTCCGAGGCGTTGCCGATCGGCGACGGCACCCAGACGCCTGAGGAGTTCGCTCATCAGCAGTCGGCCAGCACCGGTTTGCCCGAGCACATGTGTCGTCACAACATGACGAAGAACTCGTTCGTGTTGCGAAACATGGATCGGATTTTGGATTGCTTGACGCGCGGCTTGGATCTGAAAATTCTGACGCGCGGCTACGGCATCGAGCATCGTGGCGTGGTGCTCAGCTATCAGGCCCAAGCATCGGTGCTCTCGGCCGTGTTGCCATCCAATTCGCCGGGCGTGCATACGTTGTGGCTTCCGGCGATTCCGTTGCAGTTGGGATTGGTGCTGAAGCCCGGACCGCAAGAGCCGTGGACTCCGTACCGCATGATGGCGGCTTTCATCGGCGCGGGCATTCCGGCCGAAGTGTTCTCGATGTATCCGGGCGGTCCCGAAGCGGGCGCGGCGTTGCTGGCGGCTTCGGAACGAGCGATGATTTTCGGCGGCACGGCGACCGTCGAGCAATACAAGGGCAACCCGCGCGTGCAGGCTCACGGCCCCGGCTTTTCCAAGATTCTGCTCGGCGACGATGTGGTCGACGATTGGGAGAAGTACATCGACGTGATGGCCGAGAGCATCTACATCAACAGCGGCCGCGGCTGCATCAACTGCTCGGGCGTATGGGCCTCGCGGCACACGCGCGAGATCGCCCAGGCTTTGGCCGAGCGAATCGGGCCCACCGAAGCCAAACCGCCGACCGATCCCGAAGCCGGCTTGGCCGCCTTCACGGTCCCCGGCATGGCCAAAGCCGTCTGGGGCATGATCGAAAAGGAGCTGGCCGAAAGCGGCGTCACGCACACGACCGAGCAGTACGGCCCGCGATTGGTCGAGCAAGAACGTTGTGCCTATCTGCGGCCGATGATCGTGCACTGCGATTCGCCGGAACGCGAGATCGCGAAGAAGGAATACATGTTCCCGTTCTCGACCGTCGTGGAATGCCCGCAGGATCAGATGTTGGCCAAGATTGGCCCGACGTTGGTTTGCTCGGTCATCAGCAATGACCAAAAACTGATCGACGCCGCGACCGACGCCACGCACATCGACCGTCTGAACATCGGCCCGATCCCCACGTCACGATTGAACTGGTTGCAACCTCACGAAGGCAGCATCATCGACTTCCTGTTCCGCTCCCGAGCCTATCAAGTGACCGACGAAGTCCAGGCGAAATTGCAGGCGGAAGTCGGCTAGGGTCTTCGGGCAACGTAGCTTGTCGATCAACTCTCACGGCGTTGGCAATTTAACACGCAACGTCGGAAGAGTCTCGTCGGCGAGTTGGACGGCGATGTGGTTGCGACTTGGATTGTCGGCCTTGAATTCGACCAAGACGATTCGGTCGGGGAAAGGACCGGCTACCCCGGTGACTCGGCCTGACGTGATGTCAATCAGGGCCAAGCGATTGTCACTTGCCGCCGCGATCCGACGCGAGTCTGGCGACAGACAGAGCACGGTGATCTGTTGGCGGTCCGAGAATATCCCAGGTGGAATCGGAATAATCTGACGCACGTTATCCCGTTCCAAGTCGTACTGCAGAATCGAAAGTCCGGCGGCCTGATACGCCAGTCGCCATGATGCGTCCATGACGAATCCCGTGAGCGGCAAATTACGAGTCACGGACTCCTTTGGAAGCGTCTCGGCCAATCGGGCCCCGGAATCGGCGTCGTGAAAACTAATCACGTTACCAACCCAAGCGATGCGGTCACGGTCGGGGCTGAGTCGGACCATTCCAGGTTTGCGGAAGTACGTCAAGGATTCAAAGTCATCCACGTCCACTACCAGGCATTGCGTTGGTGACTCGGCGACTAACAGCAGATTGCCCGTGGCATTTGTGGTTGTGGACGTAACCGGACTGAGTAGGGAAAGTCGGCGTTCGCGGACTAGGGACGTAAGATCGAAATGGATTTCCCAAAGATCTTCGCCCACCGTCGAAAGTTTCATCCGATAACGGGTATCGGCGTGGGAAGATCGAGAGCGAGTTCCCGCAGTGGGCGCTCGTGCCCGAGTCGTGGTCGATTCATCGTCGTCGGATTCTGCTTCAACGACTTCCAGTTTCCAAAGCTCCCTGCCATCGGGCAATTCGTGGACCATATCTAAACGTGTCGTGTCCATCACGAATACCCCTTGGCCGTCAGCGACGATGAATTTGTCATCCGGTGAAAAGCTTAGTGTTCGGCACCAGCGCTCCTCGCGGGACATGGTTCTCGTGGGCGGACCCTTGAGCAGTTTGTAGAGCCACACGGAGCTACCGTCAGTAACGGCCAGCGATTCGCGATTGTGCGCGAAGGCCACGGCCGTCAACTCGAATTCGTCCACGCCGGTTGGGAATTGGAGTCGAGCTACTTCTTGCAGCGCCCCGTCCACGACACTCAGGTAGGGCGGCTGGTCGGGACTTCGAATGACGACTATCGAGTGCGTTTCATCAGATGGATGAACGATCGCGGCGTTATCGAGCAATGGGGGTTCGTTCCGCCGCGAATCGCTGGCCTCGTCTTGGAGCGATGGGGTTGGCGCGTAGGCGGACCAGAGATTGCTAGAAGGCCGCAACCGCGGACCGCGATCGGTTTCGACAACCAGACGATCGCCGCTGTCTTGAGCGAGCGTTAGCTCTCGAATCGCGACGGCTCCATCGGGCAGACTCCAAGCGATCGTTTCGTCCGCGGCAAACGCGACGCGAGACATGGGAGGCCATTGATGCCTCGGGAAAGCGTCACGGTTGTTGTTTACGGTATCGGTCCATAGCTTCGCCTCCGCTGGAATTTCGGATTCGTGGCTCCAATCGAAGCGAGCCATCTCCGCGCCGGTTTGTGTGTCCCACACGCGCGTAGTTCCGTCCAACGCGATCGACGCCAGCGCATTTCCGCTGGGTGAAAAAGTCATGTCAACAACATCGCGCGAGTGGCCGACCAGCATCGAAACGGGTTCAGCAACCGCCACGCCGTACACTAGGATCGAACCGCCGGGCGCGGCCACCGCGAACAAGCGACCGTGTTCCGAGACGGCCGAGGCGTCGCTCCATCCCGACGCCGGTGACGGGAGCGGCTGGCTGGACTGGGATGTTGACACCTTCCAGACGATCGCTTCGTTGGGTACGACACGCAACGCGACCACGTCGCCATCCGGTGATAACCGAGGAAGTCCTCCCTGAACGGCGCGGCGTAGCAAAGTCTCTCCGGAGTCGAGATCGAGCACAATCGCGTTGGTCACACCGTTCCAGTACGTGGCGAGCGCTCGACGCCCGTCGCGCGCGACTTGCAAATCCAGGAAGTAGCCTCCATCGTTCCGCGTATCGTTGGCGCCGATCGAGAATTCCCGTAGCACCTGATCTGGCTTCGCGAGGCTGGCCAATCGAACGCGCGATTCGGCGCCCTGTCCCGCCGCCGAAATAAACCGCGTTCCATCGGGCAATAGACAAACAAATCCGCGGCGCGAAGCCATTCCCGTTGCGCGGATGAAATCGGCCCCTTGTGATGAATTCGAAGGCTGCCAAGCGACGCGACCGTTGAAGTACGACGTCAACAGGTTTCCATCGTGGACCGAAAGTGACAGCAGCGGCGAGCCAAGCGAACCGAGTCGATTCCCACGCTCGGCGTTAACGTTCCTCGTCGGCGCGAAACCCGGTGCTTGATCTTCCTGATCCGGTTCGCCAGCCATCGAGCTGACTGGCGGCGAATCACTCGGCAATGGGCCGCCGAGATTCTCGCGTTCGAGTTCGAACGCGAACGTATGAAAACCGGGCGATCCGGGAGCACGAACGATCGCGGTTTGCGAAACCTGTTGCCCCATAACGAATCGTGTCTCGCGACTGACGATCGCGCCCGGCGGTACGGGGATCGACTCGGCTTCGCCGATACGCAGCGGATATTTGTTCTCCGTCAACGGCTGATAGGATACAAACCCGCTTGCCTCGACCTGGAGTTCCCCGGAGTTAGAATCAAACCGCAGCCTCACGCGAGCTGGCTCGCTCGCGGACTCGGGCCATCCCCGCCCGACGTCGCTCTGGAATTCGGCGGGCAATTCCGAAAACGCCAAGTCCAGGGAAAGATCCGGAAGTTGGTCCGTGGGCCCGCTCCAACGCTTGCCAATGAATTCGAGAAACCATTGTTGATTGTCGAACTCGACGAGCAAGGCGGGCGACAAGGTTTCCGCCGTTGATTGAAACGAGTTCTCCGGTGTCTCGCCTCGCAGCGCCGCCGGAGTTCGATAGTCGGCTTGCCATTTCAGATGATACCGTCCCGGCAATTCCGATTCCCATTTCGCCATCTGTTCGGGAGAGAAAGTCGGCCGACTCGCGACGCCTTGATTTGCGTGCTCGTCAGGGCCGCTGTCGCCGAAGTCAGCCCATAAGTCATCGCGAACGGACGCGGGCAGCCAGTCCGCAAGCCGGTCGATGTCCACCGAGATCACGTTGACCGCCGCGATGACGGCGGCAATCCCCGCGAGTGCGACCGAGCCGCCAACGCCGTTGGCCGCCAATCGCGAGCGACTCAGTTCATCCCCGCGACGTCGACTCGACGATTCAGGGCGGCCGATGCCGTACAGTTGGCGACGCATGGTTGTTGAGACTGGTCCATTTGTTGAGACTCGTCCGGACGCCGAGGAAGATGTATCGCCGAAATCAAATGCGGCGCGCACGGCAGCCCAAGTGGCCAGCGAACGATGCTGCTTCCGGGCGGCTTCAAATGCCTCCCAGGCCGCTTTGAACGACTCCGCTGGCATGCAAATTGGGACTCGCTGGCCAAACAACTGAAGCAACAACGCTCCGGTGCAAACATAGATCCGCGCCAAGACCACAGCGCCGCCAAGACAAGTCACGGCTACCAGCCAACTCAGCGCGACGACGACAAACAACCCGCTCCCGTAAATCAGGATCGAGAATATCCAGCCAATCAGTTCAGTCAGGTTGCGAAAGCTGGCGAAAAGTTGCCCGAATAGCATTCCGCAGATCAGCAGCGGTAGTGGGAGGATCGCCGCCAGACCTGCTGCCTGAACCGCGCCGACTCGATGAAAGGGAAATACCGCCAGCAAGATCAGTAGCGACGTGATACCCGCTCCGACCAGTAGTGCGATCGTCCAGCCATATGGCAGTTCGTCCGTGATACGCGATGATCGCGTGTTCTGTCTCGGAGCTTGGGGAGCGGACGTGGTCCGCGGCGCCAACGCGTTCCCGATGACGCGGCCAGGCGAATTTGCGACAGTCCGAGGACTCGCCGTCGTCTCATTTCCGAGGACGCCGTCCAGCGTTGAATTGCCAACTCCGCCGCTGGCAACTTGCACCGGCCGGCCACAAGGACATCGCATCCATCGACCCGCAAAGTCGTCTTGCACGTGGTACGTTTTTCCACATTCACAAGAAACTGGGATCGACATGGTTCCGCCTCCCCGTGTTCAGGTTGATCGGCCGCTGATGTGCGACCTTTCGCTGAAAGGGAGAACGCAAACATGGGACAACGGTCCACGGCGTTTAAACGAACCGATCCAACAAACGGTACAAGAAGCCACACGGTGGGGATTAGTCCGCGGTTACTTTCCCGCCACTCCAACCAAAGCGTTCGGCGAATTCGCCGAGCGGCATCGCTTGTTGGCCTTGCGCCGTCTCGATCACGGCCAGCAGCCAGTCTTCGTAGCCGGGGCTGCCGACCGTTTCACCGGTGGGAGCGATGAATACCCAGTCATCGGGACCGAGCGCCACGCGGTTGCCAAGTGGTTGGCCGTCCGTCGTGCGAAACAAGTGCAGTTCGCTGTGGCAGGCGACCGTCAATCTCGCTCCGTCCGGCGACTCCACCAAGGATTGGACGGAATGCCCGGCCAGCGGCACGCTCCAGATCAGCTCGCCATCCGGCCAGGAGCGCCGTTCCAGTTCGCCGTCGAACAAGACGTTCAGTTGCTTGCCGTCGGTCGACCAGAGCAGATCGTTGGCGACGCCGCTGTGGCGAGCGAACTCTTCCGCCGAACCATCGTCGAGCCGCACGATGCGGACGACCGAGTCTTGGGCCACGACTGCCATCAGCGGCTCGGTCGGATGCCAGCTTATCCCGCGCACTTGGCGCGACTGCGGAATCGAGAACTTGGCTTCCGCGGATTCGACATTCAGCACCGTCACACGCGTATTTCCGCCGAGCGCCAACCAGCGTGAGTCGGGCGACCAACCGCGTCCAAAAAACGGACCAGGTTCCGGCAGCGTCACCGTCGCGAACGGCTTCCAGTCGATCGGATCGAGCCACGTGAGTTTGGTCGAACCATGATTGGTCACTCCAACACGACTGCCATCGGGCGACCAACTGATATTCGCGACCGCCCCATCGTAAACCACTCGTCGCCGTGCGGTCGGTTGGTCGATTTGATCCACGATCATGAGACCGCCGGTTGTGGGCACGGCCAGCGTCGCTCCGTCGGGCGACCAAGTGGCGACACCTCCGCCAACCTGAATGGCCAAGCGATGTTTCTCCGCCAGTGTCTTCGTATCCAAGATCGAGACGCCGTGGGGCACGGTGGAGTGCGCGAGCCAACGTCCGTCCGGCGAGCCGCTCAATCGGCCGCTGAAACCAATGGTCGGCAACGCTGAATGCGGCTGCCAATCACGGTCGGCGGCCAGATCCAGCCGCCACACCCGACGCTCGAAACGCAGCGGGCAGGCAATCTGTTGTCCATCGGGCGAGACGGCGAATCGCGAGAGGATGATTCCGCCGTGTTTGGGACCGGCGAACTGTAACGGATTGGGCTTCACGCGAACTGGCTGGTCCGAATCGGGCTGGAACCAACGAAGCGAAACGCCATCCGACGTGACGATCTGGTCGTTGGACAACCACGCGAGTCGATAGGCAAAGGATGCCATGTGGCTGGCCAGTTCCCGCTCGATCGGCTCATCGGCCGCCGGCTGAATCTCGCGCAACCGAATCTGCCGGTCGACGCGCGCCGCCGCGATCCAGCGACCATCGGGCGAAATACCCACGTCCGTGATGTATCGGGCGCCGCCATGTTTTGGCTCCCAATCCCAATCCAGCACCACGGCTCCGTCCTCGGCATTCACAACCAACACGCGGCCCGATTGACAACCGATGGCGAGCTGCTTGCCGTCGCGCGACCAATCCAGATTTCGTACCCCATCGTCCGGCGCGACGATTATGGGATTCGTTACGCCCAGCTTCAGATCGTACAACGCGTAACCGCCGGGAACCGCGATGGCCAAGCGGACTCCGTCGGGCGACCAACGAACTTCCTTTCCCCCGCCGCCGTTCATCTTCACCCGACGCAAAGCGCGACCGCTCGCCGCGTCGAGGATTAGAAATGTCGAATCCGATCCGCCGACGGCCAAGCTGCCACCGCTCGGAGACCAGTCCAACGACGTGACTTCGCCGCCAGCAACAAACATCCGCAGCAACCGATCGTCGGCCGCATCGAACACGCGGATCACTCCCACGTCGTCGTGCGTCGCATAGCAACGGCCGTCTCCCGAAAACGCCGCGCCCCACAGATGAGCCCGCGGCGTTCGCGTTTCAATCGTCCAGGAAATCACGTCGTCCAGCCCAGCCGGCCGCGACACCAGCGTTCGTGCTCCCAACGCTTCGCCGGCCGCGGTTGTCGAGCCGCCGTCGTTGGGGATTTCTAGCTTCGACTCGGGCCAAGCAAACGTATCGCCGGCGGGGATCAACTTTTCGAGTTCGACTAGCCGAGCGGCGCGCGAAGCCGTGTCCATGTCGGCTCCGGCCTTCTCACGAATCCGAATTTCTGGTGGATCGGATCCGTTGCCTGCGACGGCGGCGTTGCTTTGGGCGCGCGTTTCTGCTGCCCGATTCTCCGCGGCCCGCCCTTTCACCGATTTTCCGTCGGCTTGCTGCGTACTCGGCGAAGAATTCGTTGAATTGAGTTTGTCGGCCAGGAAAGTCCGAGCGAACGGAATGGCCGCCAAGATGCAAACGACGGCGCCGATCGTGAATCGGGACAACACACCGCGCTGCGTGCGAGGAACCGTCGCTGGCGTGAGAACCTCGGTCGGGTCGTCATCGCCGATCGGCACACTCAGCACAAAGGAACGTGGCGACATCGCGGGCGACTCGCCATCCGGTTCCAACTGTTCGCGTTCAGTCGGCACGAGTTTCGCCAGCCGCTCGGCCGCGTCGATCGGACACAGCGGCGCGAGATGGGCGGCTAACTCGGCGGCGTCCGCCAGTCGCTCAGCCGGACTCTTGGCCAGCAATCGTGCCAGCAGTTCCGCCAGTTTGGGCGGCGCGTGGCCGACCAGCGAGCGAATGTCCGGCAGCTCGCCCGCTTGATGCGCTTGCATCACTTGCCACGGCGTTTCGACCGCGTCGTCGCCAAACGGCGTTCGTCCTGTCAGCAACCACCACAACGTGCATCCCAAACTGTACAGATCGGCGACCGGTCCCGCGTCGCGTGGATTGGTGAACTGCTCGGGCGCCATGTAGCGAATCGACCCCAACACATGACCGGTCGCCGTGAGGTCGTCCGACCAATCTTCCGACGCGACCATCCGGGCCAATCCCAAATCCAGTAGCTTGACGACGCCGTCGTGCGTGAGCATCAAGTTGGACGGTTTGATGTCGCGATGAATCAAACCGGCGCGGTGCAAGACATCGGTGCCCAAGGCCGCTTGCCGAATAACCTCGCAAGCGTCGCTCGGCGACAATGGGCCGCCGCGACGAACCAGGTTGGCGAGATCGATCCCTTGAAGGTGTTCCATCGCCAGCCACGGCAACCCACGCCAGGTTCCCGCGTCCAAGGCTCGGACCAAATGCTTGTCCGTGACCTCCAACAGGTGTTTCGTTTCCCGTTCGAAACGCGCGCGGCTGGCTACCCGTGCGAGATGGTCGCCGGCGATAATCTTTAGCGCCACGCGAGCTTGCCGCTGTTCGTCGGTTGCCAGAAACACGCGGCCCATGCCGCCTTGCCCGATTTCGTCCAACAGAACGTATTGGGCGATGCGATCGGTCGTGAGCGTCCGAACCGACAGCCGCGACTCGCCGTGCAATCGAACTCGCGATTGCTCGGCGATCTGCCGGACGTTTTCGATCGCCCGCTGGCAAGCGTCCGGGGCCTTGGGAGCGTAGTCGGTAACTAAAGCTCGCAGCCAAGCGAACGAGCCTTCGTCCGACGACGCCATCCGTTCCGCCACGTCCCGGCAGCGATCACAGACCGTGATGTGCTGGCCGAGCTCTGAAGTGGCTTCGTCTTGGCTCGACTCGTCCAGCCACGCGCGAATTCGATCCAGGTCGGGGCAGGCGGTGCGATTCATGGCATCTTTCGCGGATGCGAGGTCCAAGAGCGGCGGGTCGCTTCCTCACGCGTCGACTTTTCCTCCGCTCCCCAAAAGAACGTTGGCGTTAGACACCTTTGCCGACGCCGCACTTTTCCTCTGTCGTTTAACCGCGCGGGCAACGCCCCGCGCGCTTGTTTCCTCCCTCGTTTAACCGCGCGGGCAACGCCCCGCGCGCTTCTTTCGTCCGTCATTTAACCGCGCGGGCAACGCCCCGCGCGCTTGTTAGATAAGACGAACGTGAACACGACTGATCGCGATTTTTCCGAATCAATCCTGTTCATACGCTTATGGCGAACCAGCCGACCCGGAATCCCCACCCTGCCGTTCACGAGCCAGCCGGCCGCACGTCTCCATGTCGAAACCCAAGTCGGCCATCACGCGTTCGAATCGCGACAAAACCCGCCGCCGATACTTATGGACGGTCATGCGGTCGACTTGAAATTTGCAGGCTACTTCCTCGGCCGACAGGTTGCCAAAGAAGTAGGTCTCGAAAATCTGCCACGTCTTCGGCTGAAACTCGTCGCGAATCAGACGCAGCACCCGAGCCGCCACATCCGGCAGATGCTCGACCGCCGACGCATCGCTGGACCCGTCAGCCGATGCCGAGGAACCGCCCTCCCCTGCCTCGAAAGAGGTTGACATCGCCGGGCTGGGAACTTCGCTCCAAATCTGCTGAGCCGTGGAACCGCCAACGCCTTGAGGCAACCGCCGTTCGGCACGCTGAAAATCCCGCACCAAGTTCGCGGCGATTGTAATGATCCACTTCCGCAGCCGATGTCCTGGCTGCGTCCGGTCGAATTTAGAAATCGAATTGGCGACGCGTTGGAACACTTCTTGAACGATGTCGCCAGCGTCCGCATCCTGCAAGCCGCGCGAGCGAGCATACGAGTAGATCAACGGACCGTAAGACTCGGCCAACTCTTGCCAAGCCGTTTGATCGAAACGACGGACCGCCAACAACCAAGTGCTGGACGTTGACGGTCCGTCGGCGAGTGGAACGGGCATCAGGCTACCTCGAAACTTGCGATACGCGGGGGGCGATCATCGAGCGTGGAAAGTACGCCTTGTCGAGGATTCACTTCCGTCGACAACGCCTCAGTATAAACCGCGCGGCTCACAGAATGTCGATCATGTGCTCGCCGCCATGCTCGGGATTTCCCACTAATCGGCGATTGACAGGATCGACAACGAATGTGCTCCGAGTCTTGGCTGATACGCGATTGCAACCACAATCGCCAACGGGGCATTATAGCCTAGCCCGGGCGAGTATCTGGCGCGAAATGGAGTCTTCGCGTTGGCACTACTGGGCGGACGATTCCAACAAGTCGCCGAACTGCAGTTCGGCCAAGCGGTGATAGTAGCCCCGCGTTCGCATCAATTCATCATGAGAGCCGCTTTCCACGATGCGGCCACGCTGCAAGACGAGGATGCGGTCGGCGCGGCGAAGTGTGCTGACGCGGTTCGAGACCAGGATCGTCGTTCGCCGTTCGCGGGCCGAGTCCACTGCTTGCTGAATCTCATGCTCGGTTTCGGGATCCACCGCCGCCGTCGCGTCATCTAATACCAAGATAGGTGGATCCAGCAGCAAGGCGCGAGCGATCGCCAACCGCTGTCGTTGACCGCCCGACAAATTCGATCCATGCTCGCCAATCAGCGTGTCATATTGGTCCGGAAGCTCGCATATAAAAGGCTCGGCCGCCGCAAGTCTCGCGGCTTGCTCGATCTGCGAGGGAGTTGCATCGGGATGTCCGAAAGCAATATTGGCGGCGACCGTATTGCTAAACAAGAAGCTCTCCTGAAACACAATTCCTATGTTGCGCCGCAGGTCGCCCAAATCAAGCTGTGTTAGCTTATGACCGTCGAGATAGATGGCGCCATGCGTGGGATCATAAAAGCGTGATATTAACGCCAGCAACGTTGATTTTCCCGAACCTGTTTCTCCCGCGATACCGATGCACTCACCAGGTTGTATGACGAAGCTCACATCTTCCAACACGGGGCGATCCATCACATATCCGAATGCCACGTTTTCGAAGCGGAGTTCGCCTTTCGCTCGCGGCAATGCGACGGCGTTCTCGGGGCTGGTGATTTCTTCCGGAGTGTCGATGACTTCGAAGACCCGCTGCGCTCCGATCAAACTGGTTTGGATCGTGTTGGCAATGTTGGTAATATTGCCAACTTGATTGGCGAACTCGTGTAACAAATTTGCCATCACAAACATGCCGGCCCCCAGCGGAATTTGTCCTTGAATGACCAGGTAGCCGCCGTAACCGATTAGTACCAACATGTTCACTTGAGTCAGCCCGCCCATAATCGGTTGGAACACGCTGACTTGCCAGAAGATCGACTTCACGTTGTCGGCGAATGCGGTCGTTGGCGATTTGAAACTTCGCAATCTCTTCCGGCTCGCGCGAGAACCCCTTTACAACATGAGCGCCTTGAACATTCTCCACCAACGTCGAAATGGCTCGATCCACGAGTTCCGCCGCTTGTCGATAGGCTGGCTGTACCACTCGGGAAAACCAGACCGATCCGATCCAAAGCAGCGGCGAGGCGGCCAAACAGGCCAACGTCAATAACACATGGACTCGCAGCATGTAGATCAAATAGATCAGCAGTGTAAGTCCTACAATCAATACACGGACCAAGACTCCATCCACAAACGTCCGCACGGCCTGGACGTCCCCGGCGGCTCGATTGATCAGCGAACTGCTCTCGCTGGCATCGAAAAAGCGAAAACTGAGCCGTTGTAGTTTGTCGTACACATCACTTCGCAGACGTACCAGAATTCGTTGTGAGAAATGAGCCGATGAGACGGCTGCCGCGTATCGCAGGCCCGCGTTCAATAGTGCGAGCACTACGACCCCAATCGCAATCAAGATCACGACGCGCCACGGCGGCCAATCCGCGGGAGGCGCGATCCCCAACGGCCATCGCGGTGGCGGACTGCTGGGGTCGACGGCCGAGCGAAGAAAGTCGATTCCCAGCCCCGCGATCCCCAGGCCAGCGACGCTGACCGCCACGAGCGCCCCATGCAGCAGCACAACGCCCAAACTCTCCCATCGGTAACGCAGCCCTAACATCAGCAAACGACGTATCTGCTGAAAGTTGCTCGGAGCAGGCGTGTTGTTCGGCGGCGTTGACGGCGCGGCAGTGGGCGGCATGAAAGCAGGACGCGGGCGAAAGCGGCCGGAGAGAGGCAGCCGCAAAGGACAGGTGAGTACGAGCGAAGGCATTCACGATAGGCGGAAGCGGGCCAACCTTACAACCACCGCGCGACGTGGCGTGAAGAAATCGAATCGGCACTCAAGAAACGAACCAAGGACGAGCTGAACTGCTCGTCCTTGCCGTGTGGAAACGCTGCGACGCGAAATGATTGTCTTCGCGTCGATGGAGGATTGTTGCTACGCGCTTTGAGCCGTGCCTTGCTTGGCCTTGACGATCAAGTGTTGCAGGCGAGACTTCGTGCGTCCGGCGACGTTCGGATGGATCACGCGGTGCGCGCCGGCTTGATCCAGACGCTTGGCGGCGACTTTGAACTCGGTCTCCGCGGCCGCAATATCGCCGGCCGTGATCGCTTGACGAACCTTCTTCAACTGAGTTCGCAACGAGGACTTCACGGCCCGATTCCGGGCTCGGCGGAGTTCATTCTGACGCAGACGCTTTTTGGCACTCTTGGTATTCGGCATGGCTTCAACAACTCAAACGCAATGGATATGGAGGAGCGGTTTTTCGCCAACCGCATCTCGGGCGAATTATCGAATCAACTTTTATCGAGGATGAAGGCCGGTTTGTCCAGCCCCTGAGGCGGCCGCCTCGAAGAAATCTCGCGTCGGAACCATGTGAGACGGAGCAATCCGGCCAGTCAGCAGCGTCCGATGTGCCTTCTCACGTTTCCGCTTAGCCCCTAGAATCGGCGTTTCGTTTTGGAAAAGCCTAACGATTTTGAGGATGGCCATGAGCGTTGCGACTGCGACCGACCGCGTTTTCAACTTCTCCGCCGGGCCCGCCGTGCTGCCGCTGCCCGTGCTCGAACAAGCCCAACGAGAGCTGGTTTGCCTCCCCGGCGTTGGGGCTTCGGTCATGGAGATCAGCCACCGCAGTCCGGCGTTTGAGGCGATTTTGAGCGACGCCACCGAGCGGCTTAAGTCGCTGCTGAACGTGCCGGAAAACTACCGCATTCTGTTTTTGCAGGGCGGATCGCGGTTGCAGTTCTCGATGATCCCGATGAATCTGTTGCGAGGCAGCCAAACGCCGGCCGAGTATCTCGTCACCGGTTCGTGGAGCCAAAAGGCGGTCGACGAAGCGCTCCGCGAAGGCCCGGTCCGAATTACCTGGGACGGTAAACCCCACAAGTTCGATCGCGTGCCGGCCGACAGCGATTTGCAGATCGACCCCCAGACGCCTTACGCCTACATCACCTCGAACGAAACGATCCAGGGCGTCCAGTTCCACACCGAGCCAAACGTCGGCGAAGTGCCGTTGGTTTGCGACGCCTCGTCGGATTTTCTGCATCGGCCGGTGGACATCAACCGTTATGGCATTCTCTACGCGTGTGCCCAAAAGAACGCCGGGCCGGCAGGTGTGACGATTGTGATTATTCGCGAGGACTTGCTCGCCCGCGGCGCCGATTCGTTGCCGGGGTATCTCAACTATCGCGAGCACGCCGAAAACAATTCGATGTATAACACGCCGCCCACGTTTGCCATTTATATGTTTGGTTTGGTCGCCAAGTGGTTACAAGAGGAGATCGGCGGTTTGGATGCGATGCACGCGCTGAATCGCGAGAAGGCCGCGATGCTGTACGAAGTGGTCGATGCCAGCAACGGTTTCTATGGCGGCCATGCCCAGCCTGAAAGCCGTTCGTTGATGAATGTCACATTCCGTTTGCCGAATGCCGACGTGGAGAAGGAATTCCATCGACAAGCGAATGCCCGCGGCTTGACCAGCCTGGAAGGCCATCGCAGCGTCGGCGGCGTGCGGGCTTCGATCTACAATGCCATGCCGCGTGAAGGCGTCGTCGAGTTGCGTGACTTTATGAAAGAGTTTTACGAGCAACAGGCCTAGTAGATCTTGAAGAGTCGGTCGTTGGACGCCACTCGCAAGTCTCCCAACTCAAAACGCATATCTCACAATCCACCCTCCCGAATCTCATAGTCAAAACTCTCATGCGTGTTATCGTTCTCGACAAGATTGCTCAGGAAGGTCTCGATCTGCTCGAAGCGGCCGAGGGAATCCAGTATGAAGTTCGCACGGGGCTAAAAGGCGACGACCTCAAGCAAGCGCTGACCGAATTCGACGGAGCGATCTGCCGTAGTGGCGTGAAGCTGACGGGCGATGTGTTGGAAGGCAATCGGCGTTTGCGAGCGATCGTGCGGGCCGGCGTCGGGACCGACAATATCGACAAGACCGTGGCCACTCGGCAAGGCATCGTGGTGATGAATACGCCCACGGGCAACACGCTGAGCACGGCCGAGCACGCCTTTGCCCTGATGATGGCTCTGTCGCGTAACATCGCGCCGGCCTATCAAAGCTTGGTCGAAGGCCGCTGGGACCGCGGCGCGTACATGGGAACGCAATTGGCCGACAAGACGTTGGGCGTGGTCGGCTTGGGGCGGATCGGCCAAGAGGTGGCCAAGCGGGCGCTGGCCTTTCAAATGAAAGTGATCGGCTACGACCCGTTCTTCCCGGCCGAACAGGCGGCCAAAATGGGAATCGAATCGGTCGAGAACGTGCGGGATATGTTGCCGCACGTCGATTATTTGACGGTCCACACACCGCTCACTCCCGAGACCAAGAACCTAATCAGTCACGCGGAAATCGAAACGATGCGGCCCGGCGTGCGGTTGATCAACTGCGCTCGGGGCGGAATCTATGACGAAGCCGCGTTGTCCGAAGGATTGAAGGCCGGCAAGCTGGGCGGCGTCGCGCTGGACGTGTTCGAAAGCGAACCGTGTACGAACAGTCCGTTGTTTGGCATGCCCAACGTGGTCTGCACGCCGCATTTGGGGGCCAGCACCGAAGAGGCTCAGACGCAAGTCGCCGTCGAGGGCGTTCATCTATTGATCAACTTCCTGACGACCGGCGAAATCCGCCACGCCGTGAACATGGCGGCGGTCGATCCCAAGACGCTGGCTGCGCTGCGAGGCTATCTGGACGTGGCTTATCGCTTGGGGTTGTTGTTGGCTCAGTACCACAGCGGCGCGGCGTCGAAGTGTGCGTTGTCGTATCGGGGCGAAGTGACGAAGAAAGACACGCGGCTGCTGACGGCCGCCTTCTGTGCGGGATTGCTGGAACGAGCGTTGGACGAGGAAGTCAACATCGTCAACGCCGAGGTGCTGTTGCGCGAACGGGGCATCAAGCTCAGCGAGAACTCGCAAAGCGAGATGGGCGCATTCAGCTCGTCGATGACCGCCGAACTGGAATGCGACGGGGCCAAGTTCATCGCCGGAGGCACGCTGTTCGGCAACAACATGCCGCGGCTCGTGCGGCTGGGCGATTTCCGTTTAGAAGCCTACTTGGATGGCAACCTGCTGATCTTCACGCACGACGACGTGCCGGGCATCATCGGCTCGATCGGCATGACGTTCGGCAAGCACAAGGTGAACATCGCCCAGATGTCGGTCGGCCGAGCCGGTTCGGCGCCGGGCGGGCAAGCGGTTGGCGTGTTGAATTTGGACGAGTTGCCGCCGAAGGAAGCCGTGGACGAGGCGCTCGCTCATCCGCACATCCACAGCGTCCAAGTTATCGCGCTTCCGTCGGCTGGCGAATTGCCCGCGTGGCTGGCGGGCTAAGTCAAAGTCGCCTTTCGCTCCGCGAAAGTAGCGTCTGCTTTTTCAAACGCTGTTCCATCAGAAGGTTCACGTCTATGCCTCCTCGCGACTTTCGCGGAGCGAAAGGCGACTCTAGCTCCGCGAAAGTAGCGTCTGCTTCTTCAATCGCTGTTCCATCAGAAGGTTCACGTCTGCGTGCGCGACTTTCGTGGAGCGAAAGGCGACTCTGGTCCGCGTCTCGCCAGCACCGACTTTGTCGATTATTCGGGTCGCGTGTCTTGCCGAGCATTCTGCGGATTCGGGTTGGAACGGTCGAAACTGTTTTACGACGGTTAGCGATTGTACGCCCGAAATCTCTCCGCCAAGGACGCGACGATGCGACACACAAGGGCCGTGGCCGCGACGATCCTCGGATCGATGCTGGTCATCACGGGAATTCTGAACCCAGCGTTCGGCAGAGAGCCATATCCGGTGCAGCCCGCCTGTGCCCAGTGCGAATCGACTCCCTCCTGCCAATGCGGCGCTTGCAATGGCGGAGGTCGTGCCGGCCGAGGCGGCTTGGGCAACGATCCGACTGGCTGCACGCCCGTGTTGGAAACCACGCCGGGCTGGAATCTTTACTGGGATAGCTGCCTGACGCACTGGCCCAACTGCTCGTACATCGATCCATACGCCATGTCGAACGTGCCGACTTGGTACGTTGGCGCCGAGTTCGTGCCGCTGTTCCGCGACGCCAATCAAACCGTGGCGTTTGCGAACGACGGAGCCGGCACGACACTGCTATCCACCAGCAGCTTCGATGACGACTTCAACGCCGGCACTCGCATCACGCTGGGGCGTCAGTTCGGCGATTGGTATCGGCTCGAAGGCAGTTATCTCGGTTCCTATGCCTGGGGTGACCAAGCGTTTGTGCTGAATCCGGTGGACCCGGCCGTCGCGTCCCTGGACATCGCCTATACCTCGCGAATGCACACCGCCGAACTGAATCTGCGGCGCAAGATCGCTCTGCCATCGACCGCTTTCGGGGCGAACTTCCTGATCGGCGGTCGCTATACGCGGATCCAAGAAACGTTCGACTACGTGACGACCGGCCCCGCAACGAATGTGGCCGTGGCCACCGACAACCAACTGCTCGGCTTGCAACTTGGCCTGCAATCGCAAGTTTCTCGAACGCAACCGCATGTGGGTCGACTTCGACATCAAAGGCTCGATCAATCGCAACTTGGCGTCGCAGAATACGCTGTTCAACAACGCACCGACCGCCGACCAGGAAGAAGCGACGACCTTCATCGGCGACATTCTCCTGGCGTATAACTACCAGTTCTCGCCGTCCTTCACCTTGCGGCTCGGCTACCAAGCGACTTGGATAACCGGCGTCGCCCTGGCCGAACAGAATCTGCCGGCCGATCTGATGGTGGCTCCCGTGCGTCCGGCCGAAGTCAACCACGGCGGCGACATCGTCTATCACGGCCCGGTGATCGGTCTGACTTGGGTGCGATAAAGGCGGCCGCACCGCGTTCCGCCCGGCTTCCGCTCGGTGGCACGCCCAGAGTCTTCGATGGGCGTGGCTGACTTGCGAGATACGTTTCCAGCTACGTTGGTCCTCGCCCGCAACGGTCCACGCCCACCGCCGCTGCGCTATGGGCGTGCCACCCAACAGTCGCCTTTTGGCGAGCGGAATTTGCGAACGGACCCGCCTCACACGAGCCCGACGAACCAGTTTCAAGTCGCGGTGTTTGGAGGTCCCATTTGGGCGAAGCCCACGTTTCACCGTAGCCTGGGACAACGTCCCAGGGACTGGCGCCGTTAGAAATCTTATTGGCTGAAAGCCATACGCACGCGAAGTGGAGTGGCGGATGAATCCGGCGCTCGGCCAAAGCCTTCAAGACGCAGCAGCGAGAAAATCTCCCTTTGCCATACCGTTAGCGTCCTGGGTTGTGCAGTTAGACCTCTGGGCGGCGTAGTTAGAGCTCTTGGCGGCATAGTTAGAGCCCTGGGCGGCATAGTTAGAGCCCTGGGCGGCGAAGTTAGTGGTCTCGGCCGTACAGTTAAAGCACTTTGCTGGGAAGTTAGAGTCCTTTACTCGGCAGTTAGAGCACTTTGCTGGGCAGTTAGAGTACTTTGCCGGGAAGTTAGAGCTCTGGGCCGCGAAGTTAGAGTCCTGGGCGGTGAAGTTAGACGTCAAATGGCCAATTGGTGGCGTCTTTGTCGGAGTTGGCGGCGCCTTTGTCGGAGTTGGTGGCGTCTTTTGCGTAATTGGTGGAACCATTTCGTCCATTGGTGGACTCTTTGTCGCTGTTGAGCGCTGCTTTTTCGCAGCCGCGGACATCTGTTACCCGACCGTAGCAATATCGGGCCATGCCACTAGCCCGGCTGGCACGTCAAGAGATTCTCTTTCGCTCGGAATGCCGGTTTCATAGCAGCACGGACGGGCATCTGCCGAAAGCATGAGTGCTCAAATCACCCTAAGACGACTTCGACCGCGAACGAACGCTAGTAGGTCGTCGGAAGTTGACCTCTCTGTCGCTTGGCGTAGCAACTGACTTCGAGTCTGTCGGGGGCCGGAGTGTCAATTGCCGACGCGTCAAACCACCGGTCCGACTTGATCGCCGCCGTTGCGTTGGGCGGCGTTGAGCGAATTCTTCAATCGGTCGAGCAGCGAGATCGGTAGGTCGCCGCCGCGTACATCCGTTCGGCCAATGCTGACCGAAAACTCGCAGCAGCCCGTCGCACTGGGAAACGCGAACTGAGCCGCCCCGGCCCGAATCCGCTCGGCCACCATCGTGGCGCTTTCGATCGTGGCTCGCGGCAACAGTATCACCGTGCTGGATCGGCCAAGCTGGCACAGCACGTCCATCTCGCGCATCGTCGCGTCCAGATGCAACGTGAGCGACCGCAGCACCAGCTCGGCGCTGCGGCAGCCGTAACGCAACGCCAGATGATCGAAGTTGTCGATCTCCGTCAGCAGCAAACAGAACGGATCGCCGCCGCGGTTCCACTCCGCAATTCGCTGCCGGATATATGAGAACAGCATCGTACGATCGCACCAAGTGACTCGGCACGCGCCCGGTAGGCCCGGCGGCTTGTGAGCCAATTGCATGAGGCTGTACAGGCTGGGCTCTTCGTCCACCTGGTTCAGCCACTCTTCCGAATCGCACGAACTGAGATCGAATTGCAGCGGCGTGTCGTCGGGATCGCGGTCCAAACTGGGAGGCGCGGCGACAATTGTGGTACCGGTATGACAATGCGTGGCGTCGCGGCCGGCTTGTTTCGCCGCATACAACGCGGCGTCGGAGCGTTGCACCAGATGCGTCGGATGTTCGTTCGGTTGCAGCAAGGCGACTCCGCAACTGGCCGACACTTCCACACTCTGATTGCCGATCTTAAAGCGAGCCCGACGCAGGGTGCGGCGAAAACAATCGGCGGCCGCGGCGGTTTCCGCCGTACTCATGCCGGTCAGTACGACGGCGAACTCCTCACCACCATAGCGGGCAATCAATTCCGCTCCCGCAATGCTCTGCTGCAGGATCGTCGCGACTCCTCGCAGCACGCCATCGCCCGCTCGATGCCCATAGGTATCGTTCAATCGTTTGAAATGGTCCACGTCGATCATGATGAACGTCAGCGGCGCCATGCTGCGGCGAACTTCCGTCGTGCGACGGCTCAGCTCATCCTCAAAGGCTCGCCGATTCGACAGATTGGTCAACGCATCGGTCCGAGCTTCGTTGGCGTGCCATTTGATTTTCATCGATTGTTCGTGAACCCGCGCTTCGGCGGCACGCAAGCGTTCGTTCAACTCGGCGTGAGTCGTTTTAAGCTGGCCCAATAGCGACAAACATGCTTCAGCTTGTAGGAGCGGATTAGGATGGTCATTATCCTCGGCGTCGTGCGTACTGAGTGAGTCGTCGAAGTTCGTCAGCATCGTCAATGTGCAATGGATCCGCGCGAGACAGTCGGCTATCTCGCCGCCGGATTGCCGAACGCCTGGCGAATCGGCCAGCGGTGGCACGCACACGGTCGACGCGGATGGCGCGAGCGTCGAAAGGGTTGAGGATTCACTCATACTATTGACATTCATTTCTAGTCTTTGAACCGGCGCAAAGACATGACACCGGCCTTAAACGCTCAATCGCTGTCGGCACACTCAATTCTCACTTGTACCACTTGATCCCGGCAGTCTAAGAATGCATCGACCACTCGCGGATCGAAGTGCTTTCCTCGGTTCTCACTAATGATTTCGAAGCATTTCTCCAGTGGAAACGGCGGCTTGTAGGGACGTTTGCTGCTGAGCGCGTCAAACACGTCGGCCACCGCGACGATCCGCCCCGCGATCGGAATGTCCTCGCCGGCTAATCCCAGCGGATAACCAGCGCCATCCCAACGCTCGTGATGAGTCAGTGCAATTGCGTGCCATGGATATAAGAGGCGACGAGGCCAAGTCCATAATGGATTCGCCCACTAATGTATGAGCCCGGAGAATCTTCCAGTCGTTCATCGACATCGGCTCGAATGTTTGCTTGCCGATGGAAACGTGTCGCTGCATGATTCCAATTCATCCGGAGAGAGCTTGCCCGGCTTCGAGAATCGAATCAGGGAACCCCGATCTTTCCAATGTCGTGCAATGGCGGCATGTTCGATCAGTTCGACAGTCGTGGAGTCCATCCCCAACTTGCGAGCAATGATGCCAGAGTAACGGCCCACTCGGATCACGTGCCGCCCTGTTTCGTTGTCGCGATACTCAACGATCCTCGCTAAACAGTGAATCAGCTCCAGTCGCGAGGCCGCGAGCTCCGCCGTGCGTCTGCGCACTTGGCGTTCCATATCCAACGCATGGGCTCGCAGATGGTCGTAGTGTGATTTAACGACCAAGGCATTCCGGACTCTTGGTGTCAGATCCGTGGGACGAAAAGGCTTACATAAGAGATCGGTAGCCCCCAATTCCAGAGCTTCGGCCCGCGCCTCCTCGTCGTCCGATCCGGTCACCACAATCACCGGGATATGAGCCAGATGTTCGTCCGCGCGGATCTGCGACAACAATGTGAGACCACTGATCTCGGGCATGACTAGATCCAACAGAATCACATCGGGCTGCTCGCGCATCACCATAGTGATCACATTACGCGGATCGGTCGACGTGAGGATGTTAGCGTAGCCAGCTTCGTGCAGACATTTCTTCAGGATCAGCACATTGATTGGTTCGTCATCGACAATCAAGATCCTTGCCTGGGCCGAAGGTTTCGGGCGCTTAAGTCCACCAAGCGGGCCGAACGCGTCGGTTTCCGGCTTATCGCTGGACGCAACCGGCACGACGGGTAGACCGCCCAACGGGCTCGAAAATTCGGGCAATGATGTGTCGAGCGAGGCGTTCATGATGGGCATCATTGATTCGGTTGGAGGACAAAATAGAGGGCTAGGCATTCAGCGTGGACAACAATACAGGAACATGATTCAAACAGCGTTCGACTTCATCACGCAGGTCTTTCAATTCGACGAGAATCACATCAAAGTCTTGCAAGCTCGCCGACGATTCCAACTTGGCGGCCCGTTGTGACAGTGGCATCGCGGCCAAGTTGGCGGCTACGCCTTTCATCGTGTGGGCCGTCGCCTTCAACTCCTTGGCGTTGCGACCTTCGACGGCCCTTTCCAAGGCCGAGAGCTGTTCTGGCACGCGCGACTGGAACATTTCGATGATCGTGCGGCACATGTCGATGTCGTTGAAACAGCGGCCCATCAGCGCGTCAGAATCGATCGCGGGCGGCATGTCGGATGGCCGCTGTTGTGAGCTCACTTCGCTGTGACTTGGTTGGCTCGAGGCTTGGTCTGCCGCCATGGGATTCGAGCGGTCCGACGGCGGAGCGGTGTGCGATTCCGGCGGCGGTTCGGATTCCCCCGAGTGGTGCTCGTCACATTCCGAACTGTTCGGCTCCAAAGGCTGAACGCACCGTGGGGATGTGAGGAGCGACTCCATCGCGGAGAACAGCAAAGTCTGGTCGAGAGGTTTGGTCACATAATCATCCATGCCGGCCGCGAGACATTCTTCGCGGTCCCCTTTTACTGCATTCGCCGTTAATGCCACGATCGGTACGCGAAGCTGGTCCGGCGCTGTGTGAGAGACTTCGCTTTCCCACCGACGGATTGCTCGCGCCGCCTCGAAGCCGTCCATCACGGGCATTTGACAATCCATGAGTATCAGTTGATACCGTCCCGATTTCGCGCCTTCCAAAGCGCCCTGACCGTTGCTAACGACATCGCATTCATATCCTGCTCGTCGCAGCACTTCGGAAGCCACGAGTTGGTTAATCTCATTGTCTTCGGCCAACAGAATGCGGGCTCCGCAACTGTGTTGCAATGATGAATCGGCCGCAGCCGGTTGAACGATTTCGATTCCCGATGGCAACCACGGATGTAGGTTATTGGAAGCCGTATCGATCACCGCGTCGAACAATCGCGATTGCCGGACGGGTTTCGTGAGATAACAGGACAACCCCAGATCACGTTGCTGGGATTCGGAAATGGCGTCGTTCAAGGAGGTCAGCATGATTAACCGTAGCTGCCGCAGTTCACCGTGCCCGCGGATCTCCTCGATCAATTGCAGACCGTCCATTTCCGGCATTTGCATATCGAGGATTGCCATATCAAATGGGCGGCCCCGTTCCACGGCTTGAAGCAACAGACGCAGCGCCGATCGAGCGTCCTCGGTGGCGACCGACGACAGGCCCCAGCGTTCCAACTGAGTTTGTACGATTTCACGATTAGTGGGATTATCGTCGACCACTAGGAGTCGCAAGTTCTTTAGATTGGGAGGAGCGGTTCGATCCTGTTCGGACTTCGCCGCCGGCTTAAGCTGGGCAGTGAACCAAAACGTCGATCCGATGCCAGGTTGGCTTTCCACATCAATCACGCCGCCGAACAGATCGATTAATCGTTTCGACAGAATCAACCCCAAACCGGTACCGCCATACTTGCGCGTGGTGGATGAATCCACTTGCGAGAAGGGCTTAAATAGACGCTCGCGCCTTTCGGGCGGGATTCCGATTCCAGAATCCGTCACCGAGAATCGCACGGTGGCGTCCCGTTCGTCTTGACGTTCCACGCTGGCTTGAACCAGGACATGACCGGTCTCGGTGAACTTGAGGGCATTGGTAATCAGATTCAGCAGAACTTGACGTAAACGGTCGGGGTCGCCGTGAACACGAAGGGGCACATCGGGTTGAATATCACAACATAGTTCGATGCCCTTTTGTTCGGCCTTCAACACGAACATTTCGGCCGAGTCTTCTAAGAGCTTATGTAGATCGAAGTCGACTGAATCCAGTTCCAACTTGCCAGCTTCGATCTTCGAGAAATCGAGAATGTCGTTAATGAGGCTGAGCAGGCAATCCGCCGAGGCTCGGCTAGTGCGAACGTAGCGTTGTTGCACGGTGTCGAGCGGCGTGGCGGCCAGCAATTCGAGCATGCCGATTACGCCGTTCAAAGGCGTGCGAATCTCATGACTCATATTGGCTAGAAACTCGCTCTTCGCGCGGCTGGCCTGTTCGGCCGCATCACGCGCCTCGATCAGCTCCAAGGAACGTTCGTGAACCGCTTGTTCCAGGTCGGTTTGTTGTTGTTCCGCAGCCCGGGCCAAGTTCCATTTGGTGGTTAGCGCTAGGGCCAGTTGCCGGACTTCAACACCATCGAACGGTTTCTTGAGAATGAGAAAACGATCCGTCGCGCCGAGTGCGTCGACGATGTCGCGCCACGAATAGTCGCTGTAGGCCGTACATATGACGACTTCCAGCGATGGTTGGACTTCCCAGAGTCGCCGAATGGTTTCCAGTCCGCTCCAACCAGGCGGCATCCGCATATCGACAAACGCCACGGCGTACGGCCTGCCTCGGGACATAGCCGCATGAAGGCATTCCAGTCCCTGCTGGCCTTGATAGGCGGAATCGAACTCGAAAGCAACGGAAGATTCAGGCGAAGTGTCGCCGGTGGATTCGCCAAACAGCTCGCGTTCGACATCGGCCAACGAAGTTGAACGTGGCGGCTGGATGGCCTTCTTCAGGTCGTCGTGGATCGACGGGTTATCGTCGATAATTAGAATGCGTCGGTTGTCCATGTTCTGATCTCATGTTCGGCGTCGTGGCGAACAAGGCGGCAAACCATGGATGACGCGAATATGTTGGCGTCGTATTCCAACGTTCAGAGCCTGCCCCGGTTCCGATTAAAATATAGGTCACGGTTATGGGATAAATAGTCTCAGGCGAGTTGCAGCGCCTCCGAGACGCCTTGCGGCAGTCTTAAGGCAAACGTGGCCCCCTGCCCCACCCCATCGCTGGTCACGCGAATGCTGCCTCCCATTTCCGTGGCGGCATTGGCACAGTAGTGCAGACCGAAGCCATGTCCGGTTGCCTTGGTTGTAAATCCGTGGCAGAAAATCTTGCATAAGTTCTCCGGAGATATCCCAACTCCACTGTCGACGACTTCCAACAGAACATCGTCCTCAACCTTGGTGATCACGATCCGAAGTTGTCGCGAAGAGTTTTCATTGGCCAGGATGGCCTCGATCGCATTTTTGACGAGATTGGTTGCGATTTGCATCAATTTCGTCTTGTTCAGCATTACCGTTGGCAGAGGTTCATAATGGCTCTGCACGGTGATGTGATGCTGCTGAAATTGTGGTTCATGTAGTCGGAGGATATCCTCCACCATGTCGGAGAACTGCACTTCCTGCTTAAAGTCGGGTCCACCAGCATAAGCTTGCTGCGTTGCGATCACGTCGCGAATATGGCGAATCGTGTCTCGTAGTCGACCGACCTCCATCACATTGTCGTTGTGCTCTTCCTGCAACATGGCGGCTAGCGACGAGAGATAGTCGAGTAGCTTTGGGCCTCGCGCGTCGGCCGTCAAGAACGTAGCAATTTGGCCACGTTGTTCTTCTAGCAGCATGGTGGCTTTGCGCAGTCCTGCTACTCGCGAATCATGAAGACGGTTTTCCAGGATTTCCGACGAGACATTGGCTGAGTTGATTGCGTTCCCAACATTGTGCAGCACGTCGGTCGCGATTTCCGCCATTCCGGCTTGATGGGCAGTCTCGACGACGCGTTCATGCGAATCGGCGAGTCGTTCGACCATGGCATTAAACTCGCGAGCAAGCGTTCCGATTTCATCGCTACGCTTGGTTTCCATGCGTGCGCTCAGATCGCCCGTGTCGCCAACTCGCAGGACATGCTCCGTAATTTCCACGATTGGTGTAATAATGGCGTGACGAAGCACCACATAGGTGCCAGAAAGGATGATTAAGCCGCCAATAACATTCGAGAGCGTGGCGAATCTGGCTGCGTTCTCCCCTTTCGCCATCATGGTGCGATCTAGATCGGCTCGCAGCAGAACGGCTGGCGATCCATTGACATCTTTCAGCAGACTGTAAGCAGATAGTGTGCGCGTATCTTGGGGATGCACGACGATATCTTCGCGGCGATCCAATGCGCGGACGAAGGGCCGTTCCGATTCGGGGACCTGTCCATCCAAGACGGGCCAGGCTTGTAGTGTGACGTGTGTCTGTGTTGCGATATTCTGGATCGCTTGAGAGTCGAGAAACCGCCCCATCACGATGGAACCGCGAATGGGACCTTGGCGTTTCGAAGTCAAAATCGGCCGGGAGGCGAGCAACAGAGGCCCGTGCCGGGTTACAAACACGCCCTCGACGCATGCCTCGGGGACGGCGTGATGTGTCAGCCGATGGTCGGGCATTGCTAGTAGTCGGTCGAAGCGAGGCGAGTCCAGTAATGCTAAATGTTTATGGTCTCGAAGTTCGCGCCACACGATCTGTCCGTCGGAATCCGTGATGGCAAGTAGGTTGATGTTGGAGTTGGCGAATAGGTCTGGGGTCAGGTTGGACTGTTCGAATTGCGGATTACGATCGGCCACGTAGGCGTATGCGTCGTCCCATGAAGCCCAGTCGCGAGCCAGATTTGAGAGGTGGGCGAGTTCCGCCTGGATTGCGTCGTGGCAGCGCTGCACATCGCGAGAGGCAAAATCGCCTTCAAGTTTCGCGATACTAGGCAGCAACACGATTTGCGTGATTGCGTGAGTTGTTGCCGCGAACAGCAGGCACATTAAGAGCAGCGCCAAGGCCACTTGGATGCGAATCGACAATGTTTGCCCCTTTCGATTCGGTAAGGTTTATCCGTACCGTCCCACCGAAATCTAGCTTGCCAAGTGTTATCTGCATGAGGGTGACGCGGAAATTACCGCGAGTCTTTCCCGTTCTTAGTGGTCGTGCGGAAAAGTAAGGTTGTAACGACGAGGGAGCTCGCCCGGCGTTTATCGCGCGGTCGAGGCTGTTCCGCCGAGAAAACGTGGTTGAACGTTGCGATTTGTGACCAACAGTTATGGTGAATACCAGTTTTCCGAACCTTGTGGCGGTGGTGGCGCGATTGAGAACCGAGTGCTGGCGAATACCGCCATGCGGTGAGATGGGTCTTTCTTTATGAGCCTTTCCGAAATCACGGCGGATGCCGGTGTGGAGGCGACGTACATTCCGTCGGCCGATTTCCCAACGGAGTCTATGCGTCACGTAGCGACTGAGTGTCCAGCGGCGACGGATGCCGGCGCGACGGAAGTAATCAGCGAACCAGTTGGCACGGACAGCTTGAGTACCAGTGTTCTGTTGCTCGGCGGGATGACTGTCGCGCAGAAAGCCATTGGACTAGCGCGAAATATCGCCTTCTGTGGATTGCTGCTCGACACGGAATTAGGTCGCTGGTCGCTGGCGAATAGTTTTCTCGGGCTTGCCGCGCCGCTAGTAATGGCCGGCTTGCCGGGCACGTTCGGGCGTTATGTCGAGCACTATCGGGCGAAGGGACAGTTGCGGCAGTTTTTGTTGTCTACTTCGGTCGCTTGCGCGGTGATCTCCGCGTTGTGCGTAATACTCCTATATGTCTTTCCGAGCAGTTGTGCTTGGTTAGTGTTTGGGGATTCTCACAAGACAGAGCTCGTGAAACTGACCGCGTTGGCGCTCGCGGCTGTCGTGGCCTTTAATTTTTTAGCCGAGTTGTTCATTGCGCTGCGGCAGGCGCGTTTGGTTTCCATAACGCAGTTCGTGAACAGCCTAGTCTTTGCTGTTGTGGGGGTGGCTTTGCTTGCCGGAACCTCGCTGCGGGAGGAGGCCTTGATTCACGCGTTTCTCGTGGCGAACGTGGTGAGCTTTCTAGTGGGTTGCCACGGTGCGCGGGAGTCTTGGCGTTCATTGCCAAGTGATTCGCGGCGACTTGGACAGCGTGAACTGTGGTCGAAAATGGTTCCGTTCACGGGTTGGATTTGGGCTTCGACCCTGCTCATTAATTTGTTCGAGACCGCGGATCGGTTCATGTTGGTGCATCTTACACCGGGGCGTTTCGGTTCGGCCGACGCGCTGGTCGGGCAATATCATTGCAGCCGCGTCGTGCCACTGATGATTGTGGGGCTGGCCTGCATGTTCGCGACGGTGATAGTCCCTTATCTCAGCCATGATTGGGAACAAGGACGACGGGACGTCGTGAGTCGGCGGTTGAATCTCTCCATGAAGTTGATGTCGCTCGGGTTGACGTGGGGGTCGGCTGTTGTTCTGGCAGGTGCGCCGCTGTTATTTGGTTGGGTGTTACACGGAAAATACGATGCTGGACTTGATGCCCTTCCGTTAACTTTGACCTACTGTACGTGGTTCAGCATTGGCTGTGTGACACAGACCTACTTATCTTGTGCGGAGCGGACCAGCTTGATTAGCGTGGCCTACCTGTTGGGGCTCGCTGCCAACATTGTGCTGAATTTCGTACTGATACCAACGTTGGGCTTGTCGGGCGCTGTCACGGCTACGGCTGTATCGAATCTGATCGCGCTGGTGCTGATCCAGTTGTACAACATTCGGTTGGGCATGCAGGTCGATCGCGGTGTGTGGATTGCGATGGTCGTGCCGATGCTGATATGTCTCGGTACATTGCCGGCCCTAATGGGGAGCATGATTGTGGCCGTGTTGGCGTTTCGCGGGCGTTGGTACTTCAGTCCGGATGAACGTCGGCTGTTGTGGGAGGGAGTACGGGGGCCGTATGAACGGGTTCGAGGTCGGCTTCGAGCGTTTGGTGTTTAGGTGGTAGGGCGAGGGTAGGATGGTTTTGACTGTAGGTAGAAATAGCGTAGAGTCTTATCGGGCGAGCGGGGCTTGCCGCGCTCTTCAACGTGTACCGAGGAGTTGTCATGAATCGAATTGAGGCCAACACCGGGTTGCGGTGTTTGCGAGCATCCCAACGGATTATGCAATCGGTGGTGGCGCATCTCCAGGCGCAGCAATCCGGATTGTTCATGGGTTTGCTGAGCGACTCGGATTTTCAGACATACGACACGTACCCATTTGACGATGCGCGTCCGGCCGATATTCGTGAACACGCCTTGTCGGGGCTGGAGCTTTGGGAACGGGAAGTGTTGGTGGAACAGTTTGGGAACGTCAACCGACTGCTTCTAGTAGCGGCTGGCGGTTGCCGCGAGATGATTCCGCTGTGCGACGCGGGGTACGAGGTGTCCGCCGTGGATTACAGCTTGGAGTACGTGCGACGATCGAACGAGCTGTTGGGAGCGGAGGGCTATGCGGCGCGGATCGAATTGGCCGAGCGCTTTGCCCTGCCCTCACCGGAAACGCCGTTCGAGGGCGCGGTGATTGCGAGGAAGTTTTATTCCTATATCCATGATCGACATGTGAGAATGGCCTTCTTGCGGCAGTTAAGGCGGCGGCTTCAACCTGGCGCGCCGGTATTGATCGCCTATTTTATTCGGCAGCGGGACACGGCGGGGTTTGTTGTTCAGGCGGCAGTTGCCAATTTGCTGCGTCGGATTCGAGGAGTTCGACAGTATGTGGAAGTTGGTGATCATTTAGATCCTGAAGGCCCGGTTTACCATCATCATTTTTCGCAAGCTGAGTTGCGGTCCGAATTGGAAGCGAGTGGATTCCGGCTAGAGTTTCACGAACAGTCATGGTTTGGTTACGCCGTGGCGCGTGCCATGGGTGGAATGGGGCAGCAGACTTCGCATGAAATGGCAGGCGCGGTTTAATAAATATGACGCGACAGATTGATGAACTGAATTCGATAGATGACGTTGTTGCTTTGGCGCCTGAGTGGGAGCGTCTACTGGATGTCACTCCGCGGGCCAATTTCTTTCAGTCCTGGCAGTGGTTGGCCGCGCGATGGCGGCATGTGACTCCTTCACATCAACTGCGGGTGTTCGTCGTGCGGGACGGAGGCGAGGTTACCGGCATCCTTCCCATGTGTGTCCAGCACGAGCGAACCAACCTGGGCTGGCAGCGTGTGTTGACGGTGCCGACGGACGGTTGGGGCAGCTTTTATGGTCCCATCGGAACGGACGCGTTGGGCATCGTTCAAAGTGTGATGGCTTATCTGCGGCGGCAACGGCCCGACTACGATTTGATGGAGTTGCGGTTCTTACCGCTTGCCGAGCCGGCACCATACTCCGGCAGCGACATGTGGGGGCCGGCCGTTCCCGCATTGTTGTTGGATGGGTTGACGTTTCAATCGCACGCTCGGGCCGGCCAAATCGTTTTGGATTCGGATTGGCAGGCGTATTGGGACAGTCGACGACGAGACGCCAATCGTCGGCGGAATGTGGAACGCTGTGAGCGGCGGCTAAGTGAGTTGGGGCGAATCGACTACGTCCGGTATCGCCCAGGTGGCGCGGGAGTTGGCGAGTCGGATCCGCGGTGGGACTACTATGATGCGTGTGAGGAGCTTAGTCGGCGCAGTTGGCAGGCGGGATTGCAGGACGGGAACACCTTGTGTCACTTGCAGGTGCGGGATTTGTTGCGCGACGTACATGTGGCGGCTGTGGAAGCGGGCGCCTTGGATATGAATCTGCTGTACCTAAACGGCGACTTGGTCGCGTTTATGTATGGTTATCATTATCGAGGGCACGTGGATATGATGCGGATCGGTTTTGAGCCGGAGCATGCGAAAGTGGCGCCGGGCAATGCACTTTGGACGCGGGCGATTCGCGACAGCTTTGAGCGGGGCGATCACGTGCTGGACCTAGGTCCTACTTGTTTGGACTATAAGAAGTTCTGGATCACGCATACGGCAGCCAACTATACGCTGACGGAGTATCCGATTTCAGCGCGGTCCCAGGCATTGAGGCTGGCGCGGTGGCTGCGAAAACGTTGGAAGAAGTCAAACGACTTGACCAACCACGACTCGAAGCAACGAGTCAAGCAAGTCGGGCAGATGGTGGATGTGTGAGCCGTTGAAGGAAATCCGTGAGGGTTCCCAGCGAGGCTAGCGAACGTTGTTCGGTCACGCGAACGACCACCACGTGATAGCGCGTATCGTCCATCTTGGCGAAGAAAACGAGTGGTTCGTTCGGCAGTGGGCCATCGTAGGCCAAATCGCGTTCTAGCCGGCGACCGGTCCGCAGCGGTTCGTCCTGCTGTAGGTGGGTGGTTGTGTGGAGTACCTGCCCGCGAACGCGAAATTGGACTTGGGAGCCAAGCCGCCGGCAACCGAAGTTCAACCCCAAATTGCCAAGGTGTGTTTCCGCGCGGGGTGTGTCGGACGCTGGTGACGGTGTCTGGGCAGGAAGCACGTAGAGACCGTTGTCGAGTTGGGTCGGCCAAGTGTTCACAAGAATTCGCTTCTCGAACAAAGTGACACAGCCGGGTGTCTCGAAGCGAATTTGGCCGCGGGACTGTCGCAAGGCTAGCGGCGTGCCATCGTTGACAAACCAATCGTATTGCCGGTCTTCGTTCACTTGGACTTGATGACGCGCGGCGATCAAACGCAGCAGATCCGCGTCGACCAAGCCGGCTTCGTAATGCACCAAAACGGCGGTCGGTTTTTGATGCCCCACGTAAGCCGAGATCATGGCGACAAGCGTCAGTACGACTAGCAAGGTGCGGAGGCCATACTGACCGAAGCGGCCGCGTTTGACGGGCGTGGAGTCCGCGACTTGAGCAGCGTCGATCGGGATTGGTCCGAAGTTTTCGTGCTCGCTCATGGTGACCGCCTTCGTGTCCTGAGTTGAGTGAGTGCAATCCGAGTCGCCCGGCGCTGGGCGTTTCTAATTGCAGGGAACTCCGTGGGGCTTTGATCCGTTTCTACTTGGCGAAGTACTCGGCGACGGAATGAAGCTGCTCGGCGAAGAACTTGGCATCTTCCGTTCCCGATTTTTTGAGCGCCGAGATCGCTTGCTGAAGCTCCTCCCGTGCGACGTCCGCGTCGTTTGGCGAGGCGCTTCGCTTGGCAATCGCGGCGTATCCGTGGGCCATTTGCTCGTAGTCGGGTTTGCTTGCGGATTTGAATTCCGTGGCCGCTTGATTGAATTCAACAATCGCCGCGTTGGCTTTCGCATTAGCCAGCAGTTGGGCGCCTAGCAGCCAGCGTGCGTTTCCCAGCGCGTCGTGATCGCGGCTCAGTTCGCGAGCGAGTCGAAGGTTTAGGCGAGCGGCGTCCAATCCGGCCAGCAAATCGGAACGCGTGATTTCGATTCCCGGTTCTTGCCAGCCGGGCCAAGCGTTCGCGCCGAGATCGTAGGCCAGCCCCTTGGCAAATCCTCGCAGCTTTTCGGCTGTTGCTTGAGCGGCTTCCCGTTGCGCTGGGTCAACGGTTGCCGAAACTTGCACTTGGTCCGCTTGCGCCAAGCAATATCGAATGCCGGCTTGCGACACGAAAATCATGCGGGGCAAGTCGCGTTGCTGGTAATACAACGAACGCATCGCTTGGTAATACAGTTTGGCCACTTCGAGCGGCTCGCCCTGCCGCTCGATCTGGGCGACGGCGGCGAAGTTGTCCTGCGATTCGGCGATCG
>JAWKTM010000017.1:0-131798 GCA_041399085.1 Pirellulaceae bacterium
GATTGAATGGTGACGCACCGGACGGCTTGCGCCGTGCCGCTCTCATGGTGACTCCGACGACGCCAACTCCAAACTCTCATTCAACACGGCGGCCACGAAGTTCAAATCAACACGCCGGCGTCCCGACATCACGCCGAACGTTTCGCCTTGCCGCGGCCGAATCAGCAAATGATAAATCGGCACGTTGTTCAAACGCGTGCCGGTCGGCAACACTTCGATCGCCAACAGCGCGTCGCGCCCCCAAGACAACCGACGCGACTTGAAGACGCTCCGCTCCAACACCTGCAACTCGGTGCGCCGCGCGGTAAACCAGCTTTGAGAACGAGCCGTCACGATCGAGCCCACGATGACCGCCACACCGACCGCCCCGAACACGAAAATAAAGATCGAAGCGATGATCACGCCGCCCATATCGCGCGGCGGAAAGCCGTGCTTGAACTGCGTCCGCGCGATCACGACGGCAACCGCCACGCTCACCGCGAAAAAGATCACGCCCAGAGCCAGCGAGCCGAGGCTGCGTCGAATGCCGCGCGGCGGAACGTGAATCGAAACGCCGTCGCCCGATCGCTCCAGTCGCACGGCGCTGCCGACCGGCGGTAGCAAGTCGCCGTGAGCGTCGCGCTGCAAAGTGGCCGCGAACGATTCCGCGCGATCCAACTCCGACAGCCGCAACGTGTCGTTCAGCTCGGCCGCAATCCAACGCAGCTCGTCGTCCGTCAAATGGCTCAAGCAACCAAACTTGTCATCGTCGATCGCGATGAACTGCAACTCGGTCACCGGCACGTCGTTGATCTCCACGCCGCTCGGGCCGCAACGAATCTCGTCCAGTTGCTGTCGTTGCCACTCACGCGTCTTCTTCCCGAAGATCGAAGTTTGCACGAACAGCACGGCGTCGCCCACCGTCGCGATCATCGCCCGTCGGCGGCCGGAGTTAATCGAACTCAACAGCATCCCGACGCCCACAGCCACGAACGGCGTGAGCGCCAACGGAATCACCCACGGCGGGCCTTTCTCTTCCGCTTCCACGGCCCCAAACGCCGCCGCGACCGCGAACGCCACAAACAGGCCGATGAACACGTTCCAGATGATCGAAAAGGCCATCAAGCCCTTCGAGCCCTTCCAGACTCCGACCGGCGGCATGTCGATCGTGATGCCGTCCGGTCGGCGATCGATGACGACGGTCGTGTCGTCCGGACGCAGCTCGCTGGCCGGCCGCGACTCGTCCCGCGGCTCACTCGCCAACGTCGAATCCAGGATCGAAACTCGCTCGTCGAAGATCTCCGAATCGTCGCGCTGCTCCAGCGGATCGCGCTCGATGATGGTCGAAGTGAACAGCGACTGGGCGTCCGTGTGGCTGGCAATCGCCGTCGCCAGGCGAGTCAGCATTTCGTGCGGATAGGCGACCGCGATCGCCAAGGCCCGTTTGTCGGCGCGATCGGCCAGCAAGACGGTATCGTTCCGGCCCACCAAGCGGCTGACATCGTCGCTGGAAAACTTCTCGCGTTCGCGCGAAAACTTCTCGGCGGCATTGTGCGGCCCCGTCAGCCGCAATCGCTGGATCTCCGACACGGGCATCGTGCGTCGCAGGCGATAGAAGAAAAAATGATCGGTCGCGAGCAGCTTGCCGTTGCGAATCTCGACCGTACAGCGGCTGCGATTCCGCGCGATCGCCAAGCCCGCCATGACCATGCCGAACGTAATCGTCAATCCGATCAACCCCAAGCAGCCGAAGCCAATCGAGATCCAGCCGAACATCTGCTGGCCGGGCGGCGCCGTCAGAAGCTGTTTGATGCCGCCGGCAATCGGCTGCCACATCCAGCCCACCATGAACAACGCGCCGCAGGCCCCCGCGCCGGCGATCGCCCAGCCCACAAGTCGGACGGAACCCAATTCGCGACGCGGCAAAACAAACCGCACGCCGGACGCCAAGGGTTCTTCCCGATAGTCCGGCTCGTCCCGCCGCATCCCATCCGCCAGCATCGCCTCGTTCATCGCGCCAATCCCCATCGCAGTTCGGATAGCAACGTCGAACAAGCATACCTCGCCAATCCAACCCCCGCCCCGGCTCCCAAGTCCCAACAACCACCCCATAAAAGCGGCAGTGCGCAAGCACTCCGGTTACCGGCGCAACGACGCCCCAAACTCAACATAAGAGCGGCAGTGCGCAAGCACTCCGGTAATGCAACCGAAAGTCGGCAAGCACTCAACATAAAAGCGGAAGTGCGCAAGCACTCCGGTTACCGCAACGACGCCCGAAACAAATCACCCACCAAATCGGACACGATGTCCGTCAAAACTCGCCAAATCGCGCGCAAAACCCGTCAGGCACCTGCGCAAAGCGCCATTGCGGCCGCGCAACCGTCCGTTGCGGCTAACACATCAATCATTGCCGATGTAACACTCTCCAATCCCACCGTCACATGAATCATTGTTCATGTAAAATGCGTCATTGCAGCGAACCCATCGACCATTGCTGATGTAAAATGCACCATTGTCGCGGTGACATGAATCATGATTCATGTAATTGGCGTCAAAGCCACTGACGCATCAATCATTGCTGATCCGTTCGTCAGCCAGCCGAACCATCTATCGGCCGGTGTCGCCGCCAAGCGGCTCCAGCGCGGGCCTCGCCCCGTCGCGGCAAGGCCCGCAATCGCCACAGCGCCCGTGAACTAGCCCGCCGTCGTTTGGCCACCCATCAACGAGACAACCTCGCCCGTGATGTACGACGAGTCGGCGTTCGAGGCGAAGAACACGTAAGCCGGCGCGACTTCTTCGGGCTGAGCCGGGCGGCCGATCGGCGTCTTCTGGCCAAACTCGGCCGTCTCATCCGCCGAACGCTCGGCCGGATTCAGCGGCGTCCAAACCGGTCCGGGCGCCACGCAGTTCACGCGAATCCCGCGGTCGACCAGGTTCTGAGCCAGCGATTTGGTGAAGGCGTGAATCGCGCCTTTCGTCGCCGAGTAATCCAACAACCGGCCGCTCCCTTCCAGCCCGGTTTCCGAACCGGTGTTGATAATCACGCTGCCCGGCTTCAGATGCGGCAACGCGGCTTTGGCCATGTAGAAATAGCCGTAGATGTTCGTGCGGAACGTCGAATCCCACTGGTCCTCGGAGATCGCTTCCAAGCCGTCGCGGTGCATCTGATACGCCGCGTTGTTGACCAAGATGTCCAGCCGCCCGAGTTCGTCGACCGTTCGCTGCACGGAGTCGCGACAGAACTGAGCGTCCTTCACGTCCCCCGCGATCAACAACGCCCGACGCCCCTCGGCTTCGATCGCCTGCTTCGTCTCCTCGGCGTCCCGCTGCTCTTCGGGCAAATAGACGATGGCCACGTCGGCCCCTTCCCGCGCGAACAGCACGGCGACCGAACGCCCGATGCCGCTATCGCCGCCGGTGATCAACGCGACTTGATCCGTCAGCTTCCCCGCCGGCCGATACGCCCGGCCTCGATACTCGGGACGCGGATCCATCTTCCATTCGGCGCCGGGCGGTTGGATGCCTTGATCGGGAAACGGCGGCTGCGGTTGTTCGGGCGTGCGTTTCGATTGAGGCGTTTCGGTTTTGGTCGCCATGTCGGACCTCCTGTTTGCGGATGGAATTCGCGCGAGGCATTCGCGCGTCGTTTTCGCTGTCAGGGAAGTCCGCAAAGCCGGTGCCGCGCGCCGCCCGAACGCCAGCCGAACGCCAGCCGAACGCCGAAGTTCGACCGGACGTTGCTAGAGTGACGGCCGGCGGCAATTCGTCACGACCAATCGGCGGTCGCGACCGGCTTGCGAGCTCACGAGTCTCGTCGCGGCCGAGGCGGTCCGGGAACTCCGCCGCGGCGATTCCAAACCGGTTGGCCGACGCCTTTCAAGCCGCCCCGTTCGTCCTCTTCGACGGTTCGCCCCAAAACCACATCGAAGCTGGCGGTCAGTTCGCCAATGGCCGAATCCGGCAGCGGCTTGAAGTCCACCATCAGCGTCTCCAACGCCTTCGGATCGCGAATCGAGCGGACCAAGCCGTCGCGTTCGTTCCCCGGATGCCCCTTCACCAGCAACTGGGTCGTAAAGATCCGCTGGCCATTCTTGCTGATGCCGACATGGATATGCGGCGTTCGTCCGGGATACGGCACCGGCTTGATCGTGCGGAAGTAATAGCGGCCCTGGGCGTCCGTGAGAAAGCGGCCGTAGCCCTGGAAATTCGTGTCGCGTTTGTCCGAGTTGTCGGTGCCCGAATGCAGATACGCCCCGTGATTGTCGACTTGCCAAATCTCGATGAAGGCGTTGCGAATCGGTTTGCCCGACGGCCCCAGCACTCGGCCGCTGAGATGCGTGATTTCGCCCACCGCCGGCGTAATCGCGTCGTTGATAACGAGCAGATCGTTGTCCGTATCCAGCGGCATCTTATCCGGATAGAAGGGGCCTTCGGTCATCGCCGCCGTCGCCATCAGCTCTTCAGCGAACACGCCGGGCGTGCTGAACGCCGCGGCCGCGAATGCCGTGGACTGCAAAAACTGACGCCGGCCAACACTCAAATTCCAACGATTCATGCGAGTTATCTCCTCGGGTTGCCGCGGTCCGTGCCGCGGGAATGGAAAGGGCGAACCGCAAATTCAAACCAACCGCGGCGATCGTCGCCCGGTGATTAAACCCCTATCGGAGCCCAGCGGACTGCCCGTGCGTAAAACTTACTCGATACGAGGCAATTATCCCGCGCCGGACAAGGCGACACGCCCGCCGAACCCCGTCGTGCGGCACGCGGAGCCGACTTCCAATCTAGTCGGGACGCACACAGGCGAGTTACTGAGGCCGCCAAATCCCGCTAGGATATCGAGCCGGCTGGTCGGCAGCACGGACTGTAAAGGATCGGCGGCAACGGCGACTGGGCGGCGGAATGGTCGCACACGAATTCCATTAGATTCGGGAAGATATCGGCGATGAGCGATGCAAAGGTGCGTGGCAAAGTCCACTTGATCGAAGACACGAAAACCTATGGCCAAAAGGGCTTTCGCAAGCGGCTGCTCGTCTTGGAACAGGACGACGAGCGTTTCACGAACTATGTGCCGATCGACTTCATCCAAGACGCCTGCGACACGCTGGATGATTTGAGCGTGGGCGATGAAGTGGAGGTAACGTACCGCTTGAGCGGCCGGAAATGGCAGAAGGATTCCCACAGCGAGGTGAAGTTCTTCCTCAACGCCGAGGCAATCCGGTTCGAGCGACTCGGCGGCGCCCCACCCGCTTCCTCCGAACAGGATCTGAATGCGGAGGATGTGAATAGCGGCTTGGCCGAGGCGGCTTACGACGAAGAAGACATTCCGTTCTAGTCATGTGACCCGTTTTTCGTTTTCGCGACTGCCAACAAGGATTCGCCCGTGTTTCTAGGTTTCGGTGAAGTGATGGCCCGGATCGCGCCGCCCCGGCGGTTGCGTTGGCGACAAGCCTTGCCAGGCAGCGTCGAGGTGACTTGGGGTGGCGGCGAAGCCAATGTGTGTGCGTCGCTGGCGATGTTAGGCAAGCCGGTTCGCTATTTCACATCGTTGCCCCGGCATGCCTTGGCCGAGAGTCTGGTCACCTCGTTGCGCGGGCTGGGCGTCGAGACGCGTCATATCTACTACCGCGACACCGGACGACTGGGGTTATATTTCGTCGAAACGGGAGCCAATCAACGCGGCTCGACCGTTCTCTACGATCGCGAACATAGTGCGATCAGCTTAGCCGAACCCGCCGAATACGATTTCGACAGCGCCCTTTCCGGCGTGCATTGGCTGCATCTGTCGGGCATCACACCGGCCATTAGCGAGGCGGCCTATCGTTCCAATCTGGAATTGGCTCGACATGCCAAACGGGCCGGTGTCACGATTTCCTGCGACTTGAACTTCCGCAAGAAATTGTGGAACTGGCGGCCTGGCGTAAAGAACAAAGAACTGGCGCGGCAATGTATGACCGAACTACTGCCGCTGGTCGATCTGGTAATCGCCAACGAAGCCGACGCGGAAGATGTCTTGGGAATTCAAGCTTCGGACACGAACGTCGAACACGGCGAATTGAACGTCGCGGCCTATGAGTCCGTCGCACGTGAGATTGTACGCCAGTTCCCCAATGTGACTCGCGTGGCGATCACTTTGCGAGAAAGCCTGTCGGCCGACCATAACAATTGGGGCGCGATGTTGTTCGAGACCGCGACCGACCAAGCCTACTTCGCTCCGCTAGATGCCCACGGCCAATATCAACCTTATGAGATTCGTGACATCGTCGACCGCGTCGGCGCCGGCGATTCGTTCGCGGCCGGCTTGCTGTACGCTTTGGATACCAATGGCCTCGACACGCCCAGTCGAGCCATCCAATTCGCCGTCGCCGCCAGTTGCCTGAAACATTCCATCGAAGGCGACTTTAACTATGTCACCCGCGAGGAAATTGAATCGCTGATGTCCGGCAACGCCAGCGGTCGAGTACAGAGATAACTCTCGCGAGCCACATCTTACACCTTCATGCCCCGCTGGATCGCCGTCCGTCGGCGATCGGTCGTTTCATTTCGTTTCTTCGTTGCTTCAATAGAATCCGCCATGTCTCACACCATCTATGAGAACCCGTTAATTAGCCGCTACGCTTCGCGCGCGATGGCCGAATTGTGGGGCGATCAACGCAAACACAGCACTTGGCGACGATTGTGGGTGGCTCTGGCCGAAGCGGAACACGAGTTGGGGCTGAATGTCACCCGCGAACAAGTCGAGGAACTGCGCGCGCAAGTTGACAATATCGACTTTGAAGCAGCCTCCGCCCACGAACGCGAATTGCGCCACGATGTGATGGCCCACGTTCACGCCTTTCGCGATGTGTGCCCTGGCGCGGGAGGCATAATTCATCTCGGCGCCACAAGCTGTTTTGTTACCGACAACGCCGATTTGATTCTGCTGCGCGAAGCGTTGGGAATGGTGCAAGACCGGCTGGTGTCCGTGATCGAGCGACTGGCCGACTTCGCCGAACGAACTCACGACATTCCATGCTTGGGATTCACGCATCTCCAACCAGCGCAGCCCACGACCGTGGGCAAGCGAGCCTGTTTGTGGCTCTATGATCTCATTATGGACTTGGAAGAGATCGAACACCGACTGGCGACGATCAAGGCGCGCAGCACCAAGGGCACAACCGGCACCCAGGCTAGTTTTCTGGAGTTGTTTGGAGGAGACCATGAACGGGTTCGACAACTCGAGCGGCTGGTCGCTGAAAAGATGGGATTCGAGCAGATTTACGCGGTAACGGGCCAGACGTACTCGCGCAAAGTCGACGCGCAGATTCTCGACGCGCTATCGGGCGTGGCACAATCGGCTCACAAAACGGCCACCGATTGGCGAATTCTCGCGCATCGCAAAGAGTTGGAAGAGCCCTTTGAAAAGAAGCAAATCGGTTCCTCGGCGATGCCGTATAAACGCAACCCCATGCGAAGCGAACGGATCTGCGCCCTCGCGCGATTCGTGATGAGTCTGCAATCCAGCGCGGCCAATACCATGGCCACACAGTGGATGGAACGCACATTGGACGACAGCGCGAATCGCCGTCTCGTCCTGCCCCAAGCGTTCTTGGCCATCGACGCAATTCTCGTCTTATATGAGAACGTCGCGGACGGCTTGGTCGTCTATCCCAAAGTGATCGAGAAGAATCTGCGCGAAGAGTTGCCATTCATGGCGACTGAAAACATTATGATGGCCGCGGTAACCGCGGGAGGCGACCGTCAAACGCTGCACGAACTGATTCGCCAGCACAGCCACGCGGCCGGAGCCGTTGTTAAAAATGAGGGACTGCCGAACGATCTCCTAGACCGACTCGCCAACGACCCCGCCTTCTCAGCCGTGGATTTCGCACAGGCCACGGAACTGTTGCAATATGTGGGACGCGCTCCACAGCAAGTCGGCGAGTTTCTGCGCGAGGTCGTCGCTCCCGTTCGGCAGCGTCACGCGAATCGGCGACAATGGCAAGCGGAAGTCAAGGTTTAGACGAACTGCCACCCGCGCGTTCAGCTCCCCATTCACAATCACACTTCGTGCGCGACGGCCCCGACTTAGTTTTCCGCCACTTCGGATGCTCGCCTTTCTGGCAATGGCGTTTGGGGCGCGGGCGTTTCAATATAAACGTCCAACTGCTGGCCCACAAACAGACGCTGATTATAACTGGGGCTAATTTGGTAGATTACCTGCAACACTCGCGTATCCACACGTTCGGTACTTTCGCCCGTCAGCGATCGTTTGGGGATCACATATGGCTGGATGCGCACAAAATCCAAGGGGATTCGGTCGTCCGCGAGTCCGCGTCGACGCGCGATGGCGGTAGCCGACTGGTCGAACCGGGGAATATCAAACTCATCAATATCAACCCGGACATGCAATAGCCTCGTGTTCCCAAGTACCATGAGAGTTTGCGTCGCCGGCGTTCCGACGAACTCGCCCGGTTGCACCTCCACCTCCAATATCTCTCCATCTAGCGGAGCGGTCGTGGTCAGTCGCGTAACCTCGGTTTGCAGTTGAGCGATATCCGCTCGAGCTTGCTCCACGTTGACTTGCGCGATGGCCAAATCGTATTCCCACGCCCCAGCTTTCAATAGCTCCAACCTCGCTCGGGCTTGTTCAAGGGACGCTTGGGCCGCCGCCAGAGCTTGTTGGCTGGCGACCAACTCTTCGCGTGTGACCGCCTGACTATTCACTAACTCGGCGTCGCGATTCAGTTGATCTTGACGCTGACGAACAATCGCCAAGGCTTCCCGCACACTGGCTTCTTCGACGGACACCTGTTCGGGGCGCGGTTCGTGTTCGAGTTTTTTCAATTGAGCTTCGGCCGCATGCAGGGCTGCTTGTTTCAGTTCCAATTGGGACTTCAGCGTGCGATCGTCCAACACAAATAGGGGCGCCCCTTCATCGACCGAGTCTCCTTCGCGCACGAATACTTGCTCCACAATCCCCGGAACATTCGAACCGATTTCGATGTTATCCGTTTGGGCTTCCACAATTCCCGATCCGGCAATCGAATGTTCAAACGGAGAGCTTGTGGGCTCGATAGGCGGCGGCATTTCGGGCGGTTGGCTGCGCGAGACGACGACGAAACCAACCGCGAACGCTAATAGTACGATTGCGGCGATGGGCAGTATGAGTTTTGTAAACATGGTTTAACAAGAGCTTTGATTGTCGATAGGAAATCGCCATCGTTTCATTTGGATAACGCGAATCGTCACTCTTGAGACGATGCCGATTCGGATGATTCCACTTGGACTACCTGCCCGTCCTCCATGCGGGCAATGCGATCGCCAAACTCCATCACTCGGGGATCGTGCGTAACCACAATCACGGATCGATCCGTATCAATCGCGCTGTCTCGCAATAATTCCATGATTGCGTGCCCGCTGTCGGCGTCCAGCGACGCCGTAGGTTCGTCGCAGACGATTAAACGCGGTTGATGCACGAGCGCCCGTGCGATCGCCACGCGTTGCTGTTCTCCACCGGACATTTCGTAGGGCATCGCACGGCTTCGCTTGGATAAGCCGACTTTCTCTAAGAGTCGCTGGCCTTGCTTGATCGCCGCCGACCGCGCGACACCGGCGATGATTAGCGGCACGGCCACGTTCTCCGCCGCGTTCAACGCCATTAGTAGATTGTATTGCTGGAAAACAAACCCCAGTTGTCGTTGGCGAAATAGTGTTTTCTTGGCGGCCGACATTCGCTGCAGTTCGTTTCCCAGCACTTGTATTTCGCCATCGGTCGCTTCGAGAATCCCCGCAATGACGGACAAAAGTGTGGTTTTTCCACAGCCACTGGGCCCCATCAATAAAGTCAACTCGCCGGTATAAACCGTCAAGTCAATCCCACGGAGCGCACGCACTTCGGTATGACCTTGGCCAAACACTTTGGTCACTTGACGGCACTGCACGGCGACGGGCCGATTCGCTGATTCGGTCGATTCACTCATCCTCGAAACACCACCGCTGGTTCCAGCACAAGCACGCGCCGGATCGACAACAGACTGGCCAGCACTACCATCAAACACACAGCGACGGCGGTCAGCGCGGGCACTTGCCAAGGCATAAAGAACGCCAATCGTTCCGCGTCGCGAACGGCGAAACCGAACAAGGCCGCGAATCCAATCCCCAGCGAATACCCAATGGCCGCGATAACCGCCGCTTGGGTAAGTATCATCTTCACAATCTTTCCATCGCTGGCACCGAGAGCTTTTAGTGTTCCAAATTGGTGGAGGTTCTCGATCGTGAACAAATAGAATGTTTGCCCCGAGATGGCCGCTCCCACTAAGAACCCCAGCGCCACGGTGATGCCGAAGTTCACGGGTATCCCTGTCTTGCGCAAATAGTAGTCGATCGTCTGCCAATAGAACTCGTCGCGAGTCAGCGCTCGCAAACGCGTAGTTTGTTGGATGGCCACACATACCGCCCGTGGATCGGCCTCCGGTTGAGGTTCGGCCAAGATGAACGACAGCACTTGACGCTGGGGTGGCACATAACGGATCGCTCGCGAGTACCGTGTGTATACAATCGGAAACGTTTGAAACGTCCGAGATGCCTTACACACACCTACGACAACCGCCCGCTTGTCGTTCATCTCGAACGTCTTGCCGAGCGTCAGCGGTTCGTCGGGCCAAAGTTGGTTGAAGCCACGTTCGTCGATGATGATCGATTCGGGCTGACCTAGGTCGGCCAGGCTACCCACGATCATTTCGCGCGGCGCACCGACCAGCGAAGCATCATCAACGCCAATTAGAATCGTTTGTTGAAAGTTTCCGTCGGGCAGCCGAGCGCGGCTGATTCCTTTGTACAACGGGACGGCCCAGCGAACTCCCTCGACGCCGCGCACGCGGTACAGCGCCGTGTCGGACAGGGGTTTCACGTCGTCGATAAACTGCACGTTGGCGTCCATCACCCAGATCGACGCGCCTTGGATATCGCGAATCTGACTGGTCGTCAGCGACATGAGTCCACAAAAAATCGACGCCTGTTGGCCGATCAACAGCGTGGCGAAAGTAACGCCAAACACGATTCCCAGGTACTTGCCCCGATTGCCAATCAGCATTCGCCAAGCGATCCAGATCATAGGCTGTGTGTCGAATCTCGCTGAAAGTGAAGGAAGTGGCGAGCCAGATGTCGAACTCGCGCAATGCCGCCGCGACATCTTCTGCACGTCGAATGCCGAACGACGGTAGGGTCGAAATCGCCGGTGCTCCGTCGAAGTTCTCGAAAGCCTGGCTCCCACCGATTCGCGAGTGCCGTCGCGTTTGGTTATCCTGAGCCCATTCTACCGTTCGTTCAACCAAGGGAGAGCCAATTCATGTTCGGCAATCAACGGTCGCTCTGGTCCCGAAGTATCCTTCTGCTGGCAATAGCGATGGTCTTTGCGGCACGTGCCGAGGGGGCAGACGCGGAATCCAAACCGAACTTCATTGTCTTCCTCACGGACGATCAAGGCTGGGGAGACCTCGGCTGCTACGGGCATCCCCGAATTCAATCTCCGAATCTCGATCGCTTTGCCAAGGAAGGAATGCGGCTGACGCAATGTTATTCCGCGTGCTCGGTCTGTTCGCCCTCGCGCAGCGCGATCCTGACGGGCCGCACGCCTTATCGCAACGGCGTGTGGCGTTGGATTCCCGAACGGCACGAAACGCATCTCCGAACAAGCGAGATTACGATCCCCTCACTACTAAAAGAGCGAGGCTACGATACGTGCCACGTCGGTAAGTGGCATCTGAATGGATACTTCAACAGCGACCAGCAACCGCAGCCCGACGATCATGGCTACGACCATTGGTTCGCCACTCAGAATAATGCGGCGCCGAATCACTTGAACCCGGTCAATTTTGTGAGAAATCGCGAGCCCGCGGGGAAACTCGAAGGCCCCAGCGCCGTGTTGGTGGTGGAAGAGGCCATCCACTGGCTCGAACGACGTTCGGACAAATCGCGACCATTCTTTCTCACCGTGTGGACTCACGAACCACACCTACCAATCGAAACAGCCGAGCAATTCATGGAGCCTTATCAAGACTTGCCCGATCCCGATTTGCGTCAACATCACGGTAATGTGACTCAGATGGATTACGCGTTCGGCAAATTGATGGCCGCCATCGAGACAATGAAGTATCACGAAAACACAGTGGTGTTCTATACGGCGGACAATGGGCCCGAGGGGGACGGCACGAAGGGACGCACTCGCGGTTCCACGGGCGGCTTGCGCGGTCGCAAACGTCATTCGCACGAAGGAGGAATCCGAGTGCCAGGCATAGTCCGTTGGCAGGGACATGTTCAACCCGGTTCGGAAAGTAGTCAGCCGGTAATTGGTTCGGATATCTTTACAACTATCTGCGATATCGTGGATATTCCACTGCCCACGGACCGCACCATTGATGGCGCAAGTATGTTGCCGATGTTCAAGGGCCAAGCTATCGAACGGAACCAACCATTATACTGGCGAAATCATCTAGCCCCGGACAAATATAAGGTCGCGTTGCGAATCGGGGATTGGAAAATCATTGGCTCAAATGATCTTTCGACATTCGAATTGTATAACCTGCGAGAGGATTGGCAGGAGACAACCGATCTATCGGAACGCGAGCCCCAGAAATTCACGGAGATGAAAGCGGCGCTGCTCAAGCAGGATGCGGCTGTTTTGGCCGAAGGGCCGGATTGGTGGAAGAATGAACCGGTACCGAAGAAACGAAAGTAGCTGACGGCGTGTTGGCCGCTCTCTCCGCGACGGATATCGACTATCTTGTGATACTTGATTCTTCTTTATAAAGGTCTCCAATATGTCTCATAACAATCGACGTTGGTTTCTCCAGGCTTCCGCGGCAGTCGCTGCTGGCGCGACGCTTTCCACGACCACAACACGATCGAGCTTGGCCGCCGAACTGCCGCCGGGTTCGAGCATGCAATTTGGACTAGTCACCTATCAATGGGGCCGCGACTGGGACTTACCAACGCTAATCAAGAATTGCGCGATGGCCGAAGTGCACGGCGTCGAACTGCGAACGACGCACGCTCACGCGGTCGAGCCCACGTTGAGCGAAAAGCAACGAGATGACGTGCGCCGACGCTTTGCCGACAGCCCGGTCGAATTGGTGGGAATTGGCAGCAACGAGCGTTACGACGACCCCAATCCCGAGGTGGTGAAGAAGGCCGTCGAAGCGACGAAAGCCTTTTTGCGTTTAAGCCACGATGTGGGTGGAACGGGCGTGAAAGTAAAGCCCGATCGCTTTCATCCCAATGTGCCGCGCGAGAAAACAATTGAGCAGATCGGTAAAGCACTATCCGAATTGGGAGACTACGGATTGGGATTTGGGCAGGAGGTTCGCTTGGAGGTTCATGGCCAGTGCGCCGAACTGCCCACGATCAAAGCCATTTTGGAGGTGGCTGATAATGACAATGTGAAGGTGTGTTGGAATTCGAATCCGCAGGATTTGCAAGGCGAGGGCTTGGCTCACAATTTTGGACTTGTCCGCCCCAGTTTTGGAATGACGGCACACATCCACGAGCTGAACTCCGATCAATACCCATATGCCGAACTGTTTCGCTTGCTGGTAGCGTCTGACTACGAAGGCTGGCTATTGCTGGAAGCTTCGTCGGAACCGGCGGACCGAGTCGCGGCGTTGACCGAACAACGAAAGCTGTTTCAGCAATTCATAGCGGCCGCGCAGAAGCAAGTGGCAGGTAAGTAGACGGAGCACGTGAGATGGCCTCGCACCCACCAGTGCAACAGCCACTAAAAGTACTCGATCTCGTTGGTATAACCTGGCTGGCATCGCTATTAGGTAGCACTTTGCAACAAAGCTAAGCACCCCAGGCCGTAGAACGAATATTCGACATCACGGTTTTCGTCCAACGCGAAGCCGTGGAAGCCGCCGGCGGTTACCTCCATGGACTGAGCGTAGCGGAATGCGGCCAGCGGATTGATAGCGTCGAGCCCGTCCAGGTCGATTAACGTGAGACAGCCAGTGAAGGTGCTCAGCAAGTCGGCGAATGGAATACGAGTGTTGGCCCTCAGGCCGCCTTCGTCGGTTTGCATGTCGGCCAGGAATTCGATTGTGTCATCGCGGATTTCTTCGTCCAACGCATTGAGAATCCGCAGCGAACCGATGGCCGCGGCCGTGGGATTCGTACCGGCTCGCTTGCTGGCTCGGATCTCCAAGAAGCCGCCTTCCGCGTGGCGTTGGGAATCCAAGAATTCAACAATTCGATGCGGTTCCGGCACCGGACGCTCGATCAACTCGCGGCAGAGCAGCACTAAGAACGACTGGTAAGTGCTGCTCGCGCGGCCCTCTTCGCCTTTGGCGTAGCCGCCATCGGGACGACGAAGCCGTTCCATCGCATCGGCCACAGCGTCCCGCCAGTTCGGTGGAGATTGTGCGAAGACATCGATTCCGGCCGAAACGTCCAGCAACGCCGCGCCGTACATCAACGACAAAAAATCAACGACATGCTCCTGCCCGCTCAGTCGGCTCCGCAGAAACTCAGCGGCTCGTTCGGCGACCGGGCCGTAAAGCTCGCCCAGCACCGCTAATCCCCGGAGCGCGAAACCGGTGTAGTACAAGTCACTGTCGCCTTCACGACCAGCGAATCCGCCGTCGGTCTGCTGTGCCGACAAGAGATATTGGGCATGCCGGTGCCGCACGGGCTCCGGCAGCTCGGCTACGCCGGTGGCTAAGCGAATCGTCAAGTTCTCCAAGTAGGTTGGCACGCGCGAGAACTCATTTAGGGCGAGGCGGAGGGGGGTGCATCCATGAGAAAGCGACGAAGTTGAGCGACCAGTTCGGGAGCGATCGGAGTCGACTTCGGCGGTTGTCCCGGTTCGATACGACAACAGACTGAGACCATTTTACCCTGAGCCACCGGGCGGCCTTCGTGCGAAAAGCGGAATTGGTAGGCGACGCTGCTGCCGCCGATTCGTTCAACCGCAACTTCAATGTCCAGGACCTGCTCGAAACGAACCATCCCTTGATAGTCACAGCTCGCACTGACGCGTGGCCAACTCACAACCGCTTCGCCCTCATGCCGAACGACGCTGGTTCCCAGTTCGCGTAGCAGCGCGTGTTCGGCTTGTTCCATGTAGGTAAAGAACGCCGAGAAGTGAGCAATCCCGGCCGCGTCCGTTTCACAAAACTCAACACGACGCTGAGTCCGAAACTGCTCGCTCATACTTGTATCTCCAACGAAGTGCCCCATCGCTATCTTTCCGAGGGCGACTGCCGGGCGACACGGATTGCCGCCGCCAAGCCCTCACGCTCAATTGATTGCGTGGCACGAATGGGGCCAACCGCGCGCGTAAAAACGCCCGACCAACCAGCAAGTCGCAGAGGTTGTCGGGCGTTTGGGAAAGCACTTAAGAACGCTGCGATGGAAATCGTTGCGTTTACTCGCCAACGTAAGGCAGCAACGCCATGAACCGCGCTCGCTTCACTGCCAATGTTACAGCATGTTGGCTCGCAGCCGTGCAGCCTGTCTTTCGACGGCCCACGATCTTACCGTGGCGATTGATCAACTTCTTCAGCAGCTCGACGTCCTTATAGTCGACGAACATCGGCCGTGGCCGTTTGCCATCGACGAAGATCGGATCCTTTTTCTTGGTGCGAGTGCGTGTCTTGTTTCGCCGGCGAGGTTTGCGTTGAAATTGAGCCATAACTGTCGTGTATCCCAGGAAAAACCGCAGTGCCAAGCTGCACTGCCGCCAATTGATTCAGCCGAAGAATCCCCGATTTTATACAAAAGCGCGTGCCCCGCAAGGCGACACGCGCTGGCAAGTCGTGCCTTACAGCGGGAATTCTTCCTCTGCGGCTTGTTTGCCGTAGATCGGCATGTGGCGGTAATAGACTTCCAAAATCATCGTGGCCATCGAAGTCGTGTAGAGCCGTCCACCGCGTTCGCCGTGACCGCCCGAAACCCACCAGCTTCCGGCTTCATGACCGTTCTTGGATTGCGTGTTGACCAGCCAGTCACGCATTTCGACGTTCCACTTGTCCCACTTCTCGCCTTCGTAGTGCCGCATGACCTGCGTGGCGTAGTAATTGAAGTACATGTTGTTCTTCGAGGGGCCGGCGGTACTCAGGTATTCGACGCCTCGCTCGATGCCGGGATGGTCCTTTTTCCAGCCGAGATACATCCGACACAAGAGGCCGACCGCCGTGGTTGCCGAGCCGCCGCCGGGAGCGGTGTAGCCATATTTGCCACCGCTGTCTGACTGCACGGAATCGAGAAATTTAATCGCGCCTTGGATCGTGATCGGCGGGACTTGCAGATAAGCCATGTGACCGCTCTTGAGCGCCATCAATTGCCAACCCACGACGGACGTATCGCCAGGCGTCCGCGGTTGATATCGCCAGCCGCCGCCCACGGGGTCTTGAGCGTACACAATGTGGTTCAGAGACAATTGGGCCGGCTGCATCAGGGCTCGGTCGTGGGTCATCGCGTAGGCTTCGCACAGCACGATCGCGCACAAACCGTGCGAATACATGCTACCGCCGGCTTCCGACAATTCGCCACGCGGCAGAGCGCCCGGCTTCAGTTTCATGTTGCCCGAGAGGAAATACAGACCGCGTCGCACGGTGTCTTTGTACTCGCCTTCCATATGCGTTTGACCGGCGCCCAAGAAGGGCAGCAACGCCATCGCCGTCGCGCCGTTGTTCCCTTCCGTCAGCGTGCCGGGGTGAGTGCAGCGGCCTTGACAGTTCGGGCAAACTCGATGGTCGAAGCTCCACGAGCCATTCGGCAATTGATGCACGGCCAGCCATTTCAAAGCGGCCGCCACCGCCGCTTCGCTGCCTTTCGTGCCGCCGTTGGCCGCCACCATCTGCGATCGAGCGGCTGCGCCGCGGCCTTCCAATCCCTTGCCGGCCACGGTTCCCAGCGTCTGCATCAGATCGCTCTTCGGAGCCGTTCGTTCGCTGAAGTCCGCGAATTCAATTTCGGCCGGAGCGGCGTCCAAATCGTCAGCGGGCGTGATGTTCGTGACTTCCGTGGGAATCATTTCCGTGACCGTCGTCATCTGCGACACGGGAGTCGTCACGGTTTCGGTGACTTGCACGTCCAACGGCGTGATCTCTTGGATTTCCAGCTCTTCCAGTTCCTCTTCCTCGTCCGCATTGGGCGCGAAATTCAGAACCGTGGCGGCTTTGTCCGCGATGCTCGGCATCGACAGCATGGCCAGCACGATCAACAGCACGGCATGCACGACCATGCTGACCATCCAACTGGGCACGGCATTGAACAAAATGAATCGTTTGCCGCCCGTGCCGTAGGATTCCTCGTCACCCTCTTCGTCCGGTTCGGCGGTTTGGGCGGTGGCTTGAGCCTGAGCGGCCATTGCCTGCTGCTGGGCGGGCATTGCTTGGGCGGGTCGAGCTTGCACTGGTTGGGCCTGCATCGGTTGAGCTTGAGGTGGAGCGGCCGGTCGACGGGGTGGTTGACCGGGAGCCGGATTCGCGGGATTCGTGGCCATAAGGACGCTGCTCCGTCGAAGACACCGTGGAAAATGTTCGGTTAATAATCGCGCGAGGCCGAATAACGACGGCCGCTGGGGGCGATTTTGCCTGGGCAATCTGGAATCAGTCACGCCGCTGGGCGGATCGACCTGTAAGCCAGAATAACGTCGATTTCGGTAGCGGCGAGCGTATTTATTCCCAACTTATCAAAAACGGCCGATAAAATCGAGCGTCGCCGAGCTTTTGGTGTAACAGTATCGCTCGCCCAAGACATCGCCATTGTTAATCCAGGAAAGAACCGCATGACCATGCAAAACAACTCGCATCTGAAGTCGATCGGTTATCTGTTGTGGCTGTTCGGATTCACCGGCGCCCACCGATTTTACTTCGGCAAACCGATTTCCGGGACGATCTGGTTTTTTACGCTGGGACTCCTCGGTGTCGGCTGGCTGATTGACTTGTTTCTGATTCCCAGCATGGATCGCCAAGCGGACCGGCGATTTCGCCAAGGTCCGATCGACTACACGCTGGCTTGGATTCTGCTGACATTCCTGGGGCTGTTCGGCATCCACCGCTTCTACATGGGCAAAGTGATCACTGGGCTGATCTACTTGATTACTGGCGGGTTGTTTGGAATCGGCATTTTGTACGACTTCTGGACGCTGAACGATCAGATCACGGTAGTCAACTCGTCGCGTGTGGAGTAAGCGTCGACTGCTACTCGGCCAGAGCCTGCTGCATTCGGCCCAGCAGCCGGTCGACTTCCGCGGCGGTTTCCTGGTCCAGGCTCCAAGCGTTCGGCGAGCGGCGGTGTTCGTTTCGAAACACGCCACGCTTCCGCAGCACATATTTTTCGATCGCCAGGAATCCATCCAACCCGGCTTGCATCTGTAAGGCAACGATGGCGCAGATCGGAAAATAAACGCGATAGGCGGTGTCGTCGTCGCCGTTCTGAAGAGCCCGCCAGATGGCGACGATCCCGTCCAGCAGCTCCATGCCAGGCATCGTTCCCGTTATGCCACGGCGAAAGCTGTCGACGAGCAGAATCCCGCCGCTTCCTTCCAGAACGCGAGCCGCGCCGCCAGAAAGCTCGCGTAACGCCGACAAATTTGGCCCGATCGGTGACGCTTCGGGCTTAAACAGAATGCGTTCGCTGCCGTATTCGTCCAGCAGCTCGCCGTAGACGGAGAGCGAGATGGATCGCCCCACGTAGGCCGAGGCATCTTGCACGATCACTGGCAGCGAAATCGAATCGGCGATCGCGCGGAAGTAGGCGGCTGTCTGCTCGTTTCCCAAGGCGGTCGTCGTCGGTGGAATCGCCATCACGGCGTCGGCGCCGGATCGTTCCGCATGCGTGGCGAATTCGACGGCTTGCTTCGTCGATTCGGCGCCGACGCTGGCCACGAATACGCCGCGCCCTTGGTTCAACTCCGCCAGCCGTTCGGTTAGAAAACGACGCTCGTCGTAAGTCAGCCGCAACAATTCGGAAACCATCCCCGTCGCACAACCATCGGCGCCGCAGCGAAACGCCCAGTCGATTTCGTCAGCCAGTGCCGAGGCATCAATTCGATCCTCGTCGTCGAACGGCGTGTGGACGATTGGCAGCACTCCCGCGATCGGCTTCGACATGGGAAATCCTCGAAAAGTCGTAAATGGAGGCAAATAATTCTTGGCGGCGGCGCGTCACAACTCTTATATTGACGGGCGTTGATCGGTATAGGAACGATCGGCCAAACGCTGCGATGGCCGCTACCGCACAAAGAACTCACGTAAAGAACTCACGCAAATCGAGACGACGAACTTCGGGAGAATCGTACCATGTTCACGTTACTAACGGGTGGAGCCGCAAGGGACTGCGACGGACGCACGCGGCGCGAGTTTTTGCGTGTCGGCGCGCTCGGACTGGGCGGCCTTGCATTACCCCATTTGCTGGCGGCTAAATCGCTGGGAGCGAGTAACCGCGTCGTCCGAGACAAGTCGGTGGTGCTGCTGTTTCTGCAAGGCGGGCCGACGCATATCGAAACGTTCGACCCAAAGATGACGGCCCCGGCCGAGTATCGAGCGATGTTTGGCGAAGTTGCCACGGCGTTGCCCGGCGTGACGTTCGGCAGCCACTTCAGCGGCTTGGCGGCTCGCGCCGAGCAGCTTGCGATCGTGCGTTCGTTTTCGCACGGCAACAGCAGCCATCAACCGGCGTCCGAGTTGGTTGCCAGCGGCGGAAATTCCACGAAGGCGACGATGGGCACGATCTATGCTCGGATCGCCGGCGCGACGAATCCGGCCAGCGGCATTCCCATGAACACGGTGCTCACGCCGCCCGCCGCTGGCGACAAATACAAGGGGCTGGGAGCTCAAACCGATCGGGTCACCAGCATCGGCAGTTTGTCGAAGGCTTACAAAGCGTTCGATCCCAGCAGCGGCGGCGCGATTCTCGACAACATGCAGTTGCGCGTCGAGCAAAATCGGTTGGACGACCGACGCTATCTGTTGACGAAGCTGGACGGGATTCGTCGCGAGGCCGATGCGTCGGGCGTTTTGGAAGGCGCGGATCGCTTTCAACAGCAAGCGTTCGACGTGATCCTGGGCGGCGTCAGCGATGCTTTCAATCTGTCGCAGGAAGACCCGCGATTGGTGGCGCGCTACGATACGTCGGAGTTTGAAATTCCAGCCAAGCTCAAGAAGAAAAAGGCGAACGTACCGGCTCAGTCGCCAATCGCATTGGGCAAACAAATGTTGATGGCGAGGCGATTGGTTGAATCGGGTTGTGGCTTCGTCACGGTCACGAGCGCCGGCTGGGATATGCACGGCAACGCGTTCGGCATTGACGACGGCATGCCGCTGTTAGGCTCGGCCGTGGACAAAGCGGTCAGCGCGTTTTTGGACGACTTGCACGACCGGGGTTTGAGCGACGATGTGTTGCTGGTCGTCACCGGCGAATTTGGCCGCACGCCGCGAATTAACGCCAAGGCGGGCCGCGATCATTGGGGCGCCCTTTGCACGCTGGCGTTGGCTGGCGGCGGGTTGCGGATGGGGCAAGTGATTGGCCAGTCCGATCGCACGGCCAGTCGTCCGACCGCTGAGCCGGTCGGCGTGCAAGATTTGATGGGAACCGTGATGCACACGCTGTTCGATATCGGCCAATTGCGGCTCGACAGCAGCGTGCCTAGCGATATTGCCCGCGCGTTGACGACCTATCAACCGATCCCACAGTTGATCTAGAAGGCCGGTGATTTAGAAGGCCGTCAGGTGAAAAGCGAATCGCCGACCCGGCTTCGTCGTTCTCTCGAATCCGAATCGGCGATCACCCTAATTCGTCCTGCCTGACGTAACCGCGCCGAGCGAAACGACGCTCGCGCGGCTTTTTTTATCTCGCTTACGCCGCAGCCCGGTAGGCTCGCGGTTTCGCGGCGCTGCGTCGAGCTTGCTCGATGGCGTGTCGCGTCACGATATCCAAGCTGATCGCCACCAGCCGCTCGTGTTGCTGAGGTGTGAGCGATTCGATAGCGGTCGCCACGGCGTTCGCTTGCGTTTGCACGATCGAGCGAGCTCGAGCCCGCACGTAGCCAACCGCTTCCGCCGCCGACATTCGCGAGATGTCTTGTCCCAACCGTCCTACCACGCTGTTCAAGCAAGTCGCCGCCACACGGCCGGCCAGATGATGCAGCTTCGTGTGGATGCGCCGTTGTGTGATCAGATTCCAAATTCCCATGCCTGCATCCTTGTTCCATGAGCCGAGTGAAGACTTCCGTAAACTCGGACGACCAGCCCGCCGATGTTGGCCGCCAGAAACAGCATCGAACATCGGTCCGCCGGTTCTCCAGCCAAGCGGCCGAGGTGCCGCGCGCAGCAGCCACGTAAACTGAAACAGTCGCGCCGACCGCACCTGTTGTAGCAAGCAACGTCGATGTCGAATTGTGGTGGAAGCTGGCAAAACGAACGGCGGATAACCCGTCCCGTGTTGCCGCCTGTCGCGCGAAATTGAATGGCAAATTGCTTATCGAAACGCGAGTCTTCCGAAAGGTCCGTGATTGCCGCGCCCGCAAAGTCTTGCGTGATTGCGTATTCCTCTTGACCGGCAAGGAACTATCTCTTAACTTGCCGAACATGAGGCACGGATAGCCGTGGCCGCGTGATCCATTCGCGGCGGGCCGAGCGCCTCGTTTCGATGGCGCCGTGGCCAAGTGGTAAGGCAGAGGATTGCAAATCCTTTACCGCCGGTTCAAATCCGGCCGGCGCCTCTTTTTCAAAACACAACGTAACATCGCGAAGCGACCTCCCTCACCAGGAGGTCGCAATTTTTTTACCCTTGCCGGAGAAACGATCATGAGCGAAATCGTTCCCATGACTCGCGCGGGATACAGCAAAATCCGCGGCGAAATCGACCGGCTCGAAAACGAAATCATGCCGGCCATCGCCGAGAAAATCGCCGCCGCGCGCGCCGAAGGCGATTTGAAGGAGAACGCCGAATATCACGGTCAGCGAGAGGAACAGGGCCGCATTCAGGCGAAGATCAATCAACTGAAGGACAAGCTCTCGCGGGCCGCGATCATCGATCCTTCGCAGTTGCCGCGCGATGAAGTCGTGTTCGGCTCGACGGTCGTCGTCAAGGATTTGGACTACGGCGACGAAGAGACGTTCACGTTGGTCGGGGCCGGCGAGGAAGATTATGACAACGGCAAGATTCTCTCGACCAGCCCGATCGGCCAAGGCTTGCTGGGCAAGAAAAAGGGAGAGCGGGCCGAAATCGAGGTTCCGAAGGGAATGTTGAAGTTTGAAGTGGTCGACATCCGGTTTGAGGAAGAGTAGTTTTCGGGGATACAAACCCAACACTTCTCGCGGAGCCAACCGATGTCCGACACGAAGACTTTGTACGCCGAAGCCGAACAGCTCAAAGAGGACGGCAAGTTCGACGAGGCGATCGCCAAGCTGAACGAATTGCTGACAGCGGACGAATCGCACGTTCTCTCGCATTTGACGCTGGCCGTAGTGTACGGCAAAGTTGGCCAGCACTCCGAAGCGGTCAAGCACGCTCAGCGAGCCTGCGAATTGGAGCCAAACGAGCCGTTCAACTTCACCGCGGCTAGCGTTTGCTTCCAACGCGCCTACGCCGGAACGGGCGACCAGTCGTATATCCAAAAAGCCGAAGACGCGATGGCCCAAGCCCACATGTTGCAAGGGCGGTAGGTGCGCGGTGATCGCGGGGGATATTAGCTCGCACCTCCATCGCTAGGTGCGGCTAACGTTCGCCGAATCGATTCTTTATCGGCTCGATCGGCAGCCTGAGCTGCTAGTTTGTATCGTCGCCGCACTATCTCAACCAACGCGAAGTGCAAATTGGTTCCAGGGTCGACCTCCGACAGCCGGTTTCTCACCACTGGTTCAATGGCGGCGATTGGAAGGTGAGCGTCACGATTTCGAGATGCTACAGGCGTTAAAAATGCTTCGGTGATCGGCGAGGCCGTTAGTTCGACCGCTTGTCGAATAGCGTTGTCGTCGCGAAAATGACTTGCCTTCAAATGGGACTCGAAGCCTCGCCGACTACGAATTCGCGACAACGCGCTGGCCAGGTCGAGGCCGCCGTTGAGGACCGCTGAGTAATCGCGAGAGTCGGCGAATTCTTCGAGCAACGCGATATCCTGCCAGTCCGATTCTCGCTCGGTTTCCTTGGCACGAATCAAATCTCTCAGACCAAGGAAGGCTATCTTCTGCCCGCCGTAAACTCCTATCTCGCGGCGATCGAATACTTCGTGGAAGTCCGGGAGAAGATGATTGTGTCGCCAAAACTCCAGCCACTCCTCACGCCCACTCGGCAACACACCGATCTGAAACCTGCGAAACGCCCCAGGCCTCCAACTCGGTCCTTCGACTACCTTGAAATTTGTAGCAAGGGGTGATGCCTGGATCTTCGCTTTAATGTCGTCCCAACAATCGGGCGACAGATGAAGATCAAAATCATTTGTGTTGCGTTCAACGCCGTAAAACCTGGCGGCATGTCCACCCATAACGAGACATCGTACGCCAACCGAGTCGAGGGCGGAGACGACCCACGCTAACCGTTCCTCGGATGTCACAGTGGCGAATCCTCCCAACCTCGACTGCCATGGCTCGCGAAAAGCTGGAAAAGCGGATGGGCTGCTAATTGCTCGATGGTTAGGTCGCTCCCGCAAAGTCGTGAAACTTCCGGCAGCGACGTGTTGAGAATAATCTCTTCGGCTTCATGCAGGCTGTCGGCCCGGCCATCTGCAATTAGCGACATAATCCAGTTCTCAAGCGACGGTTCGTCATCCGCGGACAAGTTGCCATCGGACGGTCGAGTGACAAGCTGCGATTCATCCATCTTGCGACTCCGAAAAACACCAATGCGAGAAGAAACTCCGCCTCTGGCATAAACACTAGATCATTGTACATTTCCGACCGCTTCATGCGTCATGCTCCGGCATCGTCGTTTTGCGAGCCAGCGGCGGGATGGGTATGATGGGTCGTGCCCACCTCGGTTCATCTCCCGCCTGATTGCTTTTGCTCGCGAGTTTTCTCATGTCTTCGCGAATCGGTTTCTGGATTCGGCAAATCGCTTGGCGTGCGTTGAGTGTTTCTAATGCTCGGCGCGCTGGTTGGATGGTTTACTCGGCGGTTTGTTGCTGGATGGCTTCTTGGCTTGGGGCGAGTGGCGGAGTTCAGGCCGGCGAGATCGACTTTAATCGCGATATTCGGCCGCTGTTGTCGGACAAGTGCTTTCTGTGTCACGGGCCTGACGAGCAGACGCGCGAAGCCGACTTGCGGCTCGACACGCAAGCCGGCGCGTTGACCGTGATTCAGCCGCGCGACAGCGACTCCAGCGAGTTGATTCGCCGCCTCATCACCGACGACGAAAGCGAGCGGATGCCGCCGCCCGAATCCAATCGGGCGTTGTCGAAAGAGCAGATCGCGCTGCTGCAACGGTGGGTCGATGAAGGCGCCGGTTGGGGCCAACATTGGTCGTTCGCGCCGCTCGTTGCGCCTGAAGTTCCGAAAGTCGATGACGCGGGAGCAACGACATCGAACGATCGAGCCGCGCCGATTCGTAATCCGATCGATGCCTTTGTGCGAGCTCGCTTGGCTCGTGAAGGACTGCAAGCCGCTCCGGAAGCAGCCCGCGAAACGTTGATTCGCCGAGTCACCCTAGACTTAACGGGGCTGCCTCCGACCGTGGCCGAGGTCGACGCGTTTCTGGCCGACACCGAACCTCGGGCTTACGAGCGACTGGTCGATCGGCTGCTCAAGTCGCCGGCTTTCGGCGAACGGATGGCTTGGGATTGGCTCGACGCCGCTCGCTACGCCGATTCCAACGGCTACCAAGGGGACGGCGAACGCACGATGTGGCCGTGGCGAGATTGGGTAGTCGATGCCTTCAACCGCAATCTGCCCTACGACCAATTCACCGTCTGGCAATTGGCCGGCGATCTGCTGCCCGACGCCACGTTCGAGCAGCGGTTGGCCACGGGCTTCTGTCGCAATCACATGATCAATGGCGAAGGGGGCCGTATCGCGGAAGAGAATCGTGTCGATTACGTGATGGACATGACCGAGACGACGGGCACAGTGTGGTTGGGCCTGACGCTGAATTGTTGCCGCTGCCACGATCACAAATTCGATCCGCTGACGCGCCGCGATTATTTCCAACTGTTCGCGTTCTTCAATCAAACGCCGGTCAATGGCGGCGGCGGGAATCCTCAAACTCCGCCGATTCTGGCCGCGCCGACGCCCGATCAGAGCACCCGCACGGCCGCGTTGGAAGAAGAGGCAAAGTCGCTGGCCGAGCGATTGGCTGCACGAGGTCGCGAGCTGGCCAACTCGCAAACAGACTGGGAAGCCGCGACGCTGGAAGCCGCCGAAGCGAACGCCGGTTGGACGCTGCTCGAACCGACCGAAGTTTCCGCGAAGCACCAGACGTTGACATTGCAAGACGATCTTTCGGTTCTCGCGAGCGGCAAGAATCCGGCCAACGACTCGTACACGTTCACGGCGTCCACCGACCTGGAGCAGATTACCGGCTTGCGGCTCGAAGCGCTGCGGCACGAGACGATGACCAAGAACGGACTGGCTCGGTCCGACAGCGGCAACTTCGTGCTGACAGAGATCGAAGTGCTTGTTCAACGTGCCGACGAGTCCGCGTCGCGGCCGGCGAAGTTTGCCGCGGCCGAAGCGACCTTTGAACAAGGCGATTTGAAGGTGGCCAAGGCGTTCGACGGTGATCCGCGCAGCGGCTGGGCGGTCTACGAAGGCCGACCGATCGATCGCGACCATCAAGCCGTGTTTCGCTTCGACTCGCCGATTCCGGCCGGAGCCGACACGAAGCTGACGATTCGGCTGCATCACGATTCGCCGCACGTCAGCCACAACTTGGGCCGCTTTCGGCTGTCGGTAACGAACCAGCCCGAGCCGAAATTGAACGACGATCGACAGAAGTTGCTGGCGGCGTTGGCCGTTCCGGCGGATAAGCGGACGAAGGAGCAACGCGAGTTGGTTGTCGCCGCGCATCGGGCGGCCGATTCAATGTATCGCGACTTGGAAAAGCAACGCGGCGAAACCGAGAAGCAGTTGAACGGCGTTCGCAACTCGATCGCCAAGGTGATGGTGATGCAGGAGGCCGACACGCGGCGAACCACGTTCATGTTGGATCGCGGTTTATACAACAAACCAACCGATGTGGAAGTGACGGCGAACACTCCGGCCGCCTTGCCGGCGCTCGGCCGCGACGCGGCGGACGCCAATCGGCTCGACTTGGCCCGCTGGCTTGTCGCCAACGAAAACCCGCTCACCGCACGCGTGGCCGCGAATCGTTTTTGGCAGCAGTTCTTCGGGGTCGGGTTGGTCAAGACGGCCGAGGACTTTGGCTCGCAAGGCGAGATCCCGCCGCAGTTGGATTTGCTGAACTGGTTGGCCGCCGAGTTTCGCGACAGTGGATGGGATGTGAAGGCGTTGGTGCGATTGATCGTGACCAGCCACACGTATCGCCAATCGTCGAGAACGGTGGCCGACGATGGACAGCCGAGCGAGATTGTCGAACTCGACCCCGAGAATCGCTTGTTCGCACGGGGCCCGCGATTTCGGATGCCGTCGTGGATGCTGCGCGACCAGGCGTTGGCGGCGAGTGGCTTGTTGGTGCGAACGCAGGGCGGGCCGCCGGTCAACGGTTATCAGCCGGCAGGCGTGTGGGAAGAAGCGACGTTCGGCCGCAAGACGTATCGGCAGGATTCGGGCGACGCGTTGTACCGCCGCAGTTTGTACACGTTTTGGCGGCGGATCATCGCTCCGACAATGTTCTTCGACAACGCCTCGCGGCAGACTTGCACCGTCAAACCGTTCCGCACGAACACGCCGCTGCACGCGCTGCTGACGTTGAACGACGTGACGTACGTCGAAGCGGCCCGAGCTTTGGCCGAACGTGTGTTGTTGGATACGGATGCCGACGACGCGGGAACTGAATCGACTGATGCGGCTCGGTTGAACTTGGCCTTTCGCCGCTTGCTGGCCCGCGCGCCTTCGAGTGAGGAGCAAACGATTCTGTTGGCTGGCCTGGATCGTAGCCGAGCCGCGTTTGCCGCCGATCCGACCGCCGCGGCGGAGTTGCTGGCCGTGGGCGAGTCGCGGCGGAATGAGCAACTGGCGCCGACCGAACATGCCAGTTGGACCGCGCTCTGTCTCGCGTTGTTGAATTTGGATGAAGCCTTGACCAAGGAATGAAGTGATGCATCCGATCCGCGAACAGCTTCGAGACCAGACGCGCCGCGAATTCTTCAGCCGCTCGGCGACCGGCATCGGTGTCGCCGCGCTGGCCGGCTTGCTTCAGCGTGACGGACTGGCCGCGCCGAACGAATCGGACTCGGCAACGCCGCGCATCGGCGGCTTGCCGGGGCTTCCGCATTTCGCTCCGAAAGCGAAACGCGTGATCTATCTATTCCAGAACGGCGGCCCGACGCATGTCGAGCTGTTCGACTGGAAGCCGCGTTTGGGCGAAATGCATGGCCAGACCGTGCCGGCGGAATATGTCGGCGGGCAACGCTTCAGCACGATGACGGGCGATCCGCAGGGCAAGCTGATGCTGGCTCCGGTCGAACCGTTTCAGCAGCATGGCGAGAGCGGCGCGTGGGTCAGCAGCTTTCTGCCGCACACGGCCAAGGTCGTCGACGACTTGTGCTTCGTAAAGAGCATGCACACCGACGCGGTGAATCACGCCCCGGCCATTTCGTTTTTGCTCAGCGGAGCTCAGATTCCCGGCCGACCGACGATCGGCGCGTGGATGAATTACGGCTTGGGCAGCGAAACGGATAGCTTGCCGGCCTTCGTCGTGATGACGTCGGTCAGCAAAGGGACGTCGTGCGGCCAGATCTTCTACGACTTTTATTGGGGCAGCGGCTTTCTGCCGTCGCGGTTTCAGGGCGTTAAGTTTCGCGGCAGCGGCGATCCGGTGCTGTATCTGTCGAATCCGCCGGGCATCGGTCGCGAGATGCGGCGAGCTTGGTTGGACGACATCGCGAGGCTGAACGAGTTGAAGCTGCGCGAGTATGGAGACCCGGAAATCGGCACGCGGATCGCGCAGTACGAGATGGCGTTCAAGATGCAAACGAGTGTGCCGGAGCTGACCGATTTTTCGAGCGAATCGGCCGAGACGCTGGAGATGTATGGGCCGCAGGTCAAGGAGCCGGGGACGTTCGCCCACAACTGTTTGCTGGCTCGGCGCTTGGTCGAGCGCGGCGTCGGCTTTGTGCAGTTGATGCATGCCGGTTGGGATCAGCATAACAGCATCACGACCGAGCTGTACACGCAGTGCCGCGATACCGATCAGCCGAGCGCCGCGTTGGTGCGCGATCTGAAACAGCGTGGTTTGCTGGACGACACGCTGGTGATCTGGGGCGGCGAGTTCGGACGGACTCCGTTCATCCAAGGCGACATCAACAACCGGCCGCGCTGGGGCCGCGACCATCATCCGTACGCTTTCACGGTCTGGATGGCGGGCGGCGGCATTCGACCGGGGATGACTTACGGGGCCAGCGATGATTTAGCGATCAACGTGGCCAGTGATCCCGTCCATGTGCATGATTTGCAGGCGACGATCCTGCATCTGCTGGGGATCGACCACGAGCGGTTGACTTACCGTTTCCAAGGCCGCGACTTCCGCCTGACCGACATCCACGGGCACGTGGTGGAGCCAATCGTCGCTTAGATGCCTCCTATCCCTTATCCCAACAATTCCTAATCCCCAAATTCCTCGACACCAACAATTCCTCTGCCCCCAAATTCCTCTGCCCAACATTCTTCCGCCCCCAATTCTTTTGCCCATCATTCTTCTGCCCTAACAAGTCTTTCGCTCCCTTGCCCTCTGCCCCAGCCAGTCAATCAGCATTGAATGAAGACCGAGCTGCATGGCTAGAGGCGTTTTCAGGAGCGATTCATGTCGTGGGCGGCTATGCGATGTGACGGAGAAACGGGGGCAGAAGAATTGTGGGCAGAGGAATTTGGGGCAAGGGAATGGTGGGCAAGGGAATGGCGGGGAAAGGAATGGTGGGGAATGCTTTTTGGGAGGGTGCGGTTGGGAGGATTTGCGTGCTGCCTGCCTGCCGATTCGTGTCGTGCATCGGAAGTGCTTAGCCGGTAGTCAGTTCGGTACGCGCGGTGTACGGCGCTCTCCTGGAATCGCGTCGAGTTGAGCGAATCTTCGCCTGCTTTTTCGGGCTCGTTTCTTGACCTACCGGGGCGATTTCTCGGACTACCGAATCAGTTGCTTGAGCTGCCGCGGGCGTTTCTTGAGCTGCCGATTCGACTGCTTGATTGGGCGTTTGCAACTTTTCCGAGCACCGACGCACGGCCCTGGGGAACATGCTTTCGGCTGGCGGTTCTCGGAACGGTTCTTAGCGTGATGGTAGAGCTTCGACGGTGGCTCGCAGCGAATCGGCGAGCGCGCGGAGTCGCTTGGCTTCCACCGCGTCGGCTTCGCGCTCGTACCGGTTGGCTCGCCGATCGAGCGCCCGGCCGGCTCGCAACAGCAAGGCGGCCAGCCGTTCGTCTTCGGTGGCAACGTGCGGCGCGGGTTGCGGCAATGCGTTCGGCAGTGCATTGGGTGGCGCGTCGGCTGGCTCTTGGGCGGCGACGTTCTTCAGCGACTCTTGGAACGTGGCGAGATCGTTGGCCGGCGTTTCGTCGTTCGGCTGATCCAAGATCGAGCCATCGAGGATGCTGCCCCGTTGTCGACGCAGTTCCAGGATTTCCAGCAACTGGGGCGTGTTGATCGGCGCGGCGGTCGGCGGAGCTTCCAAGATAGGTGGCGCGTCTGGCAATCGCGGCCCGTCCGATATCGGCGGCGAGTCCGACGACGGAGGCGTGGCAGGCGCGGCGTCGCTCGACTTGGCCGAAGCCACTTCGGGCGGAGCGGGCGGTTCGGCTTGCGACGGCACTAACCACACGGCCAGTGTCGCGAGCATCGACGAGGCCACGATGAGGAAACCGATTCGTCGGGAAGCGTCGGGCACGTCGAACTCCTTGCCGCGAGAGGAAGACAACGCCGCGGCCGGGCGGCCGCGGCGTGAACTGAGCGGCGGAGATTTTAGGCCGTGTCGCCGGATCGTCCCACATCAATTGGACGATTTGCGAGCGGCAAGAAATAGCAACGGCCTGCCCGGAACTTTCGCTCCGGACAGGCCGTTTGTCGTCGCGACTCTAGGCCAGCATTCGCTTAGCGAACCAAGTTCGTGCTGGCTTGAATGACGCGACGTTGACTCGACAGGTAAGCCGACGGATCGACAACCGGGGCGGGCGGCATGGGAGCCATGTCGTCGCCACCGACAGCCGGAGCCGGGGCAGCACCGTGCTCGCATCCGCAAGCCGGAGCACAACCGTTGCTCGCACAACCGTTGTTGCAGCAGCCGTTGCTCGCACAGCCGTTGTCACAGCCGCAGGCCGGAGCCTTCGAGCAGCAAGTCGGCTTGCAGCAGCGGGTCTTGCAGGCAAAGATGCGGTCCAGCAAGCAAGGCTTGCGGCAGCAGGGCTTCGCACAGCACTTCGACGCACAGCCGTTGTCGCAACCGCAAGCGGGAGCACAACCGTTGCCGGTGCAGCCGTTGTCGCAGCAGCCGTTAGCCGCACAACCGTTGTCGCATCCGCAAGCCGGATCGCAACCGTTGTTGCAGCAGCCGTTGCTGGTGCAGCCGTTGTCGCATCCGCAGGTCGGAGCGCACGGCTTGCTGCAGCACGAAGGCTTGCGAACGAGCAGGTGAGCGAACAGAGGCTTACGGCAGCACTTCTTCACGCAGCACTTCGACGCACAACCGCTGTCGCATCCGCAAGCCGGAGCACAACCGTTGCCGGTGCATCCGTTGTCGCAGCAGCCATTGGCCGCACAGCCGTTGTCGCATCCGCAAGCCGGTTCGCAGCAGCCGCTCTTGCCGGCGCAGCAATTGGTCGCACAGCCATTGTCGCAGCCACAGCTCGGGCCGCAGCCCGGATCGCAGCAGCCATTGCTGGCGCAACCGTTGTCACAACCACACGAAGGAGCCGCACAGCACTTGGTCGTGCAGCCGCATCCGCTGGTGCCGAGCATTCGGTCGAGTAAATCGAAACCGAAGCTCTGGGTACACAGGCTCAAGCCCAGTACCAATGTTCCTAACATCATGTGCAATTTCATCGAGCCACGTCTCCTTAAACGATGGAACTGTCGAGCTGGCGCAGAAATCCCTTCACGCATTAGCTGGGCTTCCCCGTGCGCTCGCCAAGCATCAACGGCATCATGCCGCTAGGTTCTCTCGGGGAGAGAACCTTTCATTGGGATGCAGGGTGTCGGGCAGGACGGTTTGCGGGATTACAGGCGGGAACGCGTAGGCGGGATTCTTGCGCCAGAACCGGTCGAGCCATTCCTTGACTCGATTCGAGTCCACTCCGGTTTCTCTGACGCTTTGCGCCGTGCCGCGTCGGGCACGCGTCACTTGTGGGTGACACCTACGGTATCGGCGGGCGCGGCAAGACGCCTTGAACGAACGGAAACAATTTTCAGCAAGTGGGTTAGAGCGACTGTTGCGGTGAGTTTAACGCGCCTGGAAGCCGGCGAAACTTTGCCGTTGATAGGGGCGCGGAGCAGCTTACGCGACCGCGAAAGTCGCCTCAATCGGCGTTTCACGTCGATCGAATTCCGCCGCATGTGGCCCGCGGAGCGCGCGTCTGGTAGAATGAGCCGACTTTGACGATCCTGCCTGGCTCGACTCGCCCCCAACCCCTTGCCGACACGCATGTCCCTGCCCGCCGCCCAGCAAGGCTTCGAGATTGTTGACTTCGACCGCATTCCCGGCGTTCCGTGTCCGTGCGGAACGGCGCGGCGCGGGTTGGCGGACGTGGGTGATTTCCCCGGCACGATTCATGTCACGGAAATCTCGGCCGATGCGCGGCTGCATTATCATCGTCGCCTGACGGAGACGTATTACTTTCTGCAATGCGACGAAGACGCCCGCATGCAGTTGGATGACCAGACAATCGACGTGCGACCCGGCATGTGCGTGATGATTCGCCCCGGAACGCGGCACCGAGCGATCGGCCGCATGAAGGTGTTGATCGTGTGCTTGCCCAAATTCGATCCGGCCGACGAATGGTTTGACTAGAACGGTTTCACTGTTCCGTACAGTTTGACTTAGGCCTTTCCCTTAATTCCCAGGTCGAAACACGAGCTTACCCATGAAACTGCTTCCTGATCTTTGGTTCCCGCGCCGCGGCGCGGGCGTCGGCGTGTTGACTTTGTTGTGTTGTTGGACGGTCGGTTCACTGGCCGTGGTATCGGCCGCCGATCCGCTGGATTGGACTTACTGGCGCGGCCCGAATGGCGACGGCATATCCCAAGAAACGGGCTTGGTCGACGACTGGGATCCGAAAGGCGGCGAAGGCAGCAACGTCGCTTGGAAACGCGATGACTTGGGCGGACGCAGCACGCCGATCGTAATGAACGGTCGGCTGTATACGCTGGTTCGAGCCGAACCGGAAACGCGTCGCGAGGGCGAAAAGGTCGTCTGCGTCGACGTGAAGACCGGCGAGACGTTGTGGGAGAATCGCTTCAACGTCTGGCTGTCCGACGTTCCCGACACGCGCGTCGGTTGGTCGTCGGTTGTCGGCGATCCCGAGACCGGCAATGTCTACGCGCTCGGTGTGTGCGGCTACTTCCAATGCATCAACGGCGAAACGGGCGAGACGATTTGGGACTATCCGCTGCACGAGCAATTCGGTTTGCTCAGCACCTACGGCGGCCGAACCAATTTTCCGATCATCGTGGATGACCAAGTGCTGATTAGCGGCGTCATCATCGGCTGGGGCGAGATGGCTCGTCCGACCGACCGCTATATCTCGTTCGACAAACGGACGGGCGAAGTCGTTTGGTTCGCCGGCACGCGTCCGTTGCCCGAAGACACGACCTACAGCGGCGCGGCTTTGTCGGTGATCGACGGCGTCAAGACGCTGGTCTTTGGCAGCGGTGACGGAGCCGTCTGGGCCTTTCAACCTCGCACGGGCAAGCCGATGTGGAATTGCGACATTTCGATGCGTGGCCTGAATGTCAGCCCCACGATCGTCGATGGCGTGATTTACACCGGACATAGCGAAGAGAACATCGGCATCACGGCGATGGGTACCGTGATTGCAATCAACGGGCACGAAGCCAAGGGCAACATCACCGACTCGGACAAAGTGATGTGGCGGCAAGACGAGTTGATGGTCGGCCGCAGTTCGCCCATTGCAATCGGCGATCGGCTGTATTGCTTCGATGACCGAGCCAAGCTGTTCATCTTGGATCGCAAGACCGGAGAAGTGCTGTTCGAGCGAATCTCGCTGAAGGATCGCATGATGCGAGCTTCGCCGGTGTACGCCGACGGCAAGCTCTATGTGCTGACTGCCAACGGCCGCTGGCACATTCTCAAGCCGGATCAAGAGGAAGGCGTTGTCACGCTCAGCGATGGCTCGATCCGCCAAGCCGAGTTTCATGCGTCGCCGGTCGTTTCCCACGGCGCTGTTTACGTGCAGTCGACCGAAGGGCTGTACTGCTTAGTCGATCCGGAAAAAACTCCCGGCACGACGCCCGCTCCCGAACAGCCACAAGAATCTCCCGTAACGGAGGATCCGCAGCCGGCTCAGTTGCAGATCATTCCGGCGGAAGTTTTGCTGAAGCCGGGAGAGACACAGAAGTTCCGAGCCCGTGTATTCAATTCGCGCGGCCAATTGCTGAAGGAATTAAATGACAGCGATGTCGAGTTCAGCGTCCAAGGCCCCGGCCAGATCGCTGCGGACGGCACGTATCAAGCGCCGGCCGAAAGCAACCATGTGGCCAGCTATGTGACGGTGAAGTCGGGTGAACTGACATCGAAGGCGCGCCTGCGAATTGTGCCCACATTGCCTTGGAAGTTCACGTTCGACGAATTGGACGATGTACCGATCACGTGGGTCGGCGCTCGCTATCGTCACGTGTTGCGAAATGTGGACGGCAGCAAAGCGATGGTTAAGATCACGACGATTCCCAAAGGCACGCGCAGCCGCGCTTGGATGGGACATCCCGATCTACACGACTACACGATTCAAGCCGACGTCAAGGGAGCTCGCACGAACGACCAGCTTCCAGACATTGGCTTGATCGCCCAAGGTTACACGTTGGACTTGATGGGCAACGCTCAAAAACTGCAGATTCGCACCTGGGATCCGCAACTGCGCATGGCCCGCGATGTGGACTTCGCTTGGGAAGAAGATAAGTGGTACACGATCAAGTTCCAGGCTTCGGTGGAAGAACGTTCGGACGCCGAAGGCAAGCCACGCAAGATCGCGGTTCTGAAGGGCAAGGTCTGGCCGCGCGGCGAGGCCGAGCCGGAAGCTTGGTCGGTCGAGGCGATTGATGAATCGCCGCAGACCGTCGGCAGTCCCGGCTTGTTCGGCAACGCCAAAGTCGCCGAGCTGTACCTGGACAACATCGAAGTGTATCCCAATCAATAAACGCTGTTTCCGAAACCTGTCGCCGGTCGTTCGCTAACTTGTTCGCGAGCGACCGCCCTGACGCCCCTGACTTTCATGGAGCACATCCGTATGAAGACCCAAATGACCGCTTGGTTCTTGATGCTGGTGGCCTTCTCGCTCGGCGCGTTTTTAACCGCCAGCTTGTCCGGCTGCCAAGCACGAACCAAACGTACCGCGTCGACCTCCGGCACGACCGCCGCTGGTCCCGTCATGGACGACGAAGACGAACGCGTTCCGTCGGAGCCGTTCGAACCAACCATGTCTTCCAAGCCGGAAACGCTGACGGAAGAGCCGGCGACGCCCAGCGAGAAGCCCGCCGAACCGAGCGAGGATCGAGTCCCGTCCGAACCGACGGAACCAACCGCGACGAGCACCCCGGCTTCGCTGCCCGACGAACCCAAGCCAACTCCGTCGGAAGAACCGAAGCCCGAGCCCAAGCCGGAACCTGCCGACGAACCGAAGCCAGAGCCAACCGAAAACAAGCCGGCCGTTAAGGTCGAGCCGCCAGTTCCGAACGCGACTCCGCCGGCTCCCGATCCAGCTCCGGCTGAAGAGCCGAAAGACGAACCGAAACCGGAACCCAAGCCCGAGCCATCGCCCGAGCCCAAACCGGAACCGCAACCTGAGCCGAAGGATGAACCGAAGGACGAGCCCAAGCCGGAACCGGCTCCGCAACCGACGGCGGAACCCAAGGAAGGCGACACGGCTCGCGCGGAAGTGAAAACGGAAGGCAATCCGTTGGCTTCGGTCGACAAGAAGGCCAACCCGCAACTGAAGCAAGGCGATTGGCCGCAGTGGGGCGGCAGCTCGTTCCGCAATAACACGCCAGTTACCGGTCCGTTGCCCGAGTCGTTTGACATCGGCGGCTTTGACCGCAAGACGGGCGAATGGAAGAAGGACCAAGCCGAGAACATTCAGTGGGTCGCTTCGCTCGGCAGCCAAACCTATGGCAATCCCGTCGTGGCTGGCGGCAAGGTCTACGTCGGCACGAACAACGGCAACGGCTACTTGCCTCGCTACCCGTCGGACGTCGATCTAGGTTGCTTGCTCTGTTTCAATGAAGCCGACGGTACGTTCCTGTGGCAACATAGCAGCGAGAAGCTGGACACGGGCCGCGTTCACGACTGGCCTCTGCAGGGCGTCTGCTGCGCTCCGTACGTCGAAGGCGAACGGCTGTGGTTCGTCACCAACCGCGGCGAAGTTCGCTGCTTGGACACCCAGGGTTTCTACGACGACGAAGATGACGGCCCCGTGCAGAACGAGCGCGGCCGGTTGTTCAACTTGGAAGCAGCGAATGAAGCCTATGGTCCGACGGTCGCCGCTTTGGATGAAGGCAAGATTTCGGATGCGTTGCGAGCGGAGTTCGAACGCGTGGAAATGAAGTTGCCCGAAGACGTAAAAGTCGAGTCGGCCGAAGCCGGCAAGAAGTGGACTGCCACGGCCGAAGTCAACGGCTCCAGTCGTCAGTTCCAGCTAATGGTCGCCGGCCCGCGTTTGGCTGTCTTCAAGACCATTACGCCGGACGACAAACACGAAGCCGATACGATCTGGGTGGTCAACATGATGACCGAACTGGGCGTGTCGCAACACAACATGTGTAGCTGCTCGGTCACGGCCGTTGGTGACATTCTGTTTGTGAACACGTCGAACGGCCTGGACGAGTCGCACATCAACTTGCCCGCGCCCGACGCGCCCAGCTTCATGGCGATGGACAAGAACACCGGCGAAATTTTCTGGACCGACAAGTCACCGACTACCAACATTTTGCACGGTCAATGGTCGTCGCCAGCCGTCGCCGAACTGGGCGGCGTGCCTCAAGCGATCTTCCCCGGCGGCGATGGCTGGATTTACAGCTTCAAGGCCGACAAAGGCAAAGACGGTCAGCCGGAATTGCTGTGGAAGTTTGACGCGAATCCGAAGGAAACCAAGTGGATCCTCGGCGGTCGTGGCACTCGCAATAACATCATTGCCACTCCGGTTGTTTACGACGGCTTGGTTTATGTGGCGGTCGGACAGGATCCCGAGCACGGTGAAGGCGATGGCCATCTGTGGTGCATCGATCCCAACAAGCGCGGTGACGTGAGCCCGCAATTGGCGATGAAGATCGAAGGCGACAAGCGCGTGCCGATTCCTCACCGTCGTCTGCAAGCGATCGTGCCGGAAGATGGCGAAGTCGCCGTGGACAATCCGAATTCGGCGGTGGTTTGGCACTACAGCGCCGTCGATCAGGACGGAAACGACGAGATCGACTTCGAAGAGCAACTTCATCGCTCGATTGGCACGGTCGCCATTAAGGACGATCTGCTGTACTTGGCGGATTTCTCCGGCCTGTTCCATTGCTTGGATGCCAAGGGGGACGGCAACGGCAACCCTAAGGTCTACTGGACCTACGATATGCTGGCCGCTTCCTGGGGCTCGCCGCTGATTGCCGATGGCAAGGTTTATATCGGTGATGAGGACGGCGACGTCTCGATCTTCCCGCTAACCAAGGAGAAGCAGGAAGAACCGATGGAAGAGATCAACATGGGCAGCTCGGTTTACAGCACGCCCGTGGCCGCCAACGGTTCGCTGTTTATCAGCACCAAGGACAAGCTGTTCCGCATTACGGAAGGCGCTCAAGGGGCCGAGTAACCCCATTAACTCACCTGGTATGACAGCCAAGCCGCCGGTAGCCATCCTTTGGTTATCGGCGGCTTTTCTTTGTACCAAAGCGTCCGGCTCAGCCGCTGGTCGTGAATTGGTGAAATTCGCAAGAATCCTTGCGTTTTCGTTCAATTTCCGCCTAGTCAACATCCGAACTCGCAACTAAATTGGGACGCTCGTTGAATCACAGATCGTAATAGTCAGAGAAGACGGCATTCCGTCAGGAGAACCCTTTGAACACGTATCGGATTGTTTGGGAAGATGAGTCGAAGGCTCGTGAAGTTGAATTGCTCGTGAACTATGCCGCCGAAGCTGGCACGGTGCGAGTCAATGATATTCGTCCGCACAGCGTCACGTTTTACAACGCCGAGACCAAGCAAGCCGAGCGAGTTGTCGGCGTGCATACCGAGTCCGGCCGCAAGTTGTTGACGCGCGCCTATCTGGCCGCCCGCGCCAGCGAAATGACGTTGGAAGACGAAATCCACGCCCAGTTGGCTCAGCGCGACGAAGCCGTCATGACGGAAATCGCTTGCTAGTTGACCGCTAGTAAACTCGCGGTTTGTTCCAATCAGCCGCGAAGAACGAAACACGCGAACGGCGTTAGAAAGCTCTAACGCCGTTTGCCATTTCTTGCACAGCGTTCGTGAAGAGCACGTCTTCCTCGGACACCGCTGCCGATCGTCGTCGCGGGCCGTACAAACAGCATCGAAGCTGTTAAACTACCGACCTGCTTGCTCCCCTGTCGGACGCCGGACTTGTCGCTCGTAGGTTCCGGCGTTGGCCTCCACGTCGACCCGGCTACGCTCCCACGGCCCATGACCAAACCTTACGAACATCGACGGCATCTCGCGCAGCTCAATCGCCACGACTTGCACGCCTACCAGTTGCAGCGTCTGAACAGCTTGTTGGCGGAGATTTTACCAGGCAACCGCTTCTACGCGGAAAAGCTGTCCGGCATCGAACTGCCGCTTCGTTCGCTCGATGACCTGACGGAATTGCCGTTCACATTCAAGGACGAATTGGTGGCGGCGGCTCGCGACGACACGCCGGCGAATCTCACCTATCCGCCCGAGAACTACGTGCGGTTCCATCGCACCTCGGGCACGAGAGGCCGGCCGCTCGTCGTGCTCGACACGCCCCTGGATTGGCAGTGGTGGATCAACACGTGGCAGTATGTGCTGGACGCATCGCATGTCACGTCGGCGGATCGCGTGTTGATGGCGTTTTCGTTCGGACCGTTCATCGGATTTTGGAGCGCGTTCGACGCGGCGGTTGCACGCGGGGCGCTCGTCATTCCCAGCGGCGGGCTCAGCACGTTAGCCCGACTCGAACTGATTCGCTCCAGTCGGGCTTCGATGATTTTCAGCACGCCGACTTACGCGATGCACATGGTCGAAGTCGCCCAAGCGAATCAGATCGATCCGCGTTCGCTGGGAGTCAACCGTATTCTCGTCGCGGGCGAGCCCGGCGGTTCGGTGCCGGCCGTTCGGCAGCAGATCGAACGAGCCTGGAACGCTCGCGTGATCGACCACAGCGGCGCATCCGAAGTCGGCCCGTGGGGTTTTCCGGACGAGAAGGACAGCGGCTTGCACATCACGGAAAGCGAGTTCATCGCCGAGTTTCTCTCGATCGAAACCGGCCAACCCGCGACGAACGGCGAGCTATCCGAACTAGTTCTAACGACGCTCGGTCGCGCCGGCTGTCCGGTTTTGCGTTACCGCACGGGCGACTTGGTTCGGCCAACGTGGTCGCAAACCGGCGCGAATCGGTTCGTGCTGCTCGATGGCGGCGTGCTTGGGCGAGCCGATGACATGATGGTGATCCGCGGTGTGAACATCTTCCCATCCAGCGTCGAACAAATCCTCCGCGGGTTTCCCGAGATCGTCGAGTACCGTCTCACGGCTCACAAGAATGGCGAGATGGACGCCATTTCGGTGGAGATCGAGGATCGGTTGGACCAGCCGCAACGCGTCGCTCGCGAGCTGCAATTGCGACTCGGCTTGCGAATCGACGTCACGTGCGTTCCACTTGGCTCGCTTCCCCGTTTCGAAGGCAAAGGCAAACGCTTCGTCGATCAACGCTCATGCTAACTCTCGAATTCGTCCAATCGCTTCGTCAACAGTTTCCCGCTTTGGCCCGCCGGCAGAATGATCAGCCGGTGGTTTATCTGGATGGCCCGGCGGGAACGCAGGTTCCGCGGCGTGTGATCGACGCCATCGCGGACTATTTGAGCCACCGCAACGCTAATCACGGCGGGCTGTTCGCCACGAGCCGCGAGAGCGATGCGATGCTGGACGAGGCGCATCGGGCATTCGCCGATTTATTGGGAGCGGACGATCCGGATTGCGTGTACTTCGGCCCGAACATGACGACGCTGACGTTTGCACTCTCGCGAGCCATCGCAACCACATGGCGGCCGGGCGACGAAATCATCGTGACTCGGTTGGATCACGACGCGAACGTCACGCCTTGGGTTTTGGCCGCGCGGGATGCCGATGTCAAAGTCCGCTACGCCGAAATCCATCGCGAGGACTGCACGTTGGATGTCGACCATTTGCGGTCGCTGCTGAACGAACGCACGCGGTTGGTGGCAGTCGGAGCGGCGTCGAATAGCAGCGGCAGCATTAATCCGATTCGCGAGATCGCCAGTTGGGCGCATGCCGTCGGAGCTTGGATGTTCGTCGACGCCGTGCATTACGCGCCCCATGCGTTGATCGACGTCGCGGAAATCGGTTGCGATTTTCTGGCTTGCTCGGCCTACAAATTCTTCGGCCCGCATGTGGGCGTGATGTGGGGGCGGCGCGAGTTGCTGGAATCGTTGCCGGCTTACAAGCCTGCGTCCCGCCCCAAACGAATTGCCGGGCCGATGGATGACCGGCACGCAGAGCCACGAGACAATCGCCGGCGCCGCGGAAGCCGTCAATTACTTGGCCGATATCGGTCGCCTCGCCGGTTCGGAAGCCGTTGGTCGCCCGAGCGGCTTGGCGTCGCCGGAATCGCTCGATCGGCGAGCGGCGCTGGAGCGAGCGTTCGCGGCGATCGGACAGTACGAACAGCAGCTTTTCCGCGAGCCGCTTTGCCGGCCTCCAAGCGATCGACGGCGTCACGATCCACGGCATCACCGACCCCGACCGTCTCGACGAACGCTTGCCGACCGTGTCGATCACGCATTCCCGGTTGACTTCCGCCGAACTGGCCACGTGGCTTGCCGATCGAGGCGTCTTCGCATGGCACGGCAACTATTACGCGTTACAGCTAACCGAAGCCCTCGATCTCGAACCGCAAGGCATGCTCCGACTCGGCTTGGTTCACTACAACACGGCCGCCGAAGTCGCCCGCACGATCGAAGCACTGGCCGAAGTTTGAAAACGAGTCTCCGCTCGAATCGGCTTTGGCTTCCAGCCAAGAACGCGGTCCAGCTCGGTGAAGGGACGGTGCCTTTCAATGCACGAGTAAGTCAATTTGACCGATTCAAGCTGCCATTAAGACAGTGCAACGATGCGATTTAACGACTGTGCGATGCGATTTAAGCCATGTCGCATCCAATTAAATGGATGCGAGCTGCCATTAGGCAGTGCGAGGTCCCGTTGAAGCGATGTAGGGCCCTGTTTAAGCGATGTAAATCGCGATTAAACGGCTCTAAGTTTTCGATTAAACGATTGCGTGGCCTTGTTGAATCAACGTAAATATTCTCGGCTGAAACGGTTTACCTGATTCAGAAAACCGTTCGTCATATCCCGGTCACACGGTCCGAGCGGCTCGTCTTTGGAGGACTGCGGTTGGCCAGACTGGCAGATAAGGCGGGCAGTTGGACGAACAGGTTTGCGTCTCGGTTGGGGTAGCCAACCGCCGCTATTTTCCGAGTTCGGCTTTCGCCGGCGGATCATCTGGTGGGCGGCGGGTGATGAAGGCGGCCAGGATTGCGCCGGCGGCGAGGCCCGCGCCGACGAGTACAAGAAAGGCCAACGGCGGCGGACTGTCTTCGAGACCGTGCAGCAGGTTGACGCCGAAGATGGCGCTCAGCGTGGCGAGCGGGAAGAAGAAGGCGGCCAAAATGTTCAGCCGGTGGGCGGATAAGGCCATTTGGCGGCTGGAGCGGGACTCTTCTTCCGCTCGGCGAGCGATGGCGAAATCCAACGCGTTCTTGGCGTTGGTGTAAAGCAAATCAGCCGTTCGTTCGAGGTCGTAAGCTTGATCGCGCATGATAATCAGGTCGCGGTCTTCGGGCACTAAGCGGCGGGCTTCTTGCAACGTCTGGTGCAGATGCGCGGCGGCTCGCAGCACCGGGGCCAAGCCTTCCAGCACCGCGAAATAGTCCGCGGCCGTTTGGGCTTCTTCCTCCAAACGATCGAACTGCTGGATCACTTCGGCGTACTCGGCCAAGTGTTTTCCGAGCGCGCCGATGCCTCCGCCCAAGTCGTTCGATGTCCAGGAGCCGTCGGGCTTCCGCCAGATAAACCGGCCGCGCCGCAGCGTATCGTCGGGCTTTGGCGGCGCGTGCAGCACCAGCAGCAAGTGCCGTTCGTCGAACATCGTCCGCTGGCGGCCGGCCGAGGTGCCGAGTCGTTCGCGAAACGATTTGGGCACTTCCCAGACAGCCGGTAGCAACGATCGTGTTTCCATGCCGAGGTCTCTCTTTTGTGGCGACGAGTGGTATCATGGCGACGCCGATCATGGACGGCCGCCGCGAATGGCGGGCAGAGGATGACCGGTATCGTGGCGGTTGGCCCGAGCAGTTTTCCTTGCGGAGTCATTCCAATTATGGACGCGCTTTCGTTCTGCCAACGCTTGGTGTCGTTCGAATCGACGAGCACGCTGACGAACGTGCCGGTCACGGATTTCGTCGAGGTGACGCTACGCGAACTGGGCTTCGTGACCGAGCGGGTCGAGTATGACGACGAGCGAGGCGTGCGTAAAGCATCGGTCGTGGGCCGGCGCGGCGAAGGGCCGGGCGGGATGGCCTACTTCGGCCATACGGACGTCGTGCCGGCGGACAACTGGTTTTCGGCCGAGCACGGGCCGTTCACTCCAGCCGTAGTCGACGGGCGTTTGTACGGTCGCGGCAGTTGCGACATGAAGGGCTCGGTCGCCTGCATGTTGGCCGCGGCGGCTCGGCTGCGCGACACCGAACTGCGGCAGCCGCTGTATATCACCTGCACGGCCGACGAAGAGATCGGCTACGGCGGCGCTCAGTCGCTCGTGGAACGCAGCGAGTTGTATCGCGAGATGGTGCGCGGCGAAACGCGTGGGATTATCGGCGAGCCGACGCGATTGGATGTCGTCTACGCTCACAAGGGAACTTACGGCTTCGAGGCGATCGCTCGGGGCCGGGCGGCTCATTCCAGCACGCGCGAGGGAATCAACGCGAACTTGGCGATGATTCCGTTCTTGGTCGAGATGAAGCGAATTCACGATCAACTGGGATCCGATCCGGCGTGGCAAGACGAGCGATTCGATCCGCCAATCGTGAGTTGGAACATCGGCATCAACGACCACACGCGGGCGGTGAACATCACGCCGCCACAAAGCGTATGTACGGTCTATTTCCGTCCGATGCCGGGGCAAAATTCCGAAGCGCTGCTGGACCAAGTGCGGCAGGCAGCCGAAAATTGCGGAGTCGAACTGCACTTGAAACGCTGCTACGACGCAATGTACACCGATCCCGATTCGCCGTTGGTGCGCGAGACGTTGGAGTTGGCCGGGCGCGAACGAGCTCGGACGGTCGCTTATGGAACGGACGGCGCCGTGTTGCAGGAGATGAAGCAGTTGGTGATTTGCGGGCCGGGCGACATCGCTCAGGCTCACACGCGCGACGAATGGATCGCGCTGGAGCAGTTGGAATTGGGAACCGAGTTGTACGCTCGCATGATTCAGCGTTGGTGCCGCGGGTAGGTGTGAATGGCAGAAGCGGAATTCGAAGTGGCGACGTTTCGCCCGGCGACGGTCGAAGACATTGAGACGATCGAGCAGTTGGTCGAGCCTTATGTGGCTCAGCGCAAGCTGCTGCCGCGGACGCACGCCGAGTTGGCTCGGTTGATTCCGCACGGTTTCGTCGCCGAACATGAGGGTCGGATGATCGGCTTCGCCGCGATCGAGATTTACTCGACCAAGCTGGCGGAAATACAGTGCTTGGCCGTAGCCGGCCACATGCAAGGCAAAGGGATCGGCAAGCGGCTGATTCGGCAATGCGTGTTGCGGGCTCGTGAGCACAGCATTCACGAGCTGATGGCGATCACGGCATCGGAAGAACTGTTTAAGGACTGCGGTTTCGACTATTCGCTGCCGGATCAGAAGCGGGCGCTATTCATTCATCCCCGCGAGGTGTCGCCGGACTAAATGGCGGGCGAAACTGTCTGCTTGCGGCGGAGCAATCGCAATCTGCACGCGAATTGCCTCGCGAAAGGCAGGATTGGTGTGATTGGCCGGATAATTCCGCGTCCCCGCGAGGCGAGGGCGCGAAATGCCGCTTGGGGCTTTCCTCAATCCCTAGGATTTCGTTGACAGTCTCTGGGGACCTGTTTAGACTCGACCTAGGCTGTTGCTGTGCCGTAGTTTACCGATTTCCCGCTGGAAAACGTCGTTGCCGAATCTGGCCGTCGCGGGAATCGAGCGGCTTCGTCCGAACATCGCAGTTTGGGCATTTCGTGTTTGGTCTACCTGTCTGCGGGGAGAACTTTAATGGCGTCCAAGGAAAGTCAAGGCTTGCAAGTGGCGTTGATCCTGTTCGTGATGATCACGATCGCGCTGGCCGTGACGACATACGTTTACTACCGCAAGGCCGAGGAGAAGATCAAGGAAACCATCGCGGCTCGTGATTCCGCGACGCAGGCCCAAAGCGCCATGCGGCAGTTGGACTTGGACAAGCAGATGCTGATGCACTGGATCGGCATTCAACCGGTTGAGGCGGCGGCGTTGCAAACGATCGAAGCCGGCATGAGCAAGGATTTGAAGGACTTCAAGCCCCAGTTCGATAAGGACATGTCGTTGTTCGAGGGCGACACTCAAGAGAAGAACTATCGTAACCTGCCGCAATACTTGGTCGATGCGATCCGCGACCGCAATGCGGAAACCGTGGCGTTGAATGACAAGTTCAATCAGGTTCAGTTGGACATGACGAGCTTGCAGCAACAGGAGGAAAACAAAACCAAGGCAGCCGAGGCGGCTTTGGAGCAGGAGCAAAGCGAAAAGAAGACGGCGTTGGCTGCGTATGACCAAGATCGCCAGCGGTTTGTGACGGAAAGCGACAACATCAAGAAGGCCACGCAAACGCAGTTGACGAGCATTCAAAAGAAGTTGGACACGGTTGGCGACGAAAAAGCCCAACTGGAGAAGGACATCGAGACTCGCGAAAAGACGATCGATTCTCAGAAGATTACGATCGCGGGAATGCGAGACAAGGAATTCGAGGTACCGGATGGACGCGTGATTCGCTTGTTGCCGGACGGAATTTGCTGGATTGACTTAGGGTCGGCCGACGGCCTTAAGCGACAAGTGACGTTCAGCGTCTATGACCAAGACGACAATGCGGTCTCGCGAGAAAAACCGAAGGGCAAGATTGAGGTTCTCGAAGTATTGGACCAGCACTTGGCCCAATGTCGCATCCTGTTCGAAGAGCGCGGCATGCGAATTCTTCCGAACGATTTGCTATTCTCGCCAGCTTGGAAATCGGGGCGCGATGTGCACTTCGCGTTGGCTGGTTTTATCGACATCGATGGCGATGGACGCAGCGATCGAGAGATCCTGCGAAACATGATCACGATGCAAGGCGGAGTTATCGACGCGGAAGCACACGATGACGGCCACATTTCCGGAGCCATCACGGTCGGCACACGCTACTTGGTGAATGGCTCGCCCCCGATTGGCAATCAATCCGATCCGCAAGGCCAAGCCGACAACAAGGCATTCAAGGCTTACTCGCAAATGAACGGCGAAGCCGACTTGAAAGGCGTGCCGAAGATCTCCGTGCAGAAGTTGTTGGATTTGATGGGCTGGAAGGGGCATGTCCGTTCTATTCCGCTGGGCATTGGCGCGATTCCGGAGGACTTTGAACGAGCCGACTCGGACGGCGCGACGCGCGGCAGCGACACCACTCGCTCGTTCCGACGCCGCGCACCGACGCGGGGCACGGAGAAGAGTGCCTACGAAGAGTAGAAAGAGCTCGTATCCAAAAACGCTTTGAACCTGCAACCGCGAGTCGAAATCGACTCGCGGTTTTTTGCGCGCCCTGGTGCCGTCCGAGTTTGCCGGCGCGACGCGGCGATTGTCTGGCGAACCCAGTGTCGCGCGGCGGTTGTCGTCGCATCAAAACTGGCACTACGGTCTACCGTGCTATCGCCCGATGGCTTCAGATGCTATTGCGACGGAAAAGGTCACCCGTACAATGAAACCAATGGGGTTGAGCTAAGCGATTGACAACATCGAATTCACCTCACGAGATATCGCTGGCATTCCAACGAGGAGGATTGCCGATCGTGTACGGAACGTTCGATAGTTCTTTTCCACTTCAGGCGAGCGGAGGTTTATTTTGCTGACCGAATCAGAAGTCCAACGCAGTTTTCGGAAGCTGGTCACCGGAAACGAAAAGAGCGTCGATGTGCTGGAGCGAGCCGAGCAGTTGTTGGACGAACTGCGTCCGGAAAGCCCGTTGCGACATCGGTTGGGCCAAGAGTTGGATGAATTGCGAGAGTTGTGGACCGTCCCGAGCTAGTGCCGATCCACGCCTTGAACGCCTTTCAACGCCAAGACCTCGGCGACGTGAGAACACGTCGCCGAGGTCCTGGGCTTTCTTGATGGTGACGAGTGGGACGCTCACCAAGTGTTTGGCCGAACTCGCTTAGTCGCGTTAACGATTCAGTTCGAATCCCATCGTGACGCCGGCCAGAATCAAATCTTGATCCTGCGTCGTGGCTGGGCCCCGCCAAATGCCTTTGCCGAAGTGCATATACTCGAAGCCAACTCGCAGATTGAAGTCCCGCGTGAGTTGGTACGAAGCGGCGGCTCGCACGTCGATACCGAACACAAACTCCGCGTTATGAGCGTAGGTGACGACCTCCGTCCGGCGCTCCGCCACTGGCTGTTCCCCCAGCCCGATGTCGCCGTAACCCGTGGTGACGAACAGCGTGCTTGAACGTTGGTTTTGGAAGTTCTGCATGGCGAAGAACCGCGTTTCGTTCGACCATTGCCAACGCTGCAGGTTGTAGAAGTAGCGGAAACCAAGTTGGCCGCCGAACATGTCGTTGTTGACGCGATCGTTCTGGCGAATCAACGTCTCGGCCACAACCAACGTCGGCGTCAACGGCGTGCCGAAGTTCGTGTCGAACGGCCCGATGTACTGATCGTTGTACGTGAAGTCGCGGAAGCTGACGTAGCGAGCCCCGAAGAACGGCTCCAGCACCGAACCGTTGTGATACGGTTGCAGCCGGAACGTCTTGTTCACCTCGAAGCTGGATAAATCGCCTGCGTTCAGCGAGTCACGCAAAATATAGTCTCGGCCTAGCGGCTCAACGGGCGGATAAATTGCGTCGAACTCGTGATTGTTTCGGTCCTGCACTGGAAAAGTCAGGTCGCCAGGATCAACGTCCGGGGGAATCTGGCCGATGATGTCGTCTTCGTTCAGCCGGTTCAGCCGTTCGACTCGCAGATTGTCCGACGCGCCGGGATTGCCCAGCCGCCAGTGAGTAAACAACCAACCGTGGTGCTCGTCGGTCATGTAGCCATACTCGTAGCGATTTCCCCAAGTGAAGTCGCCTTCCGTGTAGGACTGTTCGGCATCAGGCCGCGACATCCACATGAACACTCGATCGTATCCGCCAAAGAATCCCGTGTTGTATTCACGAGTGCCGTGGAACGGATCGTAGTCGACCGTTTGGAAGAATTGATAATCCGGGTTAAACATCTCCGGATCCACCAACGGCTGATACAAGCCCTCGGCCTCGTGTGGCTTCGGGTAATACACCTGCGCCGGCAGCCGGGCGGTTACCGCCATCGACAGCAGGGCAGCAGCCAGTGTAATCGTAAGTCTGATAATGCGCATGGTTCGGTCCCACCCTTACCTTCAGCATGGAAATCTCCGCGCGTCGGCGCGGTCAACGTATTCCGTATGTGACGGTAGTATCGGATCGACTTGTCGCGGAAGTTGAGTAGGAACGGCAAAGCCTGCCGAGAATTCAGATTGTCCGACCAGAAGGGGTGTTAAGGCAGCGAAGCCCGGCGAACGAGCCAATTTCAACCAACTCGAACCGCTCGTTTGTCCCGAGCCGATGCGGGCGATATAGTTGCGGAGACAAACTTGGACCGGCGGCGTGATAATCGCCGGATATGTCGCGACTCCAACCGTCCCGTGAGGCTTTCGCCATGTTGATGTCCCGGAATTCGCTGCTTTTCCCACAGTTGGCGATTGCGTTGCTGCTGATCTTTGGCCAGCTACCGTTGAAGGCTCAGACGGTCGCGCCGGCGACTGACGACCGCCCAACGCAAGCGGCGGATGCAGCCGCTGAAGTCACCGGCAAATCGGAATCGTCCGAGAGCACGACAGCGGATCAAAAGGACATCGCGGACCCCAAGGACAAAGTGAAGGGTCGCTACGTCCGGGTGAAGCGAGACAAGGACGGCGAGCCGCTGGCCATGGAGACGGCAGTCATTCGATTTCATCCGGCCGCGAAAAAGGCCGAGCCGGTGATCGTCGATCTCGTCGGCGCGGTGCATGTGGGCGAGAAGTCGTATTACGACGAACTGAATCGGCGATTCAAAAAATACGATGTCGTGCTGTACGAGTTGGTCGCTCCCGAGGGAACGCGCGTGCCGCGCGAAGGACGTCCGGCTAGTGCTCATCCCGTGAGCGCCGTTCAAAACGGCATGCAGTCAATGCTGGAGTTGGCTCATCAACTGGACTGCGTCGACTACACGCGGGACAACTTCGTGCATGCTGACATGAGTCCCGAGGAGTTTGCCAAGAGCATGAAAGACCGCGGCGAGAGCTTCATGCAGATGTTCTTCCGCATGATGGGGCACGGCATCGCCGAACAATCGCGCGACCCGCAGCGGTCCCAAGACCGTCAGCTCTTGGCGGCTATGTTTGCGAAAGACCGGGCTTTGCGGCTGAAGCGGATCATGGCCGAGCAGTTTGAATCGCTGGAAGATCAGACCGGCGTCTTCGAGGGCCCGGAAGGTTCGACGGTGATTACCGAACGAAACGGCAAGGCATTCGAACGGCTGCGCGAGCAATTGGATGCAGGCAAGAAGAAGATCGCCGTGTTTTACGGGGCCGGGCACTTGCCGGACATGGAAGAACGATTGTCGCGGGACTTTGGCATGCAGCGAGTCCGCGTGCAGTGGATTCCAGCTTGGTCGCTGACTTCCCCCGAGAAGCCGTAAGCTTGCCGAGCGGACGAATGGAATTCGTGGCCGCGGCTCACGTTTGACATCCAAATGAAACCGCGCTGCCGCGGCGTTATTTCGTCGGGCAGGTTCGGACCATCAATTGTGGTTTTCAAGGGCGGTCGTCGTCTCGCCGCCAATGAAGCTGCGCCAGATTTCGTATTTCGGCTGATTCATTTTGCTGGTCAGCAGCGGATTGTGCCTTGGCTTGTGGGGCGGACGCAGCAGATTCATCCGAGCCTCCTGCGGTGTGCGGCTTCCTTTCTTCGTGTTGCACGACAGACAGGAACAGACGACGTTTTCCCACGTCGTCTTTCCGCCGCGACTGCGCGGCAACACGTGGTCGATGCTCAATTGGCTGGGCGGGCGCGATTGGCCACAGTACTGGCAGCGATGATCGTCGCGGGCGAACAGCGTCCGCCGGTTGAAACGCATCGAATGGCGGGGGACGCGATCGTAGGTCAGCAAACGCACGACACGCGGAACCTGAATCGAGAATTTCACCGTGCGAATCCAATCGCATGGATCGGTGTCAGCGAATTCGGGTTCGAGCGATGCAAACTGGCTGATCTCGCACCAGGCGGCGAAATCGTAGTTGGCGTACTGGCCGTTCTCGATATGAACGACTTCCGCTAAGTCGCGATACAACAGCACGAAGGCTCGACGAACGCTGATGACATGAACCGCCATATAGAATCGGTTCAACACCAGCACACTGCTGCTGAGCACCCTGCCCGACGCATCTTCGCTCATTCCAAACCTCCAACGAGCCTTCGGGGCCGCCAAAGTCCCGGTCATTCTATCCGCGACCGGTTATGCCTGCCAACTGTTTTTCGAGGGTTGGCTCGCCACCGAGGCTGAACATCATCGAAAATTCACGCAGCTTGTCAGCTTTCTTCATCCCTGACTTCGCCAAGTCGAGTCATTGGCGAAAAACTGGTGAATCGACTTGCCGCGGCCTGAAAGTTCGCATTAGGATGATTTTGACAATGGCAGTGCGGCGTTCATGGAGGACGCCTGCCTTACTCTCGACTCATGCGAAGGACCGGGTGATGATTCATTACTCGTGTGACCGCTGCAAGCGGATGATGGATCCCGACGAGGATCAACGCTACGTGGTTCGCATCGAGGTTCATGCCGCGATGGAGCCGCTTGACCTCGATGAATTGGAAGATGATCGCGATCACCTGATGGAGATTCAGGAGATTCTGGAGCGTCTGGAAGACGACGAGTGCGATCCAGTGGGCGACGAAGCTTATCAGAATCGTCATTACGACCTGTGTCCCGAATGCTATCGGGACTACATCAAGAATCCGCTCGGCCGCGATCTGCCGGTGCAAATCGGCTTCAGCGACAACTGAGTCGCTTTGCAGGCCGAGTGGGGCTTCTTCAGAACAACTCGTTGATCGGCTCGCCGAAGGGCAATACGGGAATCGGCCGGCCGGCATGATCTGGGTACGCGACTTTCGTGTCGACGCTTAGATGGCGATACATCGTCGCCAGAACGTCTTGCGGATGTTTCGGATTGTCTTTCACAATCGCGGCATGCGAGTCGGCGTAATCGTCAACCGTCGCGGACCGAGATTCCCGGAAACGGTCAGCTAAACTGTTTCCAATTTGCCCGCGAGCGTACAATAAGCGTTAATAAAGAGGCACGAAGGCGTTGGCGATCCGATATTTTGGATGGCAACGATCGTAGCGGCCGAGTGTCGCCGCCGGTGCGGGCAGAACACTTCTTTGAACCAACTGAGGGATAAATACATGTCGCGCCCCCTGTTCGCGATGTTGTTAGCGTGTGGAGTTTGGACAGCCGTGACCGTTCGCACGGCGGAGGCTTGTCCTTTCTGCGCGGCGGTGTCGCAGACGTTTAGCGAAGAGATCGACACGATGGATGCGGTCGTCATCGCTCGTTTGGTCGAGCCGCCGCCTCCCGCCAAGCCGGGTGAAGTGAGCGATGAAGTGCCAAAGGCGAAGTTCGAAATCGTCGAGGCGCTCAAGGGCCAAGCTCTGGTTGCCGGTTCGGGCTTGATCGAAACGATTTACTTCGGCGAAGGCAAAAAGGGCGAGATGTTCCTGGTGATGGGCGTCGACCCGCCGAAGCTGATGTGGTCGACTCCGTTGCAGCTTTCACCGCGAGCGGCCGACTATGTGCGAGCCTTGCCGAGCCTGCCGGCCGAAGGGCACGAACGGCTGAAGTTTTTCCAGCCTTACCTGGAAGACAAAGATGAAATGCTGGCTCGCGACGCCTATGACGAATTCGCTCGCGCGCCGTACGACGCGGTGAAGGGGCTGAAATCGGACATGAACCACGATCAGTTGTTGGCGTGGATTCAGGATCCGAATGTTCCGGCCAGTCGCCGCCGGCTGTATCTGACGATGCTGGGCATTTGTGGCAGCGACGGCGACTTGGCGTTGCTCGAAGGGATGCTCAAGTCGGATGATCGCAAGATGAAATCCGGGCTGGATGCGCTGATCGGCTGTTATTTGACATTGAAGGGCGCCGACGGCTTGCCGCTCGTCGAAGAGCTGTTTCTGAAGGATGCGAAGGCTGAGTATGCCGATACCTACGCGGCGATCATGGCCTTGCGATTTCACGGCACGGAAGGCGGCGTGATTCCGCGCGAGCGCGTGCTGGAGTCATTGCATTACATGCTGGATCGCCCGCAGTTAGCCGACTTGGTGATTCCCGACTTGGCGCGCTGGGAAGACTGGTCGCAAATGGCCAAATTGGTCGAGCTGTTCAAGACGTCGGACGACAAGACAAGTTGGGTTCGCGTCCCAGTGATCAACTACTTGCGAGCTTGCCCGGACCCCGAGGCGAAAAAGTATTTGGTCGAACTGGAAAAGATCGATCCAGCCTCGGTGAAGCGAGCCAACACGTTCTTCCCGTTCACACCGGCTGGCAGCAAGAAGGACACGACCGAAGAGAAGCCGAAGACTTCGTCAATCAATTTCGACGACAACGTGCGATTGGCGGCGGCTCTTGAACCGGTTGATTTGACTGTCGAGACGCCTGCAAACGAAACCACCTTGGGCGAAGCGACGGACGGCCCGGTTGCGGCGCCGATCAAGGGCAATGCGGAAGTCGCCGAAGCTCGCACCGAGAAGGCGAACAGCCCGGCGGACGAGTTGGCCGACACTTCTCAGCAGAAGGCAACGGCTGCTCGGTTGTCTTCCGCGGCGTTGGCGGTAACTCCGGCGACTGCAAAGGCGGAAGCGAACCGATTGACGGTCTTGGGCGTAGCATTGGTCGTGGGCGTAATCCTGATGTTGCTGCAGTGGACGCTGCTGACTGGTGCTCGCCCCGTTCCGGTCTATGTAAAGAACGACTAGCCGATTCGCGCAGGTAAACGAGAGATGTCCAGTATTTCGCAAGATCTTAGCGATCAATCCGTCGATGGTTACAGCCAGCCCTATGCCGCACCCCAAAGCGACGCGGAATATCATCCGTATCGAGCGATCAGCAAAGCGGCCGTGACTTCGTTGGCGATCGGCTTGCTGTCCTTCTCGGCCTTGGTGTTTCCGGAATTGTTGATTCTGCCTCTGTTGGGTGCGGTGCTAGGTGTTATTGCAATCCGCAATTTGCGTCGTTATCCCGAGGAATTAACCGGCCGCATTCCGGCGATGCTGGGACTCGTATTGTGCAGCTTGTTGCTGGTGGGCGGGTCGGCCTTGCATGCCGCGATCTACGCGACGGAAGTGCCAGACGGCTACGAGCGGATTTCCTACAACTCGCTGAAATCGGCGCCCGGCAAACCGGATTTTCCGCCGGGCGAGGCGCTTGCGTTGGACGGCAAGAAGGTCTTCCTCAAGGGCTACATCAATCAAACGTCGGTGGACGGCATGAGCTCGCTTAAGAAGTTTGTGCTAGTACCCGATTTCGGCACATGTTGTTTTGGCGGCCAACCGCCCCTGACCCACATGATTGAGGTGTCCGTGAAGAGTCACCACGGAATCGAGAACTCGCTAAGCAAACGCCGCTTGGCCGGAGTCCTGCATGTGGACCGGCACTTGAAGCCGATCAGCGGCTTGAACGGCGTCTACTACCAGCTTGATGCGGAATACGTCAAATGAGCTCGACGAAGACAATGGTACTGACGGCCGCTTGGATGGCGGCCGTTTTTTTTGGTGGCTGTCAAACGCAAGATTCCACTAGCGGCCCCGAGGCGAAGCTGGCCGTTAACGCGGAACAGTCGCCCGATGCCTCGGAATCGAAATCCGATGATCCGGCAACCCCGGCTGATTCGCCGGGCAATTCGGTGACCGAAGCTGGTTCCGAATCGGCAGGGGATCCCGGAACGAATGGGGAAGCCGCAGTGGTTGACTCACCAGAAGCCAGCTCCGCGGACTCTGATTCCTCCGCTGCTGAGCCGGGGGAACCGAAGCCGACCGACGATCCCACCGCGAGCTCGACCGAGTCCGCGAATTCGCCAAACGAAAAGCCCACTGGCGACATCGAGGAAACAACAACCGAGAAACCGGCCGTGGACGAAGAAGTTTCGTTGGCTCCGCCTGCGGGACGGCCGGACGGAAAAACGTACAACATCACGTTCGACGATTTGAAGTTGGACATGCCGCCGGACACGAAATTTAAGCCGAAGATGCTGACCGATCGCGTCAAGGAGTTGAATGGCCAGCAAGTCAGCTTGAAGGGCTTCATCTTCGAGGGCGGCATCTTTCAGCAGTCCGGCATTCGCCAGTTTCTGCTGGTGATGAACAAGGAATGCAAGTTCGGGCCGGGCGGCGAGGCATACTGCGTGATCCCCGTCGAGCTGAAAGAGGGCCGCGAGATCGACTTCACGATCCGACCGATCACGGTCGAAGGCGTCATTTCGATCGAACCGTTCCAAGGCCCGGACGGCAACACCTGGGCCGTCTACCGCATCGAGGGGGATCGGGCCAAGCTGTAGGCCTGGGTTCGCTTGGCGACTTATCCAGAACCAAGAAGAACTCGCAACCGATTACCTTACGAATGAGAGAAGCAGCTTCCAATCCTCACGCTTGAAGGATCGAGCGAGTTGGTGAGGGCAAATTCGGTTCTCCGAACGATCGGAAGTCTGTAAGCAGTTGACTGCCTTGCCGTCGAATCCACGGCTTAATGTTGTTGACTCGCTTGATGCAGTGAGAAGTGGAAAGCATCATTCGTACGACAAGTCCAGTCGTGCCCTCTAAGAACAAAAAATGCAACAATCGTGCGACGGCCTGAGCCCGAACCGTTTCAATTTGTCGCTTCAGGTCGCAATCAGCCATTTGTTCAAGCGGATCTTCAACCGCCCGACTGTCATTCCGATGAAGAACCACCAATGCGAAGAATTTGATCGCAGTGATCGAATTCGACATTCGCAATATTCCATTTAAGATCAGCCGAGTTTCACAGTAGGCCATGTTGTCAAACGCGTGACCGTTTTCCCACATGTAGTCGAAGAGACTGTCACGCAATTTACGAATATCCGAACGAAAGTTATCGCGACGAAGCGAAGGGAATACTCGGAACCAAAGGAAGGCCAAGATCAAAATGCTGACTACGAGTTGAGAAAAAACGGTCTCGCTCATTGTGATCACTCCAATTGCTGTTCCCCAGCCACGGAAAGGCCGCTGGACGTGCGACTAGGATCCATCGCTCTTTCCAGCTTTTGAATGCGTTCGTCTTTTTCTTTTCGCTCGGACAGTCGCTTGCGACGCTCTTGCAAGGCCCACGCCGAGCATCCCAAGGCAGCGCCCCAAGCAAGCCAAACGTGCAATTTGACGTCCGCCAAGAGCTGAACCGCGTAATTGATGGCGGTACTCTTCCCTGCGGAAATCTCGATCGGTCGGTAAATCCCAAAATATACGACGGTGAAAACGCACGCCACCACAACAAAGCCCCGGAATGCGGACTCCGCGAAGTCGATGGCGCGAACCCAGATTTGCGTCCGTGCCTCGATCTCTTCCTTGGTAATCTTACGAGACGATTTCGCACTTCCCACTGACATTTTCCTTGCAGGATGCTACGCAAAGAGAGCAAGTGTAATAAGGCAACCGCACGGATACAATTGTGCAGTTGCTTGGCACCGTCTTTTTCGAAGAACTAGCATGTGGGATCGAACGACAGCCGCGCACTTGCATCGCTAGATTACGTTTTGTGTTTGCCCCTGTCGGCGCGGGCGGCGTTTTGTTTACAATGCGGAGCTTCGATTTTGCAGAACCACGGCGGTTGGCGATGCCGACCGTCGAACCATTCAAATAACGTACGGAATCATTTGGGGAGCTGACGCTCATGGCCAAGAAGAGCAAGAAGGCTGAGACGGTGTTTCTGGTCTGTGAAGAGACGGGCGATTACAACTACGCGCTGCGTCGCAAGCCGGGCGGGGAAAAGCTGCGGCTGAAGAAATATTGCCCGCGGCTACGTCGCCACACGGTTCACGTCGAGAAGAAGAAATAGGACCGCTCGGCACGCCACGCCTTTGTTTCCCCCTACCCGGATCAGGATGAAATGGGCAAACGCTGGCGAATCTTTCCGCACGATGCCGACCGCGTAACCCGTCTGGAAAAGGCGGCCGGCGTCTCTCCGGTTGTGGCCCAGTTGATGATCTGCCGCGGCATTTACGAGCCAGCCGCCGTGCGCACGTTTCTTGAGCCGAAGATGACGGCGCTGCGCGAGCCGGCCGAGTTGCCGGGGGTCGAGCAGGCGGTCGAGCGGATCTTCGCGGCAATCACCGATCAGCGCCGGATCGTGATCTACGGCGACTACGACGCTGATGGCATGACGGCCACGGCGATTCTGTATCGCTGCCTGTCGTTGCTCGGCGGGAACGTCGGCTACTACGTTCCGAATCGGTTGGAGGACGGATACGGCTTAAACGCCGAAGCCCTGCGGACGCTGGCCCATCGCGGGGCCGAGATGATTGTGACCGTGGACTGCGGCATCGCCAGCGTCGAGCATGCCGAAACGGCTCGTGAGCTCGGGCTGGAGCTAATCATCACCGACCACCATGAATTCGCGGAGCGGCTGCCGAATGCGGCGGCAATCGTGCATCCGCGACTGCCGGGGACGGCGTATCCGTTCGGCGGTTTGTGCGGCGCGGGCGTCGCGTTCAAGCTGGCTTGGGCCTTGTGCCAGCGATCGTGCGAAGACGCGAAAGTGACGCCGCGGCTGCGTTCGTTTCTGTTGTCGGCGTTGGGCATCGCCGCGATCGGCACGGTCGCGGATGTGGTGCCGTTGGTCGACGAAAATCGAATCCTGGTGCGGCATGGGCTGAAAAGCTTGCGAGAGTTCCCGGTGCCGGGATTGGTCGAGCTGATGCGAGTCACGAAGCTGGATCAGAAGCCTCAATTATCGTCGGAAGACATCGGCTTCACGATCGGGCCGCGTCTGAATGCGGCCGGTCGATTGGGTCAAGCCCAGTTGGGCGTCGAGCTGCTGACGACCGATTCGTCGGAGCGAGCCGCGGCGTTGGCCGAGTACATTCACGAGCTGAACAACAGCCGCGACAGCCTGGAACGCAGCATTTATCTGGCGGCCCAGAAGCAGATTAAGGAGCAGTTCGATCCCGACGAAGACGCCGCGTTGGTCTTGGCCGACCAAGGCTGGCATCCGGGCGTGATCGGGATTGTCGCGGGACGGCTGGCGGAGAAATATCACCGGCCGGTCGTGATGATTGCGTTGGACGAGCTGGGCGGGAAACCGGGGACTGGGTCGGCGCGGACGGCTTGCGGCGTGAATTTGCACGAAGCCTTGGCGGCTTGCACGGAGCACCTGGTCACGCATGGCGGACATGCGGCGGCCGCGGGGCTGCGAATCGAGCCGGCACAGGTCGAAGTGTTTCGCCACGAATTCTGCGAACATGTATCGCGCATGACGACGGTCGAAGCTCGCGTGGCCGAGGTGTCGATCGACGCCGAATCGCTGCTCGGCCAATTGACCCATCAAGTGGTGTCGCAGATCGAGCAACTGTCGCCATTTGGCCAAGGCAACCCGCGGCCGGTGCTGTGTGCCAGCGGGATCACGTGCGGCGATGTGCGGCGGATGGGGAGCGGCGAACGACATTTGTCGCTCCGGCTAACGCAGCACGGCGTCTCGATGCGAGGCGTCGGATTCGGCTGCGGCGACTGGTGCGAAGAATTATCCCAGCTCGATGGCCCGATCGATGTCGCGTTCCGCCCGGTGATTAATGATTTTCGCGGGCGACGGTCGGTGGAAGTGCAGCTTGTCGATTGGCGGCCCGCGAAAAGTCTCGCGGGAACCTTGGAATCGCCCACGCCGGTGCATGTCTAGCGTCCGTAGCGTTGAAGAGCCCAACCGCATGGCTTCGTACTGCTCGCGTCAATCGCCAGCAGACCATCGGGGAAAGAGCCTCTGAATTCGTCGCCACGCACGAGGCTCCCGTTCCTTGTGGAACCGCATGCGAACGCACTTCGGTTGCTTTTCACTACCACAACTTGCCGGCGGAAGTTCCCGAACCCCGCCCGGAACGGCTTAAGCCAACTGCGGTTTCCTCCCCGTGTGCGGCCCCCAAGCTCCCGTGTGCGATCCCAAGCCCCCGTTGCGATCCCAAGCTCCCCGTGTGCGATCCCAAGCTCCCTGCCCCGTGTGCGGTCCCAAGCTCCCCGTATGCGATCTCAAGCTCCCGTGTGCGACGTGTGCGATCCCAAGCCCCGTGCGATCCCGCTCCCTGTGCGATCCCAAGCTCCCCGTGTGCGATCCCAAGCTCCCCGTGTGCGATCCCAAGCTCCCCGTATGCGATCCCAAGCGCCCCGTATGCGATCCCAAGCGCCCCATGTGCGATCCCAAGCGCCCCGTGTGCGGCCCCAAGCTCCCCGTGTGCGGTCCGATGATTCCCGTGTGCGGTCCGACGTGAATCGTCGCTTATCCTGATGAAATTCGTTTTCGAGACGGCGGCCGCAGCTTCGCTTTGCCGCAACAGGTGGGGGGCGGCGACGATTTTGCAGCGATTCGATCGTTGGATCAAGCTCGGCAACTTGTGCGAAAGGTGGCTTATGACCGGAGACACATTTGCTTTGGATCGCTGGCGAATGCTGGACGAGCATCTGCGGCAGCGGGGTATTCGCGACCAACGCGTATTGGACGCCATGACCGCGGTGCCTCGCGAGCGATTCGTGCGGCGCGAGGACATGGCGACCGCCTACGCCGACGCGGCGCTGCCGATCGACTGTAACCAAACGATCAGCCAACCGTATGTCGTCGCGGCGATGACCGAGGCGTTGAGGCTCAAGGGAGACGAAAAGGTGCTGGAAATCGGCACGGGCAGCGGTTATCAGACCGCCGTGCTGGCCGAGCTGGCTCGTGAGGTCTTCACGATCGAACGGCACGCGGAGCTGAGTGCCCGAGCTCGTCGCATATTGGACGAGTTGGGATACCACGATGTCCACGCGTTCGTTGGCGACGGGTCCGAAGGGCTGCCCAGTTACGCGCCGTTCGATCGCATCATTGTGACGGCCGCGGCCGAACGAGTGCCCGAACCGCTGTGGCAACAGCTCGCCGAGGGCGGTTTGCTCGTGGGACCCTTCGGCCCGCCCGACTTTCAAACGTTGCAGGTCATTCGTAAACTCTCGACGGGTCGACAGACGATCAATCTGTTCCCGTGCCGATTCGTGCCGCTGGTGCGTGAATCGGGCGAGGATGAGTCGGGCGGGTAAGGCCCGCTCCTGTTGCGGACCTGAATGACCGAATGGCGGATTCGATGGAAAGCGTGTCAGCAGAATCGGTCGGCGTTTTCCCGTCGTTGCGGTTTCAGGGCGAACTGCGGCCGTCGCAACGCGAAGTGGTCGAGATCGCTCGCCGCAAACTGGCCGCCGGCCAAGAGCGGTTGCATATCGTCGCGCCGCCTGGCTCCGGCAAGACCGTGTTGGGCCTGTACTTGTGGGCCGAGTGCATTCGGCGGCCGGCCTTGGTGCTCTCGCCGAACTCGGCGATCCAAGCCCAGTGGGCCGCGCGGGCGGAGCTGTTTGGGCTCGAAGCCGTTGGCGGCGAGGCGGTCAGCACCGATCCCGAACAGCCCGGCTTGCTGACCTCGCTGACCTACCAATCCGTGACGCTTCCCAGCCGCGGCAGCGCCGAATTGGATCAAGTGGCGTTGGAGGTCTGGCAAGAACGGCTGATCGCCAAAGGCCAAGCCGAGAGCCCCGAGGAGGCGGAAGTTTGGCTGGCCGATCTGCGGCGGCATAACTCGGCGTATTACGAGAGCCGGTTGAGTGCCTATCGCAAACAGGTGCGAGACCAGCGCGCGATCGGCGGCGAGGCGCTGGCGACGTTGCACGCTTCGGCGCTGGATACGCTCGGGCGACTGAAGCAGCGCGGCGTGGGGCTAATCATCTTGGACGAGTGCCACCACTTGCTGGGACATTGGGGCCGCGTGCTGGCCGACGCCCAACAGTTCCTGGATCATCCGATGGTCGTCGGGCTGACCGCGACGCCGCCCGATCGCGATGGCAAACCGCTGGAGGATGTCGAACGATACGACGCCTACTTCGGCGAAGTCGATTTCGAAGTGCCGCTGCCGGCCGTGGTGAAGGACGGCTTTCTCGCTCCGTATCAGGACTTGGCTTACTTCGTGCGTCCGACGGGCGACGAGCTTTCGTTTGTCGCCAATGCGGACGACGAGCTGCATCAGTTGGTCGCCGAGTTGTGCGAGAACAGCGAAGCGGATCGGACGGGCGGTTTGGCGAACAATGCGGGCGCCGCTGGCTCTCGCCCGATGGTTTCCGAACCAGATGAGCCGGAAACCACGATCTTGATCGACGATTCGCAGAGTCCGCCGGTTCGAGGACGTGGCAAACCAAAAGATGGCGGCAAGGGCAAGCGTTCGCGCGGCGACCGAACCGTGGCATCGACCGAGCCGATGCCGGATTGGACGCTGCGCGTGCTCGGCGAACTGCTGCTGCCTACCGGACCGGTCGAGGATTGGAAGAAATTCGAGCGGCGCGATCCGCAGTTCTCGATGGCGTCGCGGTTGTTCTTATTGCGCCGTCGGATCGCTCTGCCCGAGCAGGTGCCGGAACCGGCGATCGATCTGGCTCCTGAAGAGGTGCCGGAAATGGAAGTGTTGGTGCCGGTGCTGGATCGCTACGTGCGGCATCATTTGCGGCGTTCGGCTCGCGCCGAAGATCGGCAGTTGGCCGAACGCGTGGTGGCGCGGCTGCGGATGTTGGGCGTGCAGATTACCGAGACCGGCTGTCAAGCGTGCGCTTCGCCCGTCGGTCGCGTGATGGCCTATTCGCGCGGAAAGACGGCGGCCGTGCCGCGGATTCTGCAGGTGGAATACGAATCGCGCGGCGATGCGCTGCGAGCCATCGTGGTGGCCGACTACGAGAAGTCGTCGGCGGTTACGGCCGGCGTTGATCATTTGCTGGACGAGGAAGCCGGCGGCGCGGTGGCGGCGTTCAAGGCATTGCTGAACGACCCGCTCGGCAATCGGCTCGATCCGATTTTGATCACGGGGTCGAGCGTGCTGATCGACGACGACATGGCCCCGCGATTCGAACAAGCGGCGACGGCGTGGCTGCGCGAGAACGGATACGAAGTTGAGCTGACGTTCGGCGTCGAGTCGGGCTTTCACGTGATCAACGGCCGCGGGGCGGATTGGTGCCCGCGTGTGTATGTCGAGATGATTACCGAGCTGTTTCAGCGGGGACTGACGCGGTGCTTGGTCGGAACGCGCGGTTTGCTCGGCGAAGGCTGGGATGCCAACAAGGTGAACGTGTTGGTCGATCTGACGACCGTGACGACTTCGATGACCGTGAATCAACTGCGGGGCCGGTCGATTCGGTTGGATCCGGCCGAGCCCGAGAAGCTGTCCAACAACTGGGATGTCGTCTGCATCGCGCCGGAATTTAGCAAAGGCTTGGACGATTATCGGCGGTTCATCGCCAAGCATCAGACGATCTACGGCGTGACCGAAGACGGCGCGATCGAGAAAGGCGTCGGCCACGTTCACGCGGCGTTCACCGAATTGCGGCCCGAGTTGTTGGAAAGCTCGGTGCAGGCGTTGAACGACGAAATGCTGGCTCGCGCTCGGCAACGCGAGGTGATGCGCGGGCTGTGGCGAATCGGCCAGCCGTATCGGAATCAGCCGATCCGGGCGATCGAAACGCGTTCGTTGGCCGGCGGCAGCGGAGGCTTCCCGCCATTTGCCGGCTCAAGCGAACCGTGGAACGCGCGCTCGCTGGCGTTGGCGATCGGCCAAGCGATCCTGATGGCATGCGCGGACTTGAAGCTGGTGCGAGAGCTGCCGCCGATCCAAACGGGCGAGCGGGCCGGCGGCTACGTGCGTGTGTTCCTGGACACGGCTGACGACGAGGCGTCGCAGGTGTTCACCGAAGCGTTGCACGACGCGCTTGGCCCGCTGCATCGGCCGCGATACGTGATTCCTCGCTATGTGGATCGCGTGACCGCGGCACGGCTGGCTCGCTGGCTGCCGAAGTTTATCGGCCGCTGGTTCGAGCGGCGGGATCGCGAGACGGCGATGTTGCACGCCGTGCCACGCTTGTTCGCCAAGAACGCCGAGACGGTGGCCGTGTATCAGCGACGGTGGAACGAGTTCGTCAGCCCGGGCGAAGCGATCTACGCGCTGCGCGGCGCCGGCGAGACGCTGGCCCGCGACGCGGTGCGCAATCGCCGCACGCCCAGCAGCGAAATTCACGAGAAGGAAGTCTTCCTCTAACGGCGGTCCGTCCGCCACGCGGCGGGCGTGCCGAGGGGCGGGCGGCGGTGTATTATCGCTCGCATGATTCTGTCGCTGATTGGATATCGAGGCACGGGGAAGTCGACCGTCGGCCGGTTGTTGGCCGAGCGGCTGGGTTGGTCGTGCGTGGATGCCGACGAGCGGATCGAGCAGACAGCGGGGAAGTCGATTCAAGCGATCTTTGCCGAAGGGGGCGAGCCGGCGTTTCGCGATTGGGAGTCACGCGTGGTCGCCGAACTTTGCCAACTCGACAAAGCCGTGTTGGCTTGGGGCGGCGGAGCGATCTTGCGAGCCCAGAACCGCGAATGGATTTGCTCGGCCGGGCCGGTTGTATGGCTTCGCGCGGATGTGGCGACCATCGATCAGCGGATCCATTTCGATCCGTCCACGCAATCGCGGCGTCCGAATTTGACGACTGCCGGGGGTCGGCAGGAGATCGAAAATATCCTGGCCCAACGCACACCGCTTTATCAACAGTGTGCCGATTTCCAAGTCGATACCGAAGGTATGACGCCGCCAGACGTTTCGGCGTCGATCTACGAATGGTGGACGAAGAATGACGAGCCGGCCGCATCGTCAAACGATGACGCGAGCGATTTCTAGTAGGGCGACGACGTGGAAGCTTGGTTGAGTTTGTCGCTTGAAGTTCGCTTGGCCGTGCTGTTCGTTGTCGGAGTGCTGGTCGGCACGCAAGTGAACCGAGGCATCTATCGGCTGGCGTGGTTCCCGCGGCGAATTGGACCTTGGACGCCGCCCGACGAGAAGGCGCCGCCTCGCCAATGGCAGGATCGGTTGCCGATCGCCGGCTGGTGGTGGTTGCGACGCGAGTCGTCGCTGCACGGTGCGGGATTCTGGGTGCGACCGCTGCTGATCGAGTTGGCGATGGGGCTCGGATTCGCAGCGCTGTACGCGTGGGAAGTTCGCGGGGGATTAGCCCCGGCTGGTTCGCAGGGCATCTTGGCTGCGGCGGCGGGGCGAGTGCATGCGGTTTACTTCGCGCACCTCGTACTGCTGACGCTGATGTCGGTGGCTACGTTTATCGACTTCGACGAAAAGACGATCCCGGATGCGATCACGGTTCCGGGGACGCTGATCGGTCTGTTGTTGGCCGCGCTGTTGCCCGAGTCGTTGTTGCCGGTCGTGAACGCGCGGGGCCTGGAAACGCTGCTGTTGCATTCGCCGCAACCGTGGCCGCTGGGCGGGAATCGCGTCGAATCGCTGGGCTGGGCGATTGCCTGTTTGGGCGGCTGGTGCTTGGCGCTGCTGCCGCGCACTTGGACGTTGCGGCGAGGCTGGAAGAAGGCGTTTCAGTATTTGCTGGCCAGCATGTTTCGCCATCGAGCTTGGATGATCGCACTGGGCATCTTCATCGTCGGCGCGATCGGCATCGCCTTTGTTTGGCAGCTCGACGACGCTCGCTGGCGGTCGCTCTACACGGCTCTGGTCGGAATGGCATTCGGCGGAGGTCTAATCTGGGCCGTGCGAATTGTCGGCTCGAATGCGCTGGGGCAGGAAGCGATGGGGTTCGGCGACGTGACGTTGATGGCGATGATCGGCGCGTTCGTTGGCTGGCAGCCGTCGCTGCTGATTTTCTTTCTCGCGCCGTTCGCTGCCGTCGTGATCAGCGTCGTTCAGTGGCTGACGACCGGCCGCAAGGACATTGCGTTCGGCCCGTACCTTTGCGCGGGAACGGTGATTCTGATCCTGAAGTGGCCCGAAATTTGGGACTGGGGCGCCGGCATTTTCTATCTGGGCTGGTTCATCCCGGCGTTGATGGCGGTCTGCATGGTCCTAATGTGGGGCATGCTTTCGCTGTGGCGAATGGTGGCTCACTAATTCGCCATCCGCGATTCGTCACAGAACTTCTTTCGCGGTACCGGACGGCTCGCGCCGTTCCGCTTCGATGACAAATTGTTTTCGGACGAGGCTTAAGACCGATCGGCGGACGTGCGATCACACGTAGAACGGGTTCCCTTCGCGAACCGGACGCAGCATCCACAGAGCAGCGACGGAAACGATCACACAACCGATGGTTAGCAAGACGTTGATTTCGGACATGGGCTTCATCACTTTCGGAGCGAGAGGAGGCGGGACGCTTTTTCTAAAGGCGAAGACCATGCCAGCCGAGCGCTCGACACGAAACGAACGTTCTAAGTGCCTTACCAACAGGCACTTGAGAGATATGAGCCGTTCCGGGGCGAGATTTTCCCTCGCTCTGTCCGTCATCAAGTCGACAACGCCGCTCTCAATTCCGACGTTTGCCCGCTACATCCACCGCTTGCGGCGAAAGTACCAGAACAGGCCGGTCGAGACGGCCATCATGCAGCCGACGACGAACCAGAACGTCCATTTCTGATTCGGGGCGGGCCACAGCGGCACGTTCATTCCGTAGATGCCCGTGATTACCGACAGCGGCAGCAGAATGCCGGCGTAAATCGTCAGCGTTTTGACGATCTCGTTCGTGCGATCGGCCAACATGGCGTGGTAATTATCTCGCACGCCGACCAACAATTCGCGGAGGCTGTCGATCGTGTCGCGGACTTCGGCCAGGTGATCGCGCACGTGGCGAAACCGGAGACTGAGCCGGTCGGAGATATAGTCGTAGTGGCCTTGCGCGACTGGCAACAGCAACTGGCGCTGCGAAGTCGCCAGCCGCCGCAGCTCGAGCAACTCGCGCCGCACATCCGCCGCGTCGGACAGCAGCGATTCGTCGACACCTTCTTGAAACGAGCGGTCTTCCAGGTCCTCGACCCGCGTTTCGTACTGATCCGCCACGTCCATGTAATGGTCGACCGTCAGATCAATCAGCGCGAACAGCACGGCATCCAGCCCTTCGCGCAGCATCGCGTCGCTATGGCGCTTGCAACGCTCGCGGACTTGGCGGACCGTCATCAACGGCTGGCGATGCACGGTGATCAGAAACCGCTCGCCGCAGAACACGGCCAGCTTGCGCGGCGTCAGCTCGACATCCCGCTCGACACCGAACAGCCCGTACAGCACGAGGAACAAGTACGCTTCGAACTCGTCCAACCGCGGGCGTTGCTCGCCGTGCAGACAGTCGTCCATCGACTCTTCGTCGAGGCCGAAGATCTCGCCGATTTGCAGCAGCAGCGATTCCTCGGGCGACTCGAGGTCGACCCACAACATCGCATCGTCGCGACGCGCGGCATGCCGCACGTCGTCCAACGAAGTGGTCGTGATCGGCAGCTTGTCGTTCTCGAAGATAAACGCTGTTAGCATATCGGCAGTCCCGGCTGACGAGTGTATCGGCAGAGCCCACTTTGGCGAACTGGGGCCAGTTGCTACAACCATAGGGCAACGACTCGCCATCGCGGCAGGAGGAGGATTCGCTCATGACCATGCGCGGCGAACACGCGGGCTTGCCCACGATCGGCTGGCGCGAGTGGCTGGCATTGCCGGACTTGGCGGTCCCTTGGATCAAGGTCAAAGTCGACACGGGAGCTCGCAGTTCCGCGCTGCATGCGTTCGATGTCGACATCTTCGAGCGCGACGGACGGACGTTCGCCAGCTTCGAGATTCATCCGATCCAACGAAGCACGCGTGGTGCGATCCGGGCCGAGGCGGCGGTGATCGAGTTTCGCGATGTGCGCAGCAGCGGCGGCCATGTGACTCGACGGCCGGTGATTTCGACGCATGTCGAGCTGCTGGGGCAACGTTGGCCGATCGAACTGACTTTGGCCAGCCGCGACGCGATGGGATTTCGGATGCTGTTGGGACGCGAGGCGGTTCGCGGCCGACTGCTTGTTGACGCCGGCCATTCGTATGTGAACGGAGTCCCGGCCAGCCGCCCAGGCAAACGTCGAAAAAAGAAACGGAGAGAGGAATGAAGATCGCGATCTTATCGCGCAAGCCGTCGCTGTATTCCACGCGTCGGTTGAAAGAAGCGGGCGAGAAGCGCGGCCACAAGACAGTGGTCGTCGACTACCTGCGCTGCTACATGGACATCACGGCTCATCAGCCGCGTGTGATGTATCAAGGCGCCCCGCTGGACGGCGTCGATGCCTTGATCCCGCGGATCGCGGCGACGTACACGTTTTACGGCACGGCGGTCGTGCGTCAGTTTGAAATGATGGGCGTCTTTCCGCTGAACGAATCGCAAGCCATCAGCCGCTCGCGCGACAAGCTGCGATGTCTTCAGTTGTTGTCGCGTAAAGGTGTCGGCTTGCCCGTGACAGGCTTCGCGCACTCGACCAAAGACATCGAAGGGCTGATCCAGATCGCCCGCGGCGCGCCGGTGGTTATCAAACTGCTCGAAGGCACCCAAGGCATCGGTGTGATTCTGGCGGAAACGACGAAGGCAGCCGAAGCGGTGATCGAAGCGTTCCGCGGCTTGGATGTGAACATCCTGGTGCAAGAATTCATTAAGGAAGCCAAGGGGTCGGACTTGCGCTGCTTTGTGGTGGGCGGCAAGGTCGTGGCCGCGATGCGACGCCAGGCGAAAGAGGGCGAGTTCCGCTCGAATCTGCATCGTGGCGGCACGGCCGAGAAAGTGAAGCTGACCCCCGAAGAACGGACGACCGCCAGCCGCGCCGCAACGGCGATGGGATTGAGCGTCGCGGGTGTCGACATCCTGCGGTCGAATCACGGGCCGGTCGTGCTGGAAGTGAATTCGTCGCCCGGCTTGGAAGGAATCGAAAAGGCAACCGGCGTCGATGTGGCGGGCAAAATCATCGAGTTCATCGAGAAGAACGCCAAGCCGGGCAAGACCAAGGATCGGGTGCGAGGATAGTCGAGCGATGAGCGGCAGCGGCAAAATGAATGTCTACAATCCGCCCGTGATGTTGGGCGGAGTTACCGTGGCTGCGGGCGAGCGGACGTTGATCGACATTCCGGTCGCAAGGCTGCCGACGGAAACGTGGCTGCAACTGCCGATCGAAGTCGTCAACGGCTTGTATCCCGGCCCGCGTTTGTGGATCGCCGCGGCCGTGCATGGCGACGAACTGAACGGCATGGAAATCATCCGCCGGGTTCTGGAACATTTGCAGCCGACTTCGATGTCAGGCACCGTGATCGCCGCCCCGATTGTGAACGTGTTTGGCTTTATCGAGCAGTCGCGTTACCTGCCCGACCGCCGCGACTTGAACCGCAGCTTTCCCGGCTCGCCGAACGGCAGCGTCGCGGCCCGGATCGCTCATCTGTTCATGGATCAAGTCGTGAATCAGTGCAGCTATGGTATCGATCTGCATACGGGCTCGAACCACCGAACAAACTATCCGCAGATTCGCGGCAATTTGCAGGACGCGGAAACGCGCCGTTGTGCCCAGGCATTCGCCGCGCCGGTGATGATGCACGCCGAGACGCTACGCGGTTCGCTGCGAGAAGCGGCCACGAAACGGGGCGCGTGCGTGTTGCTGTACGAAGGGGGCGAGCCGCTCCGGTTTGATCCGCATGCGATCGACGTGGGCGTAGCCGGCGTGCTGCGTGTTTTGGCCGCGCTGAACATGGTTCGCTCGCGCGCGAAACGCCAGCCGTCGCAGTCAATCGAGTTGGGCGAGACAACTTGGGTGCGAGCGAGGCGCGGCGGAATCTTGCGGCTGGATGTGGAACTGGGCCAGCATGTGAAAGCGCGCCAGCGGCTGGGCGTGATCGGCGGCGCGCTCGGCACCGACAGCGTTGCCGTGTTAGCGCCCGAAGACGGCATCGTGATCGGGCTGACGCAAAACCCGCTGGTCAACCAAGGCGACAGCATCGTTCACTTGGGCTCGCCTGTCGATTCGCTCGATGATTGATGGAACAGCCAATCGGCCGGCATCTCTTGGATCGGCAAGTCGGTCGATTCGACCATCAAACGCAAATCCTGGCTCCCACCGGCTTCAAAGAATTCGACCGTGAAAGGATGCAAGCCCGCTTTCAGCCGAATTAAGCCGCCGGCGTCTTTGGCCGCGTGCAGTCCATCGTTGTCGACGATCTGGCGGTCGCCGATAAAAAGCTGGCTACCGTCGTCCGACCGCAAGTAAAAGCCGTACAAACCATCGGCGGGGATCTTCACGAAGCCTGTGGCTCGCATGGCGAACTTGTCCTGGAACATGGGGAACTCGTCCAGCTTTACCTGCGGGATCACTTTGCGTTCGACGGACTCGAGCGTCTGAAAATCGGGCAGCTTATCCCACAGCCCCGCGTACACTTCGGCTTCCAGCCCCGGCTGAACGTTCTCGACCGCCACGGAGTCCAGCGGTTCCAACCCCGTCGGAGTCACCATCGTTTCGTGCGTTTCCTCGCCGCGCCGGTAACGTAGGTTCGTCGACTTATCGGGACGCAAACGGGTCGTCATCAAATGAAAGTCGATTCCCTGCCGAACGATCAAGTCGTCGAAATGCGTCACGACATCCCCGACCTGCAAACCGGCCGCTTCGGCTGGTGATCCCGCGCGGATTTCCGTCACCTTCGCTTCCTCGGCCAGCATGTCGACCGCCGCACCGAACTGGAAACCGATCCGTTGTTCGGCGGCCACCATGTTCGGAAAGACTTGCCGCACGTGGTCGATCATGATGGCGAAGCTGATGTTTTGAGCCGACGTATCGCGCGAAGTAATGACGCCGATCTGTTGGCCCAACGCGTTCAGCAGCGGGCCGCCGGAGCTGCCGCCGCTGGTTGCCGCGGTGGTTTGCACCATCGAAGGCAAGAACGCGTATTCCGTTCGCGTCGCACGACTCAGCCCGCTGACAATGCCGGTCGAAACCGAGCGAGCCAGCCCGGTCGGCGAACCGATCACGACCGTCGGCTCGCCCAGCATCAGGTCGTGACTGCGCCCAATCGTGGCGGGCTTCAGCGACGGGACACTGGGAATTCGTAGGATGGCCAAGTCCTCGCAAGGCCAACGAACGAGCGTTTGGAACGGCAGCACGCGATCATCGCTCAATTGCAATTCGCCAGCCTTGGCGTTGCGAACCACGTGAGCGTTGGTCAGCACATAACCATGCTCGTGCAAGATCGCACCGCTGCCGATATGCACGCGGACCTCCGCCTCGTTCCGCTCGACCACGCGAATCGCCACGACCGAAGGCAACGTTCGCTCGATCACCTCGACCATCGCCGTCCGCCGCGGCGAATCCGCCGGCAAGTCTTGGGCACGCATTGGCGTCGTCAACGACGCGGCGAGGATGCAAAGAAACCCGAGCCAAATTCGGCGATGAAACATGGTGCTCTTTCGTCAGTCGTCGAGAGGAACATAGCTGCGGCTGCCACTGAAACGTGGATTGTACTTGGCAATCACCGATCGCCCTACGCGAGACAAAATCAACCACGGAAGCTCGAGGCTCGAGCCGAGCAAACCAATCGCATCTGGGAGATCGAGGCTCCCGCCGAGCAAACCGGCGTCTAAGGGAGATCGAGGCTCCCGCCGAGCAATCCGCTCAACGCCCGAGCGAGAAACGTCGCCTCAGCGCACGGTCGCCTTGCCGACAGTCCCGTCCGCGGGCTTTGGTTGTTAGAATCGTCGGCCGAACAACAGAACTCGCCCCTGGAAACGGAACGATGAACCCCTATGAAATCGATCTTGCCGCTTGTCGCGGACGGCAACGGCGGCTGTTGGAAGTGATGCACGAGCGGCGATTGGACGCCGTGATCGTCACGCAGCAGGAACACATCCAATGGCTGACGGGCCAGCGGTTCGCGTGGTTGTTTTCGCCAGTCGCGGCGATGCACGCCGATGGCCGCGTGTTGTTGGTCGCGCCGGCCAAGACCGAGCCGCTCGGCGCCATCGATGACTTGCGGCACTTCGACGCCAAATGGCACTCGACGCTGCGCAACGACCAACGCGCCGAGTCGTCCCGCGTGTTGCTCGACGCTTTGAAAACTTGGCCGGCCGTCCAGCATATCGGCTGCGAGTTCTCGTCGTTCGGACCGCACTTGGCGAACGGAATCGAGGCCCAATTGCACGACGTGGAACCAGCGTTGTATCGGCTGCGGCGCCGCAAGGACGCCGACGAGCTGGCGATGATTCGCAAAGCGATCGCCGGTACCGAGCGGATGTACGCTCGGGCTCGCGAAATCATTCGGCCGGGCGTGACCGAGTTGGAAGTGTTTAACGAACTGCAATCGGCCGCGGTCGCCGAGTTCGACGAGCCGCTCACCGGCACCGGCAACGATTATCAATGCGGCTCGCGCGGCGGGCCGCCGCGAGCTGGTCGGAAAGCCCTGGCTGGTGAGCTATACATTCTGGATCTCGGCCCAGCGTTCCGCGGCTACTTCGCCGACAACGCTCGCACGATCGCCGTGACTGAAGCGAGCGACGCGCAGCGGACCGCTTGGGGATACATCACGCAAGTGTTCGATCATGTCGAACGCGAAGTGCGGCCGGGCAAGAACGCTCGGGAGCTGTTCCAGGAAGCTCAAACGATTCTCGACCAAGCGCCCGTCGGCGTATTCAATCACCATCTCGGTCATGGCATCGGGCTGTTCCCGCACGAGGCGCCGCACTTGAATCCGCACTGGGACGATACGTTTGAAGCGGGCGACGTATTTACGGCGGAACCTGGCTTGTATGCCGACGAACTGCGAGCCGGCATGCGGATCGAAAACGATTATCTGGTCACCGAAAACGGCGTCGAGCGGCTGACCGATTTCTCGCTGGAACTGTAAGGCACTGCGATCATGACCGAAGCCATCCAAATCGTGACGACCGTTGCCGACCAACAAGAGGCCGAACGGATCGCCGACTTTCTCGTGAGCCAACGGCTGGCGGCCTGTGTTCAAATCGGCGGACCGGTGACCAGCTTGTTTCGCTGGGAAGGCAAGCTGGACATGGCCCGCGAATGGCAACTGACGATCAAAACGCACGCCTCGCGATACGCGGAAGTCGAAGCGGCCATCCGGCGGATTCACACCTATGACGAGCCCGAGATTCTGGCCTTGCCGATCCTGGCGGGCAGCGAAGGCTATCTACGTTGGCTGGCGGAGTCGGTCGATGCTGCGGTTTGACATTCACATGCACGCGCGGCCGGCTGGCTTGAGCCCCGGCGAAACGCTTGTGATCGACGGACGCTCATTGCCGACGCTCGACGTGCCGATCTCCGCACGTGGCCAAACGTTTCCGATCACCTTCGAGGAAGTCGGCGAGCGGCTGGAAGCGTTGCCGCGGATGTTCTTCGAGCCCGACGGATCGTTTGTTTGGGTTTCCCCGCAAGGCCCCGATGATTGGCAAGTCGACGGCGTGTTTTACGACCGAGGCGGCGCGGTGTTGTTCGCCGAGCTCAAGGGCCGCTGTCCGGCTGACGAATTCGACCGCTTGCTTGCCGCCTGCGGTTGGCCCGCAACGGCCGTGATGATGCAGCTTACCCGCCAAGCCGTGTTCGTCGACGAAGCCACCTTCCGCGAATGGGCAACTAGCGTGAGCAGCGAAAAGCGAACGGTTTAATCTCGACTGATACACCGGGCAGCGGCACTTGTCCGCTTGTCCCGGCGTTTGAGCAGGATCACAACGTCTAAGTGGCTGGAGGGCTTTAAGGGCTCGGCTCCAGCCACACACGATTAACTTCGAGGTGGATTAGCGAGCCGCGTCTTTGTGTAGCAACACGCCGGCGATGTACCAGCCGTCCTCGTAGGAATGCACGTACATTCCGGCCGGTCCAAGATACCGACGCACGGCGTCATAGCCGGGCATTTTGCTGCCGTCAATCTCTTGCTCGCGCGTTACGCCTTTCTCGCCCGTGCCGAGCATCCGGTTCAGCATTTTACCGAACATCGATTCCGATTCCGGCATCCGGTTCTGCTTCAGCAACTCGTAGGTGACGCGATACGCTTCGTCGGTGCGCGAGAACGTGCGGAAGCTTTCGACATCCGCGCCCAGCTTCTCCAGAGCTCGATTGACCAACTGATAGTCGGCCGCTTGTCCGAGACTGTCCGGCGCGGCCACTTGCTTCAGCAGATCGACAATGAAGTCCACGTGCGATGAAATCAACAGATGGCCATGAGCAACCGTAACGGCCGAGTTAGGCAACACCGGCTTCTCTTCGTCTTCCTCCGGCTCGTCGCCGAAACCGCCAAAGCCGCCGTCGATTTGCAAAGCCGGCACTTCGCTGGCTTCCTCGTTTACGATCTCCCAAATCACTTGAGTGCCGAACATGCGTTTCTTGGCGTTCGGATCGGTGCTCATCGCCTTGTCGATCGTGCGCTGGGCGGCTTGAGCGTTCGTCAGCTCGATCGCGAACATCAGCCGCTCGCTCTTCGGCGTGACGGGCAGCTTGGCGTCGCCCAGCACCGTGGCTCGTTCGCCAAAGTGCGCGACGAGATCGTTCAACAGATCCACTTGCGGACCGGTTGGATCGTTCTTGATGCCATCCAGCACGTCGGCGAATACGCCTTCGGCGCCGGCCAACTCATCGACCAGCGTTTCCGAGTAGTGGAACGCGTCGATCATCTTCCAGTTGAACGTGACATAGGTGCCCAGCTCGCGCGGAATCCAATTCTGAGCGGTCAGCGGCTGTTGGTTCGGGAACTGCATCATGCGGGCGGCCAAACGGTATCGTTCGCGGACGGCCTGGCCGTTGTCGAGCGCGATCGGCGGAGCGTAGACGAACGAGCGGTGTAGCACCTCGTGGCTGTCGGTCTTGAACCAAACCCAACCGCCGACACCTTGGATCGCGTCGAATCCTTGGTGTTCGAGCACCTTCAGCATGTCCGTGCCGCGTTTCTTACGACCACCGTTCGCCGCGCGATTCACTTCGGCATATCCAAACGGTTCGATGAACCAGCGAGCTTGCGGCGCTTCGCCCGCGGAAGCTTCTTCACAACGCTTCATCGACTGGGTATAGGCCACCACGGTCGACAGCGTTGGACCAGCGGCCATGCCGGCCACGCGTGCGGCGATTTCCTTGGCCGTATCCAAGTGATCGCAGGCGACCAGTTGATCCTTGGCCAGGAACAAGATCGACGTCCGCGTTTCGGTTTCGCCCCGTTTGCGAGGCAGCGTATAGACGGTCATCGGAATGCCGGCCGCGGCGACTTGCGAACGGCTGGCGTTGCGCTGCTGCATGTTGCGGTCGACTTTCGCGAGCAGCTCGTTGGCCTGCGGCAAGTGACCGGTCACATCGACGATCATCGCCATCGCGTGCAGCTTCTCGTCGTTGTTCGGTTGGATCACGGCCATCGCGACTTCGCCGCCGTAGACGCCTTCCAAATCCTGGACGGTCAGGCCGATTCGCATGCCGGCCTGCGTCAGCTTGTTCTCAAGCTGCTGCTTCAGGTCGTCCGTGAACGGCTTCATGACCGGGTCGTTCATGAGCTCGCCGAGCTGCGTTTGGTTGAATCGCGCTCGCAATTCATCCATGTCGTCGACCGAAAGGAAGCCCTTGGTCGTCGCGGGCGCCAAGCGGTCGGCCGGCTGAACGGCGAAAGCCGAACCGCTGACAATCAGCAGCGCGGCCAGCGACAAGCAGAGGGAGAGGAACAAACGTACCACAACGGTCTCCTTTACGGATTGCGAGTCGGTGGGTTGGCGGGGCAGCGGGTCAGGGCAATCGGAAGAACCGATTCTTAACGTGTATCGGCAATGTTTGTCGCAAATGCGAAGCCCGGAAAATGCAAACTAACCGGTCTTCGCGAACCGCCTATCTTAACGTCCAGTAAGCCGCCGTGCGCAGTGGACGTTTCGCAATCTTTCGGCCGATGGGAAGGCCAAGTCAAGCTCGTCAAAATCACGCTGATCGGCAGAGTCGAGAACCCGCCCTGCAAAAAAGCGGCACAGTCGTCATAATCCGGCCATGCGGGCTTATCATCTGGAAAACTTGAGCCATGATCCGTTACACGGCTACATCGCCTTCTCGTCGGACAGTGACCGAGCCGAGGACGAGGCGACCGAGCGGCAGATCATCGACACACCGTGGGTGCAGCGGCTGAGGCACATCCATCAATTGCAGACAGCTTGGTGGGTGTTCCCTTCGGCAGAACACACGCGTTTTCAACATGTGCTGGGCGTGATGCACTTGGCCAGCCGCGCGACGGCGGCGCTCTACCCAAGCTTGGCCGAAGTCGATCGGGATGTGCCGAGCCGCGCGTATGTCGAGTCGTTGTTGCGGATGGCTGGGTTGCTGCACGACGTGGGACACGGGCCGTTTGGACATTTCTTCGACGAGCATTTTTTGCAGTCGTTCGGCCTAACCCACGAAACGCTGGGCGCGCACATCATCGTTCACGAGCTGGGGCCGTTGCTGCGAACGATCCGGCGGAATCCGAACGGACGGCTGACGGACGACGAGCGCTTGGACCCGGAGCAGATCGCATGGCTCATCCAGCGACCGGCGGCCAATTCGGCGGACGACGAACGGCGGCCCCGCTGGCTTCGCTATCTGCGGTCTTTGTTGAGCGGCATCTACACGATCGACAATCTGGATTTCGTGCTGCGCGACGCTTACATGTCGGGCTACAGTCCGCGGGCCTTCGATCTGGAGCGGCTGCTGCACTACAGCTTCTTCAGCGATCGGGGACTGACGATTCACGACCGAGGGATCGATGCGCTGGTGCGGTTCATTGGGATGAAAGCCGAGTTATTTCGGGCCGTGTATTTTCATCGCACGGTGCGAGCGATCGACATCGAGTTGGCGGAAGTGTTCGCCGACAGCCGCGAGCTGTTGTTTCCAGGGAATCCACTGGAGCATCTGGCCGACTATTGCGAGTTTACCGAGTCGTCGTTGTTGGTCGACGTGCGACGCTGGGTGCGTTCTTCGGACGCCCGGACTCGCGAACTGGGCGCACGTTGGCGGCGGTTGGTCGAGCGAAACATTCCGTGGAAGATGGTCTGCCAACGGAACCTGGTGTTCTCGGAAGACGATCCCGAACAGACCAGCATCTTTAGCGATCGGGAATTCGTGGCGCGAAAGGTACGCGAGGGTCTTCCGGCCGAGTTGCGCGAGATCGAATTCCGCATCGACATCGCTCGGCATATCCACCGACCGCATACGCGCGGCCATGCGTCGGGCCAGAACTTTTTGTACGACTCGTCAGCCGATGTGGTGCGGCCGTTGAGCGCGAATCAGCTTTACAAGCGGCTGCCGGTCAGCCACCGGATTTGCCGCGTCTATGCGCGGACGGCCGAGCATGCGTCGGCCTTATCGGCGGCCCTGGATCGGCTGATCGGTGGCGCGGGCGCCGACGATTTAACGAACATGTGAACGTAGCGACCAGCGAGAAGGAGCGAGCGATGGAGTTGATCGTCTTCGAGGATGAATGGGTCGAGCAGCTCTATCCGATCACGATCGGGCGGCCAACCTATGCGGTGTCGTGCGCCAGTTACCGTTTGGTCGATTGGTTGCTGCGATTGAACGACTCGCCGCATTCGATCGTGCGTCCGCATTTGGCCAAGTTGCAGCGCGAGGATTTTTCGCAACTCAAGCCGTTCACCAACGCATCGGGCAGAGCCGCTTTGTGGGTGAACGCGCGGTTGGTTCCGTCGGCCAGCGCGTTCGCCGCGCTCAAGTCGCTCGTGCAGTCGGCCGAGCCCGTGGCGGTGTGGCAAGGCGATCAGTTGACGGCGGCCGTCACTTCGGCCGGAGCAGCCGGCTCGGCCAGTTCCAGCTCGGCCGTCGAGCCATCCAGTTTGTGGCGGCGATTCGGGCTGGATACATTGCCGCGGCGCGAGCTGCCTTTGTCGTTGTTCGAGTATCCGCACGATGTGGTTCGACACAACATGGCGGCGATGGCCGAGAACCTGGAAGCTCGTTTGGCCAGCGGCGATTATCGCGAGATTCGCGACGGCGTGTTCGCGGCGGAGGGCGCGACGCTGGGTGACTATATCGTCAGCGACACTAGCCACGGTCCGATTTTGTTGGATCGCAGTTCGCGTGTCGGACCTTACTGTTATCTGAGCGGCCCGGCCTATCTGGGCGTCGGTTCCCGTGTGATCGAGCACGCGGCGATTAAGGACGCGGTGTCGATCGGCCATACGGCGAAGATAGGCGGCGAGGTCGAGGCGTCGGTGATCGAGCCGTTCACGAACAAACAGCATCACGGCTTTTTGGGGCACAGCTATTTGGGAAGCTGGATCAATCTGGGCGCGGGCACATGCAACAGTGATTTGAAAAACACTTACGGCGTGGTGAACATGGATTATCGCGGCCAGAAGATTAACACGGGGATGCAGTTCGTCGGCTGCATCATGGGCGACTATGCCAAGTCGGCAATCAACACGGGCATTTTCACTGGCAAGACGATCGGCGCTTGCAGCATGCTGTACGGTTTCGTGACCACCAATGTGCCAAGCTTCGTAAACTACGCGCGGTTGTTTGGCCAAGTGACCGAGTTGCCGCCCGAAGTGATGATCGCTTCGCAACAGCGCATGTTTCAGCGACGCAATGTGCAGCAGCGCGATTGCGACGTGCAACTGATCCACGACATGTACGAACTGACTCGCGACGAACGCCAATTGGCCGGCGAGCCGCTGTCGTTATGAGTCGAAGCTTTGCACGGTTAAGCTTCGCGCGGCGTTCGTTGGTCGACGCGGCTTGTCAGTCCGCGGCAGCGTCGCGACAATGCCAGTTGTTGAACGCTGCCGAGCACTTTCTCCCCCAAAAACGCGCTGTGCTCGGGTCTCCCGACCCGGCACCGTTCGCCGAGCTCTCTCTCCCCAAAAACGTCGAGTCGTCATGGTGAATCATTCGCGTCCGCTGTCGGTGCCCGAGTTTGTCGCGCTGAAACAAGCCGGACGAAAGATCACGATGTTGACGGCTTATGACTATCCGACCGCGCGGGCGTTGGACGAAGCCGGCGTCGATAGTTTGCTGGTCGGCGACACGCTGGGCATGGTCGTGCAAGGCCGCGAGAACACGCTCGGTGTGCGGCTGGAGGACATCATCTACCACGCCGAAATGGTGTCGCGAGCGGCTCAGCACGCGTTGGTCGTCGCCGACATGCCGTTTCTTTCGTATCAGGTGAGTGTTCCCGAAGCGATTGCTAACGCCGGGCGAATCTTGAAAGAGACGCGGTGCCAAGCAATCAAATTGGAAGGCGGCGCGGATCAAGCGGCGACGATCTCGGCTTTGGTCGGCGCGGGCATTCCGGTGATGGCTCACGTCGGGCTGCGACCGCAAAATGTGCATCAAATGGGCGGCTACAAAGTGCAACGCGACGCCGAGCGTTTGATGAACGACGCCACGGCAGCGGAACAAGCTGGCGCGTTCTCGATCGTGCTGGAATGCATCCCGCGCGAGTTGGCTCGGCAGATTACCGACCGGCTATCCATTCCGACGATCGGTATCGGAGCCGGCGCTGATTGCGACGGGCAAGTGCTCGTGACTCACGACATGCTGGGCCTGACATCGGGCCATGTGCCGAAGTTCGTCAAGCAGTACGCCGATTTGCAGACGATCATCGGCGACGCGGCTCGGCAGTATTGCCAGGAAGTTCGCGACGCGACGTTTCCGGCCGAAGAGCACGGATTCCGTTAGCGATTGCCCATCATACGAATCACTGCCGACTCACGAACCAACGGCCGGATCATGGACCGGCTGTTGTTGCGACAAGCAGTGATATGCTCCCAATCCCCAGACAAGATCCGTAGCGTACAGCGGCACGATCTCACGGTCGGGGAAACACGAGGCGAGTGTGCGGCAAGCTCGCTCGTCGGCCGCGTCGTCGCCAAACACGGGCACGATCACGCCGCCGTTGACGATCAGAAAATTACAGTAGCAAGCGGGCAGTCGAGCATCGTCGTAATACAAGGCTCGCGGCATCGGCAGCGGCACGACCTCGAACGGCCGCCCGGCTTGATCCGTCATCGCCTGCAATTGCTCCCAGTTCGCTCGCAGCGGTTCGAAGTTTTCGTCGTCGCGATCCTCACACACCGCCGCCACGATGGTCGTGGCATTCGCAAAACGAGCCAGTTGGTCGATATGCCCGTCGGTATCATCCCCCGCGATGCCGTCCGTGCGGAGCCACAGAATCTTGGTGACGCCCAGGTTCTCGCGCAACTGTTGCTCGATCTCCTCGCGGCTCTCGGACGGATTGCGATTCGGATTCAGCAAGCAGCATTCGGTGGTTAGCAACGTGCCCGCGCCGTTGCCTTCGATCGATCCGCCTTCAAGCACCAGCGACCGCGCAAACCGGCGATAGCCAAGACACTCCGCCACTTGCCGAGGCACCTCGTTATCGGCGTCGAACGGCGGATACTTGCCGCCCCAGGCGTTGTATTGCCAATCGATCAAAGCCGGCGGCAGCGACGCGTCGGCATGTGGCGACTTCGCCAAAAAGATCGGCCCGTGATCGCGACACCAAGCGTCGTTGGTGCGAACGTCGTGCAGCGTGACGTTCGGCAACTCGCCCACCAGCGAGCGGGCTTCGGCCATGACCGCTTCGCTGCCCGCCAAGATATGCACCGGCTCAAATCGCGCGATCGCTCGCACGAATTCCGCGAACTGCCCCGGAATCGGTTCGAATTTGCCGGGCCACGAATCCCGATTGTGAGGCCAACTCAGCCAGACGGCCGCCTGCCGTTCCCATTCCGCCGGCCAGCGATAGCCGAGCGACGCCGGTGTTTCCATGTGGTCCTCTGCTCGCGAAGATCGCTAAATCGAATCGCCGTCCAAATACCGTTTGGTCAAATTCCCGTAGGCGTCGATGCGGCGATCGCGCAAGAACGGCCAGTGCGTGCGGACCGTGTCGATCTTGTCCAGATTGCATTCGACTAGCAGCGTTTCCTCGCTGTCATGAGCCGCTCGGGCCAACACATTCCCGTTCGGATCGGCGACGAACGACGCGCCCCAGAATTCCAGCTCGCCTTCGCGGCCGACGCGATTCGGAGCGGCGATGAACACGCCGTTGGCAATCGCGTGGCTGCGCATCATCGTTTCCCACGCCGAATGTTGGCTCTTGCCGTAAACGGCCTTCTCGTCGGGCAGCCAGCCGATCGCGGTCGGGTAGAAGATAATTTCGGCGCCAGTCAGAGCCGTCAGCCGCGCGGCTTCGGGAAACCATTGATCCCAGCAAATACAGACGCCGACTCGACCGTACCGCGTGGCGAAACTGCGGAATCCGAGATCGCCCGGCGTGAAGTAAAACTTTTCGTAGTACAGCGGATCGTCGGGAATGTGCATCTTGCGATATACGCCCGCTTGCGTTCCGTCCGCATCGAACACCACGGCCGTGTTGTGATAGACGCCGGCCGTTCGCCGCTCGAAGAACGAACCGACGACCACAACGCCGTGTTGCCGAGCCGCACGTTGCAACGCCTCGCTGGTCGGGCCTGGCAGCGGTTCGGCTTCGTCGAACTTGGCGTGATCTTCCGACTGGCAGGGATAGTGCGTGGCGAAAATCTCTTGCAGGCAAACGATGTTTGCGCCGTTATCGGCGGCGTCCTTAATCCGCGCCAGGGCCTTGTCCACGTTGCGATCTTTCGACGGGCCGCAGGACATCTGCACCAGGGCAACGGTTACTTCGCTAGGTCGTTGGCGATTCATGGGCAATTCAGCAGAGCCATAAAAGCGAGCGTGTGGAATGAGCCGATGCGAGGCGTTCTACGCAATCCCGCGCGGGTTGGTTCCGGCGTGTGCCTCGCGATCGTCGCCGCCGACCGACTCCGCGGCCAATACGGCTCACTTCCAAGCAAGTTCGAGCGATAGTAACGTATGCCCCATGAGCCAAACACCTGCCAAAGGGCTGTTTATCACCGGTACCGATACGGGCGTGGGAAAGACGTTCGTGACGGCGCTGTTGGCCCGCGCATTCGCGGCCGCGGGCTATCGCGTCGGCGTTTACAAGCCCGTGGCCAGTGGCTGTGAATGCGACGCCGCGGGCGAGCTCGTCGCGACGGACGCCGTGGCTCTGTGGGAAGCGGCCGGGCGGCCGGGGACGCTCGAACAAGTTTGTCCGCAACGCTTCGCCGCGCCGCTCGCTCCGGATCAAGCCGCTCGGGACGAAGGCCGCCGCGTTAACGCCGAGTTGCTGAGAGCCGGCGTCGAGCCGTGGTTGGCGTCGAGCGATCTGGTGCTGGTCGAAGGCGCCGGTGGATTGATGTCGCCGATCAGCGACGAAGACTACGTCGCCGACTTGGCCTACGATCTGGGATTCCCGCTGTTGGTCATCGCGCCGAACCAACTGGGCGTGATCAACCAGACGTTGCAGACGCTGATCACTGCCGCTTCGTTCCGCACGGGACTGCCGATTGGCGGCGTGATTCTGAACGACGTGCGATCGCCCGACCCGGCCGCCGATCCCAGCGTGCTGAGCAATCTTCGCGAATTGGAGCAACGCTGCGTTCCGCCCGTGCTGGCTCACGTGCCCTGGGAATCGGCCGAGTTTCCCGAGCCGATATCGGCGATCGCCACGATGGCCGGCGCGTATCTGCGCACGTCCCAGGTGACGCCGGGGCAAGCTGTCTCGACATCGAATTGATCGTCGGACTCAACCACCAACTGGCTCCGAGGCGGCGCGGCTTGCATCACGGCTTCGATCAGTTGCAGCATGTCGTCGCGGCGGTCGACAAACAACGCATAAGGCGGCGAACAGAACACGCACCACGGCGTCGCGTCCGTCGCTCGTTCGGCCAGCCCTCCATGCCGCAACGCCCAAATAAACGTGTCGCCCGCGACCGTATCGACGCGATCCGCCACCTCCAACTCGCGAGCGTTCCGTTCGATCAACCGGGCGGAAGGAAAGTGGCGTTCGACGCACGTGGCCCGAATCGCCCCGCGGCTGATCGCTTCCAACGCCAAAGCTCCGGTCCCGGCGAACAAGTCGATCGCGTGGCAGCCTTTGACCGACTCGCCCAGCAGATTGAACACCGCCTCGCGCACGCGATCCTTCATCGGCCGAGTGCGCGGATCGCCGTGATAGGTAAGCGGTCGGCCTCGCATCGAACCGCCGATGATTCGCAGAGCGGTGCTGGCCGAATTCGGTTTGCCAGTCGCGGCCCGGTTGCCGCCCGATCGCTGGCCGGCGGAAGTCGATTTGCGGCGTTTATCGGACATCGGCGAAGCAAAACCCCGGATTGGAAGTAAACTACAGCGAACCAAAACAAGCCCGCCGACCGTAGAATGACGGTCTATCCCGGCCAAGCCAGCGGGCCGATTGGCGGCGACCGTTCGCTGCCGCGTCTTTCGAGCCGGGACAATATCCGTACAATTCGGCGATTCTCACGCGAATCGCTCGTCCACCGCAATGTTAAAGAGGTTAGCTATGTCTCGACGCTTTGGCCACACGTTGTGGCGTTCGCTCCGAGTTGCCGGCGGCTCGACCGCTCTGGCCGCGTCCCTGTTGCTGTTTGGCTCGAACGTGTCGGCTCAAGACGACGCGGCCGATGACAAGCCGGCAGAAGAACCGGCGGCCGCTGCCGAAGAAAAACCGAGCGAAGAAAAACCTGCGGAAGATCAGCCAGCGGACGCCGAGAAACCAGCCGACGCGACTTCCGCCGATGAGAAGCCAGCAGCCGAAGACAAGCCGGCCGAAGACAAGCCCGCGGATGCTCCAACCGAAGACAAGCCGGCGGAGGAAAAACCCGCCGAAGAAAAGCCGGCCGAGGAGAAGCCTGCCGAAGAGAAGCCGACTTCCGAATCAACACCAGCGGCTACGGCCAAACCGGTCGATGCGGCCGTGGCTCAGCAGGCGTTCAACGTCAAGCTGGACGAATGGAAGGAATTGCTCAAGGAACTGCGGGCCGTCCAGTCGCAGTATCAAATCGCCAAGGACAATGAGATTCAGGTGCTGCAAGAGCAATGGACTTCACTGATCGACCGCGGCCATGCGTTGCTGCCGGAACTGCGCGAGACGGGGCTTCAGGCTTACCGAGCTTCGCCCAATACGGACCGCGTGCTGCTTCGCTTTCTGGTCAAGATGCTGGACGACGAAATTCAACGCGACAACTACGAACCCGCCTTGGCGCTGGCTCAACCGCTGATCGAGAACGATTGTCCGTCGAAGGAAATTTACAACGCCGCCGGTATCGCGGCCTTCGCCACCAACGATTTCGAAGCCGCCGAGAAGTATTTGCAGAAGGCTCAGCAGTTCGGCGTGCTCACCGACGTCGGCCGCAATTACTTCGGCGTGCTGCCGGAATACAAAGAACTCTGGAAGAAGGAACAGGCCAAGCGAGAAGCGGAAGCCGCGGCCGATGATTTGCCGCGCGTGAAGCTCGCGACTAGCGAAGGGGACATCGTGATCGAGTTGTTCGAGAACGAGGCGCCGGAGACGGTCGGCAACTTCGTCTCGCTGGTCGAACACGGGTTTTACGATGGCCTGAGTTTCCATCGCGTGCTGCAAGGTTTCATGGCCCAAGGCGGCGATCCGCAAGGCGACGGCACGGGCGGACCGGGCTACAACATCTATTGCGAATGCGAAAAGGAAGATCATCGCGATCACTTCCGCGGTACGCTCAGCATGGCTCACGCCGGCCGCGACACGGGCGGCTCGCAGTTCTTCCTAACGTTCGTCCCCACGCCGCATTTGAACGGCCAACACACGGCATTCGGCCGCGTGATCAAAGGGATGGACGTGTTGGCTCGCCTGCATCGGATTGACCCTTCGTCGCCGGATGCTGCGGTCGAGCCGTCGAAGATCGTCAGGGCCGAAGTGCTCCGCAAACGCGAGCACGAGTACAAGCCGAATAAGGTCGAGTGATCGCGAGGCCGCTAGTCGCGCGGTCTTCGAATCGTTTGTTGTCCGATTCTTACCAACACTCTCCAACACCGCGGCCGTTCGCAGGCAAAGGCGAACGGCCGCTCAAGGTTGAACAACATGTCGCTCATCGTTTCGTTTCGCCAGCGCCGGTGGATCGTCGCCGCTTGTTCGGTTCTCGCCTTCGGCATCGCGTCATTCGGCGGCGGGCTCACCGCGATTGCTCAAGACCAACCGGCCGGGCCGAACACAACGCGGGCATTCGCCGAGGTCTTACGCGAATGGAAAGCGATCGATGCCGACTTGGATCGTTTAACCAACGCGTACAGCGAAGCCACGGAGGTCGAGTTGCGGCGAACTTTGTTGGCCGAGTATCGGCAGAAGATCGCCGTCAGCGAACAGACGCTGGCCGAACTGCGATCTTCGGCGCTAGCCGAATATCGTGAGACGCCGAACAAGGACGCCGACGTCACGCGCGTACTGCTTGGCGTGTTGGATGATTCCTTGCGGCGCGATCGTTACGACGAAGCCGCCGAAGTGGCGACGCTGTTGCTGGACAACGATTGTCCGGAACCAGCGTTGCCCGATATGGCTGGCCGAGTCGCCTATTGCCGCGATGAGTTCGCCAAGGCCGAATCGCTGCTCAAGCAGGCGCAAGAAGCAAACAAGCTGAGCTCGGAAGGCGAACGCTTGCTGGAAGACGTCGCCACCGCTAAAACCAGTTGGGCTCGCGAACAGCAAATCCGCGAGAAAGAAGCCACCGCGAACGACTTGCCGCGCGTCGCTTTGGAAACAACGAAAGGCCGCATCGTGATCGAACTGTTCGAGAACGAAGCGCCCGAAACCATCGGCAACTTCGTCAGCCTGGTCGAGAAACGGTTCTACGACGGGCTGGCCTTCCATCGCGTGCTACCCGGCTTCATGGCTCAAGGCGGCGATCCGGCTGGCAACGGCTCGGGCGGTCCCGGCTACGAAATCTACTGCGAATGTGAGAAGCCGAACCACCGCGAACATTTCCGGGGGACGCTCAGCATGGCTCACGCCGGAAAAGACACCGGCGGCTCGCAGTTCTTTCTCACGTTCCGCCGCACGCCACACCTCGACGGTCGGCACACCGTCTTTGGCCGCGTCATTGAGGGCTTGGATGTGCTGGCCAAGCTGCAGCGACGCAATCCGCAATTTAACCGCGGATTGCCGGAGCCGGATCGGATCGTGAAGGCCGAAGTGCTCCGCAAACGCGACCACGCCTATGCTCCACGAAAAGTCGGCGCGAAGTAATTTGCCCGCCTGAGCCACCCGGCCCATTCAATAGACGACTCGTCGCGATAAGCCCCCTCCAATCGCCGCCACATTTTGGTAAGGTGTTAAGCCCTCGCTTCGCAATCGCGCGAATTCATCGCGATTCTCCGCCGAGATAGCAAAAGCGAGGAGCTTGCCGGAACGCACGACGCGGTTCGCCTCATCTTGGAGTTGGCCATGCAGTTGGAGACATTGTTGGATTTGGTCGAGCGGATGCGCATAGCGCAAAAGACAGCGCAGGCGCTGGGGCCCAAGTTCAACCACCCGAAGCTTAAAGAACTAGAGGAACAGGTCGACGCCGAACTGGCGAGGATCCGCCGGGAGACACCCGATGACTCGTCGGAAGCCAGCTCTTCTAAATCAGACGAGCCACAAGCCCCCGAGCCTCAAGCCCGCGAGCCCGAACCAAAAGCCAGCGAGCCCGAACCAACGGCGGCGTCCAAGAGAGGCCGTGGTTTCGACAAGCGGCGAAGCCAGTCAGACAACCTGGCCCCGGCCACGATGGGTGCCTTGCATCGCCGATCCAGTCCGTTCGCCGCCGCGCATCCGTGGAAACGGACGCGACGTGGATTCCGTCGGCGTCATCACGGAGATCGGCGGCGGGGCCGACGGCGAAGTCGGTTGATTGGGATCAATCATTGTGCCCTGCGACTGGAATCGGAGGTCGAGCTGATCGCCCGTGCGGCAGAGGGCAACGGTCAAGCCACGGCCAAAGATGCGACTGACAAACCGTCTCGAGGGAATGTCGCCGCCGAATAGCTGGCCCGCTGCCCAAGGCGAGTTGGCGCTACCGGCCGAACAGCTTCAACACTTGCGGGACGAATGAGCGGATCGCGCGGGCCCGATGGCTGAGCACCAGTTTCACGGCGTCGCCCAATTGGCCAGGCGTCTGGTGATACTCGACGATCTCGAACAGCGGATCGTAGCCAAATCCACGGCGTCGCCATGCGGCTCGATCAGGATCCGACCGCGGCAATAATCTTCGGCTTCGATACTTGGCCGTCGGATCCGACAGCGTGATGTGGCAGGTGTAGAAAGCCGTGCGTCGTTCGAGCGGCACGGAACGAAGCTGTTGCGAGCAGATGCCGATTGTTCGCTTCATCCGTGGCATGTTCGCCCGAGAAGCGAAGGCGGAGTACACGCCCGGCCGGCCATCGAGGGTATCGACCGACAGACCGCTGTCTTCGCCGATGACCCACTCGTTGAGGATGCCGAGCCTGTTCGACCGCCTTCAACCGCGTTGTCGGTGAACGTCTCGCCGGTCTCATCTTCGATCGCGTGCGGATAATCGTCCAGCGTGCACGCTCGAAGACCCATGCGGCGCGGCAGTCGATCAACTCACGCGCGCTTCTTCTTATTCCGAGTCGGGGGGACGATGCGTTGCGGCGTAGTCATGGCGGCTTCAACTTTATTCGACCAGCCGATCGAGTTAAGCCCAGGGCCGAGAAAATCAACCAGCGACTTTATGTGCCTAGTCGATCGGCAGTGAAATGCTTACCTACCGATGCTGGCAGCATCGGCCACGTGGTGGACGGCAGCATCGGCCACGTGGTGGACGCTGCCAGCGTCAACAGGTGTACACATTCTCATCTGCCGCTCGCCCTACATTGCGTGCCTGGGGTCGAGCGAAGCGAGCACCGCCGAACCAATTCGTTCTCAGCCAATTCGTTCTCGTACTCAGCAACGCGGTACTCGTACTCAATTTCGCGCCCGATTGAAGAAGAAAGTCGGTTGCGATTGAACGGTTCTTCTTCCTTATCGGCGGTTTGGGTGGCACGCCCAGAGTCTTCGATGGGCGTGACCAGCACGCAGCCGGTGGTTGTCTGTCATTTAACGCGACCGGCAGAAAAATACCAGCACGCGGCGCAAGCAAGTGAATTCGCCGACACACTCGCTCGCGCGTCGTGTTCGTAGTTCGGTTTATTCTCATCTTCCGGTCGCCGAGCGCCTCGCGCCAACCGTCCTCGCCCACCGCCGTCCGCAGTCGGCGTGATTGTGCAGGTGTAAGGCCCCGGACGCTGTTCTGGCGATGCCCTGACGCGCGCACCAGGAGCCCGCCGCCGCGTCGGGAGCCCCCTTGTGCGCGCACCAACCCGCCCCCGGAATCGCGGCGGGCCCCTTGTGCGCGCACCAACCGATCGCCGGAAATCCGCGGGCAAGCTGTTGCGCGCACCAACCCTTCGCCGTCGCGGCGTGGACGCCTTGGTACGCGTGACAAACCGCTGGCGATCGTTCGGCGAGGCGCCCGACGGCATCGCGCCCGACTGTCGCCGCGACAGACTTGCAGGCGGATTCGCCGTTCCCTACCATCCAGGGGTTCGTGGTTGGCCACGCGTTCCGCTGGGTCCACGATGACGCCTGAAGTTCCCATCCCCTCGCTCGTAGAAGGAACACCGTCATGCCATTTCGCCGATTGCCGAATAGCGACAGCACGCGTCTTCAAGCTCTGGAGTCCGCTTCGAAAAAGGCGGCGGCCACCGATCCAGCCGACCTGGCCTTCAGCAGCGAAACCAAGACGACATTGGACGCCACGCTGCCCCTATGGAAACAAGAGCTTCGCGAGCGAGGCCAGGCGCTCTCGGCTCAGTCCGAGGCGACCGAGGCATTGAGTGTGCGGCGAGGTCGGTTGCGAATGTGGGTCTCGCACTTCTTTCAGGCTTTCAATATGGCCGTCGCGCGCGGCGTGTGCCAAGCCAGCGAGCGGGGTTTCTTTCAACTGGATATTTCCGCCGAATCGTTGCCGGCGTTGGACGGCGAGGCCGATTTGCTGACATGGGCCGAACGAATCGTCGCGGGCGAAGCGGATCGCACGGCGGCCGGGGGCGTGGCGATCTTGCAACCCACGGCGGCCGAGATTGCGACCGAGTTGACCGAGTACGAGACGTTTCGCGCGTCGCAAGCGGCGGCGGCCGGTGTCTATGACCGCGAGCAGGAGGATGTCGAGCGGATGCGCGAGCAGGTGGATCGCTTGATCCGCGATCTGTGGGACGAGATCGAGTTCCGCTTTCGCCGCGAGCAGCCGTCGTCGATGCGCCGCAAGGCTCGCGAGTATGGCGTGGTCTACGCCAGCCGCCCTGGCGAGCCGCCGGATCCAGAAGCGCCTGCCCCAGAAACGCCGGAACTCGATGCGCCAACCGACGCCCCGGCCGGCTAAGCGCGGGATTGGAAATGGCGCGAGGTCAGGTGGCACGCTCATAGCGCCGCAGTGGGCATGGACGGTTGGGGCGAGGCTCAACGTGGCAGGTAGTCACTCGAAGCTCGCCAGCCACGCCCATCGAAGACTCTGGGCGTGCCACCCGGCCGCCCATCGAACACTCTGGGCGTGCCACCCGGCTGGCTAAGCGAGCCCCCAGCCAATTCGTTCTCACAGCCAATTCGTTCTCACAGCCAATTCGTTCTCGTACTCAGCGAAGCGGTACTCAGCAACGCGGTACTCGTACTCGCAACCCGCGGAGAAAAGCTCCGACAAGGCGGAGCACTCCAAAGATGCGGCGCGGCTGAGGGCTCGCTTCGCTCGACCCCAGGCATGTCCAGGCCCGAGACACGTCTTGGCTTTAACAGCGGCAGAGTTTTAGCGGCTGGCCGTGCGAGCGTAGGCCGCGCCGACGCTGCGACGAGGCACTTCGACCAGAGTCGGCGTGGCGTCGCAACTGATGCCGTCGATCGTCTTGGGGATGATGCCCATTTGAGCTTGGCCCCCGATCCCGGCTGGCCGAGCCGAATAGGTGGCGATGATCTCGCGGATGTCCTTCCGCACCGCCGGTTGGCCGTCGGGTCCGGCCGCTTCGTACTCGTTGAAGCTGCCGACCGTCACGATGCTGGCGAAGCGATCGTGGAACTCATAAGCCTCGACGCCACGGCGGCGCAGGGCCAATGTCAAACGATGAGCTTTGTCGGCCGCCACGACCAGCTTGTCCGAGGCGTCGCGACTGTTGCTCAGCTTCTCGACCTTGTTGGGATCCACCGTGACTTCGCCGCCGAACGTGGCGACTTGCACCGTGTACTTGCCGGGATTGTCCAGCAAACTGTGCTCGACGCCCTTATTCATGTCGATCACAAAGGAATCGAGACCGCCGGCGTTGAAGTACTCTTCGGGCAGCAACGGATTCCGCGTGATGAAGGCAGCGCCGAGCGGCCCGCGTTGGTCGCGCTCGTCGTTCATGTTCATCTGGTCGCGCAGCTTCTGCACGACCTTCCAACGCTGAATCGTCCACTTGCCCGTTTCCGGATTTAGCGAACGGGGCATCGACGCTTTGATCGTGTCCAACGTCTTCTGGGCTTGTGGATCGTCGAACGTTTCGTACTCGCCCACCAACACGGCATAGCCCGAGAATTTGGTGGCGTTCACGTACCGCATCTTCTTCGGCCGACCGTAACGGTCGACGCCGCGACCCTCGACCGGTTCGGTGAAGTCGTAAACCTGTTCGTGCATGTAGGCCGGCACGTTATAACGGCTGCGCATTTCCAGCACCAAATCGCGAGCCTCTTTTTCGGCCTGCATGCTCGTGAACGTGGCGGCCAAAATCATCCACGGCCCGTGGTCTTCGGTCAGCGTGTAGGTTTTGTTCGGATCGGCCTCGACGCGACGCTTGAACGGAATCAGCGATTGCCAAGGCGGAGCGGCCAACGCCGCGGCCGAACCAGTCAGCATTCCGATCGCAACCAGCGACAGCAAAACGAAACGAACTTGACAGACAAACGTGCAACGGCGACGGCGCATGAAATGACCTCGCGATCTCGAACGAGAAGATTCTGGACAAGGGGCGGGGAACTTATCACATCCCCCCAGCCGTTTCCAGGTCAAAAAATTCGGAAGTTCGAGCGTGCGAGCGTGCCGACGAGCAGGCGAGAACCAAGCCGACTACTGTGATCCACTAGGGCGTAGGGATTTTAGGCCGGCGACTAAATCCGCTTGAAACGCTTGTCCAACTCTTCTTTCGTGAACAGCAGCGCCGTCGGCCGGCCGTGGGGACAGTGATGCGTGTCGTGGAACAAGTGCCGCTGTTCCAACAACGCCGAGACCTCTTCCGGCGAGAGGCGGTCGCCGGCCTTGATTGCCGCCTTGCAGGAGATCATGTGCAGCAGTTCGTCGATCACGTCGCGAGCGTCGGGCGTTTTGCCTTCGGACATCAATTGATCCACGATCTGCCGCAACAGTTCGGCCGGATTCAAATTCGCCAACATCGCGGGGTAGCCGGTAACCAGCACCGTGTCGCCGCCAAACGGCTCGACGTCGATGCCGATTTGAGCCAGCGTTTCGCGAGCTTCCAACACGGCGGCGGCTTCGGCCGGCAACAAAGTCACGGGTTCGGGCACCAACAACCGCTGCTTTTCGATCGCCCCGCCCAACACCTTGTCGCGAATCTGTTCGTAGATCACACGCTCGTGCAAAGCGTGTTGATCGACCACCAAGATGCCTTGCGAGTTCTCGGTGATGAGATAGCGGTTGTGAAGCTGGATGCCGGTTTGGCAAGCGGCCGGTGACGTGGCCGACCCGGTGGCTGTCGTCGTCGAGAACTCGGCCGACGCCAGGCCGCTCGCCGCCACCTCGGGATGAACCGCCGTTGTTGCCGGCGTCGTAGTCGGCGTTGAAGCTCTTGCGGCGTGCGAAGTCGGAACTGGCGGCAGATCGGGCAAGTCGACGAGATCGTAATCGCCGCGCGGAGCGGTCGACGAACGTTCGCCGCCGCGATCCACGGTTGGTTCACCGGGCAAACGCGTGGTGGCGGGTGCGGCGTGCGTCGAGTCGCCGGGCGGAGCAACCGCGGTGGTCTGCGACGGCGCGAAAGTTAGCCGGCCATCGTCGAACGGTTTGAACGGCGGGATGCCTCGGGGATTGGCGGCGTATTGCAGCGCCAAGCGGGCTTGTTGCGAGCCGGCCGTGGCGGTGTTCGAGCCGCCGGGAAGTTGCCGCCGAGCCCAGTCGCTCAACTCGGAATCGGCCGCATGAGCCGCGTCGACTCGCGAGCCCGCGGCGTTCGGCCCCAAGCCTCCAGCAGCGCTGTTGCCAGCGGCTTGTTCCGCGTCGGCCTTTCCCACGCGAGCCGTCATGTCGGTCGAGAGAAACTTGCGTCGCAGCGAACCGAGCAACACGCTGTACAACCGCGAGCCGTCCTGGAAACGCACTTCCAGTTTCGTCGGATGAACGTTCACGTCGACCATCTCGGGCGGCATGTTCAATTGCAGAAAAGCGATCGGAAACCGGCCGGTCATTAGCAGCCCGCGATAGGCTTCGCCCAACGCGTGCTGGAGCGCTCGATCGCGAATGTGCCGACCGTTCAGGAACACGTACTGCATCCGATTGCTGCCGCGACTATGGCTCGGATCGGCCACCAATCCACGCAACGTGACGTCGCCGTCCTGACCTTCGATGTCGATCAAAGCTCCGGCCAAATCGGCGTCGAACAGCTTGGCGATCCGCTCGCGCCAATCGCTGATCGGCGGCAAATCGTGCAGCGTCCGGCCGTTGTGAGCGAACGTGAAATGCACGTCGGGGAAAGCCAACGCGATGCGGGTGAACGCTTCGATCGCGTGTCCCATCTCGGTCTGCGTCGTGCGCAAGAATTTGCGGCGAACCGGCGTGTTGAAGAACAGATTGCGAACTTCGATCGTCGTGCCGACCGGAGCGCCACACGGAGCCAGCGGCCGAATCTCGCCGCCGATCACTTCCATCTCCGCCCCGGCCTCGTCATCGCTTTGCCGACTGCGAATCTGAAAGTGGCTGATCTCGGCGATCGACGCCAACGCCTCGCCGCGGAATCCGAGCGACCGGACCGAAAACAGATCGTCGGCGTCGCTGATTTTGCTCGTGGCGTGGCTGGCCACGGCCAACACCAACTGCTCGGCGCTAATGCCACAACCGTTGTCCGCCACGCGCACCAAAGTGCTGCCGCCTCCTTCGATCGCCACATCCACACGCGTGGCGCCGGCGTCGACCGAGTTCTCGACCAACTCCTTGACGACGCTCGAAGGCCGTTCGATCACTTCGCCCGCCGCGATCTTGTTAATCACGCTGGGCGGCAGTTGGCGGATGATAGGCATGAACTTGAATGGGATTCGCAAGGAGAAGTTCGGAAAGGCGCGCGACCGTGCAGCGTTCGCAAATTCTATGGCTCGGCCGAGTCAGGCCGAACCCCCGCGAGCCGAACCCCCGTCGCGCCTAACCCCGTTGCGTCCAATCCCGTCATTCCGCACTCACTTCGCCGTCCTTGCCGATTTGGTACTTTTCCAGCTTGCGGTACAGCGTGCGGGAGCCGATCGCCAGAATCCGAGCCGCCTCTTCGCGGTTGTTGTTCGTCAGCTTCAGAGTTTCCGTGATCGCCCACTGCTCGATATCTTCCATCGACTTGCCGATCAAACCCATTCGACCGTCGTCGGCTTGAGCCAGCGCGGCTTCATCCACTTCGGCCAGTTCGGGCGGCAAGTCATCCAGGTCCAGCACGCCATCAATGTCCAGCACCACCATCGTTTCCACGGCGTTGCGAAGCTGCCGCACGTTGCCCGGCCAGTCATACGAAAACAGCCGCTTGGTTACTTCCGGCGAAATCCCTTTCACGGATTTCTTGTGACGCTTCGTGAATTGTTTGCGGAAGTGATCGACCAACGGCACGATGTCCTCGCGACGCTCGCGGAGGCTGGGCAGTTCGATCGTCACGACCTTCAACCGGAAATACAAATCGTTGCGAAAGCGATTGTCCTGTACCGCTTCTTCCAGATGCCGATTGGTCGCCGACAACACGCGGACATTCACGCGTATCGGTTTGTTGTCGCCCACGCGCGTGATCTGATGTTCTTCCAACACCCGCAGCAGCTTGCTCTGCGTATTCAGCGGCATGTCGCCCACTTCGTCCAAGAACAACGTGCCGCCGTTGGCATACTCGAACGCGCCGGCTCGATCGGTAACCGCGTCGGTATAAGCCCCCTTCACGTGGCCAAACAACTCGCTCTCGACCAAATTCTCGGCGACCGCCGCACAGTTCAGCGGCACGATTCGCTTGCCCTTGCGAGGACTGTTCTGATGAATCGCCTGAGCGATCAACTCCTTGCCCGTGCCGCTCTCGCCCGTGATCAACACCGTGGCGTCGGTCGGCGCGATCCGCTTGATCCGCTCAATCACCCGGCCCATCTTTTCGCTGGCGTAGATGATGCCCTCAAAGCCGAATCGTTCGTCCAGCCGCTGAGTCAGCTCCAAGTTCGTCCGCCGCAACCGCACGGCGTCGGCCGCCTTCTCCGTCGTGGCTCGTAACCGGGTCGGCGTGATTGGCTTTTCCAGAAAGTTAAATGCGCCCAACTGCATCGCCTCGACGGCCTTCGGCACGGTGGCGTGGCCCGTCACCATGATGACTTCCGCGTCCGGCAAAGCTTGCTTGGCGCGAGCCAGAATCTCCATCCCGTCGACGTCGTTCATCACTAAGTCGGTGATGATGATGTCGAAGTTGTCCTGGGCCACGCGCCGAGCTCCCTCGGGCCCCGACGTGGCTTTCACGCACTCGTAGCCCACTCGCTCCAAGCTTTCCGTCATGGCTTGAGCGTGGGCCGGATCGTTGTCGACGATCAACACGCGCAACGGCGGTCCCGCCGTCGCGACTTCTTCGGTGATTTCGTTGGCGTTCATAGGCCGGATAATACAAGATGCCGGCGCGGCGGACGAGGGACGGACGGATGACGCATTAAGAAACGCCGATCAGCTCCAACGCGAGGGTTTCCGCAACCTAAGCTTCTCTAGCCGCCGAGCGCGGCGCGTGTTGTGGGCAGGGCAACGCAAACCTTAAGATCGCTATATCTCGCATGGACCTCACCAACGATTGTCACCCCGTTTTCGATGGGTTGCTGCGCCGCTGCGTCGAGCTGAACGCTTCGGACATTCACATTACCAGCTCGGTCGAACCGTACTATCGCGTGGACAACGCGGTCATCAAGGATGGCGAGGAGTCGATTTCCGCCAAGACAGTTGCCGAAATCGTCGATAGCCTGCTGACGCCCCAACAATGGGAAGTGCTGCGGCAAGAAATGTCGATCGACGTGGCATTCTTCTGGGAAAATTGGCAGCGTTTCCGAGTCAACGTGTTCTACCAACGCAACTCGCTGGCGATGGCCATTCGGCGGTTGGATGACAAGTACCGTTCGTTCGCCGAATTGCATTTACCCACGCGATTGTCCGAGTTGGCCGAGTACCCACATGGTTTGGTGATTGTGACCGGGCCGACCGGCAGCGGCAAATCGACGACGCTGGCCACCGTGATCAACGAGATCAATCTCCGCCGCCAAGGCCACGTGATCACGATCGAAGACCCGATCGAGTACGTGCATCGCAATAAACAATGTTTGATCCAACAACGGCAGCTTTACACGGATGTCCCGTCGTTCGCCTCGGCCGTGCGAGCCGCGTTGCGAGAAGATCCCGACGTGCTGTTGGTCGGCGAAATGCGAGACATGGCCACGATCCGAGCCGCGGTGACGGCCGCCGAAACGGGGCATCTGGTGTTTTCGACGCTGCATACGGGTGAAGCCATTGGCGCGATCGACCGGATGATCAGCGTCTTTCCGGCCGAAGAACAAGTGGCGGTGCGCGATCAGCTTTCCCGCGTGCTGCGATGCGTGGTGTCCCAGCGATTGGTCGCGCGCGCCGACCATCACGGTCGAGTCCCCGCGGTGGAGATTATGCAAGTGAACGACGCGGTGTCGAATTTGATCCGCATCGGCCAATCGAATCAGATCGAGTCGGTAATGCAAACTGGCGGCACGGAAGGGATGATGATTCTGGAGCAATCACTGGCCGAGCTCACCGCCCGCCGCCTGATCGACGAATCCGAAGCCGCCACGATCGCCCGCGACCGCAACGTCTACACATCGCGTCTAGCCGTCGCCCGCCAAATGTTCAAAGCCCAAGCGGTGTAGCTTCCCAGCGCTACGTTTTACATCCCGCACTTCGTACTCGTACTCGTACTCCTACTCGCCACTCGCGCCGATTCGCGCAAGGCGCTGCCGGTGATTCGAATGGGAATAAATGTTCGGTTCACAGGACGGCGCGGGTTGCGAGTAGGAGAACGAGTACCGCTTCGCTGAGTACGAGTAGGAATCGGTGTGGTGGTGCGGGGCTGTTTGGCGAGCGCGGGCTGGTCTGCATAACGCTCGTTTCCCGAGTGTCCCGCTATGTCGATGGGCGGCCGGTGATTGCGGTTTCGGCTGGGCGCGTCGATGCGAACCGCGCGGGTTTGGCCTAGTCCAGAACGGCTAGGATGTCGTCTTCGCTGATGACCAGCAGATCGTCGTCGTTGATTTTGACTTCGGTTCCGACCCAATTGCCGAAGACGACGCGGTCGCCTTCCTTCACTTGATGAGCGGCTCGTTCGCCGCTGGCCAGCCGCCGGCCATCGCCCACCGACAACACGCGGCCTTCCTGCGGTTTGCGTTGGGCGGCGCTGGGCAACACGATGCCGCCCGAGGTGGTTTCTTCCGCCTCGAGACGTTTGACGACGATGTTGTCGCCGATCGGCACGATCTTCATGAGAGTCTCTCTAGTTTCAGGAACCGCCGGCTCGTCGATCCGCTCCGGCGAAAGGGTAAGCGGAGATTGTGGCACGATCACCGGACCCGATCAAGACTCGCCGACACCGCCCGAGGGGGTCGCGTCGCCCGCCCCGCCGATTCCGGGTCAACTTTCGTCGGCGACCTTGACGATAGTATCGATTGCAGCGATTGCCGCAGGCAGATTGCAGTGTCGCCCGACGTACAACGGATTGGTTCATGCGCGACGGCCAAAATCACGAGTCGAAACCTCTTCGCGACGGTCAACGGGCCGGCGCCGACGGGCTGCCTCCGCACACGCGGATCGATCCGCCGCACCCCAGCGGTTTGGCGTCCTCGGGCGGTGCGGCCGACACACGCGAGTCGGTGGCGGCCGCGTCCGAAGCTCGGTCGGCGAGTGCCGAGCAATCAGGCCGAGCGAAGCGCGCCGGCGAAACGAACTCGGCCGCGGCGACTACCGCCACTGCGGCGACGACGAGCGCGTCGGCCACCGTGGCTCAGGTTCGCAATCAAGCTCGGCAGCTTGCGACACATCTGCGCAACAAACAGCGCGAGCTGGACCGCCGCGAATCACAACTACACGCTCAGACCGCCAAACTAGACGATGACCTGCGGGCTTCGCGGCTGTGGGTGCGCGAGCGGGTTCAGTATTTCGCGGAGTTGGAGCAAAAACTATTTGAGCAGCGAGCGGCGATCGAACAACAGGCGGCGGCGATCGCGGCGGCCGAAGTGGCCGCCGACAGCGATTTTCAGCGTCGTGATCGCGAGCTGCAACGGCGCGAACGCGAGCTGCGGCGGCTGGAACAGGACTTGCGCAAGGAACGCCAGCGGCTGGAAACGCGAACCGCGGCGCTCGAGACGGCCGAGGCCCGCGGGCGAGCGGAGCTGGAACAGGCGCGGCAGGTCGTGACGTTGGCCGAGCAGCAGGCGGCTCGGCAACGCGTCGAGTTCGACGAGCTTCAAGATCGGCTGTTGCGAAATCACAATCGCCGCCGGGACGCGTTGGAAGCCATGTATCGCGAGCTTCAGCAGCGTCAGGCGGAACACGACCCGGCAGATCTGCGTCGCGAGCTGCAACGGGCTTTGGACCAATTACAAGACCGATCGCGGCAACTGGATCGGCAGCAAGCGACGCTGGACAGTCACGCCGCGGAGTTGGCGGCCGAGAAACAGCGGCTCGTCGAAACTCGGGCAGCCGAACAGAAGCGCTGGAAGGCGGCTCAGCAGGCAGCCGAGCAACAGCAGGCTCGCACGGTCCGCGAATTGGACGAACAACGCCGGCGGCTTCGCGACGAAGCCGATTCGATCGAACAAAGCCGCACGGTGGTCGAACGGATGCGCGCGGACGTGGCGGCCATGCATCGCGAGGCGATCGAGTCGCGTTTGGCCGCCGAGCAGTTGCAGGCTCATTTGGCGACCGCCGGTTCGCCAGCCGAAATCACGAAACAGTTGGCCGAACGCCGCAATCGCTTGGCGGATGCCTTCGCGTTAGAGCGCCGCGTGGTATCCGAACAGCAGGCGGAGTTGCGGGCCTTGGCGGCCGAGTTGCTCGAACAGCAATCGTCGTTGAATGGCGAACGCGAGCAGTTGAATCAGTGGCTGCGTCGTCAGGAAAATGATCTGGAACAGCAAGCCGCCCGCTTGATCGCTCGCGAACACGAGCTGAATCGCCAGCAGCAGACGTTCGCCGAACGCGAACAGGTGTGGGCGAATCAGCGGTCCGAACTGCAACATCAAATCCGCGAGCTGATGTCGCAACTTCGCGACGCGAACAAGGCGGCATAGTCTCGTCTCCTTTCGCCGAGCGAAAGGAGACGATCTTGAATTCGACTTCTTCGCGGGCGACTATTTCAAGTGCGGGCGAACCAGCGACGCCCACAGCCGGTAGCCTTCGTCGCTCAAGTGCAGGCCGTCTTTCTGAAACAGCTCGCCTCGCGGTTTGCCATCCGAGTCCAACATCGGGGCATCCACGTCGATGAACTCGAGCCGGTCATCGGTCTTCGTGACCGCTTCGATTCGCTGATTGGCATCGCGAATTCTGTCGATCAGCGACCAACGCTTCAGGCTCGGCTTGATCGCGATAAAGGCGATGCGAGTTTTCGGCAGCGACTTATGCACGGCGTCCACGAACGCTTGATAATCGGCCAGCACGCGTTCGGGCGACTTACCGGAACCGATGTCGTTGTCGCCGGCGTACAGCACGACCACGCGCGGCTCGTGCTTCAGCACCAACTGCTCGATGTAGTGAACCGAATCCTCGATCTGCGAGCCACCGAACCCGCGATTGATCACCGAGAGATCGGGGAAGCTGTCGTCGAGCTTCCACATGCGGATGCTGGAGCTGCCGACGAACAGGTTGGCGTTCTTGGCGGGCGGCATTGTCGCGTCGGCTTTCTCGAAAGCTTCGATCGCCGACTTCCATCGCTCCGGTCCGGCTTGCTGAGCGATCGCTTCCCTGACGAAACCAGCCGCGACGAAAACGATCATCGCGAGCCCGCAAAATCGCGAGGCGGAAACTCGATGCAAAACAAACTTGGTGAAGGCAAGCATGGTGAAGGCAAGCATGTGATGTCCTTGTAAATCTCGTTTGGAGTTGCTTGTCGTCGGACGACCAGCACTCCGGGATGAGGAGCGTAAGATCGCGAATGTGTCTGGCGAAGTTGTCACACGGCACTATCGGATTGCCTTGCCGGTTACCTTGGTGCGGATCGCCAGCAGTTTGATGCCGCACGTCACGTACAACGTCTTTCCATCTTCGCCGCCAAACGTGCAATTGGTGATCGTGTCGACCGGCGTTTCGCGGAACGCCAGCAGTTTGCCTTGCGGCGAAATCACGTGGATGCCGGGGCGCGTATCCAGCGTCTCGCTCGTGCCGCGTTGCTTGTGCAAACCGGCCGCGACGTACAGATTCCCTTCCGAGTCGATGCACATGCCGTCGCCGCTTCGACCTGGATAAAAGTCGATCAGCACTCGTTCGTTCGACAGCGTGCCGTCCTGGCTCAAGTCATAGGCGCGAATATCGCGATGCCGATCGGCGTCCGGGTGAGCTTCGATCAGATACAACGTCTTGCCATCCGGGGAAATCACAATGCCGTTCGGCATGTGAATGTCTGGCCAAGCCAACAACCGCTCGACATGCCCGTCTGGATCGATTCGATAGACGGCGTTCACGTTCCCCTTCGTCGGATCCTCGACACCCGGTCGCGAAGTGAAATAGATGCGACCTTGATCATCGAGACATAAATCGTTGGGCGCGGCGAAAGGGAATCCGTTATACGAATCGGCCAGAACTTCGATGCGGCCCGTTTTCATGTTGGTGCGAGTCACTCGGCCGGCGTCTCCTTCGCACGCCAGCAACCGCCCCCGTGAATCGAAATGCAACCCGTTGGCGGCGTTCGAATGCTCGCGATACACCGACAGCGTCTTCGACTTGGGCTCCCAATTCAGGATTTTCGAGGTCGCTGTGTTCGTGAAATACAGCGTCCCGCTGGAGTCCACGGCCGGACCTTCGGTGAAGACCTTTTCATCTTCGATCGTCGCCAAAATCTCGACTTCGCCCAGCCATCGGTCCGAGTCCAGACGGTTGTAGTGATCCGCTATCCCGGCGGCTTGTGCAAACGGCGATGAAGCGGCTGCCAAAGCGCCGGCCGCCAGCCCACATCCGCCGATCCGCAACCAATCGCGGCGGTCAAGTTTCTGGCTACAAGACATGCGACGTATCTCCCCGTGGATCGAGACGCGAGTGAAAGAAGATTCGGTCGCGATGTTACACGACCGGACGGCGAGATGCATCATAATCAGGGACGTGTTCGACACCCGGACGAACTTCTACTCGTCATCCTGCTCGACCCCGCGGATCGCTTGGAGAAACGACTCCATCGACTGGAATCGTTTGTCGGGATTCGGCTCCATGCATTTCATGATCGCATCGGCCAACGACTTGTTGAGCGACGGTCGCCATTCCAGGATCGACTTCGGCGCGGAAGTATCATGCGCTAGCGCTGCCAAGCCGCTGGTCTCCGAAACGGGCCAGGGCAATTCGTAGCAGCACAAGTGATAGGCGGTCACGCCAAAGGAAAAGATGTCCAGTCGCTGATCGGTCGAACGACGCCGGACCACTTCCGGCGCCATATAAAGGGGCGTTCCCGTGCGATTGCCTGGCTGCATATAGGGCTTCTCGGCCGGCAACGTCAGACCGAAGTCGATCAGCTTGACCGACTCCATATCCTCCGTGCAGATAAAGTTGCGCGGGCACACGTCGCGGTGGATGTATTTCTTTTTGTGGACGTAAGCCAACGCTTCGGCCATCTGCCGAATTAGCGAGACGCGATGCCCATCGATCTGCGGATCGCGCGTATGCACCAAGCCCTGCATGCCATAGCCGCGGAGATATTCCATGACCACATAAGGCAGGTCATTGGTCGTGCGACCATATTCATAGGTCTCGACGATCCGCGGATGACCGTTCAGCGCCATCGCGATTTCGCCTTCAGGCGGCTTCTTCAAGCCCTTGAAGCGAGCTTCGAACAGCGTCACTTTCTCGCGATCGCCGACCTTCAGCCCGACGATTCGATCGTCGCGACGATCACGCGCCATGTAGAACTTGGACATCGTGCCCGAGATGGCTTCGCGCAGCAGCTCGAACCGCTTGTCGATGTCGACCTTTCCGCCGCCGAAGATGCCCTGAAATTTATCGAGCAGGCCCATACATGACGCTCCCAATGCCTCCGATCGTTCCGGTTTCTCAATCTAGGTCGAAGCCGTCACGTCAGCAAGAGAGAACCGCTCGGCGGCGCCCAGGCGTGTGTCGCTATTTGCCGCAGTAATCGATCGTGCGGGCAATCTCGGTCTTCAGCTTGTCTCGCGGGACAATCCGGTCGATAAATCCGTGCTCCAGCAGAAACTCGCTGGTTTGAAAACCTTTCGGCAATTCAATCCGAATCGTGGCCTTAATGGTGCGCGGGCCGGCGAAGCCAATCAGCGCCTTCGGTTCGGCGAACACGACATCTCCCAACGACGCGAAGCTGGCCGCCACGCCGCCCATCGTCGGATTGGTTAGCACCGAAATAAACAGCCCGCCCGCTTGGTCGTAGCGGGCCAACGCGGCAGATACTTTGGCCATCTGCATCAGCGAATAGATGCCTTCGTGCATCCGAGCGCCGCCGCCGCTGCCACTGATAATGATCAGCGGCAGTTGCTCGTCCGTGGCTCGTTCGACCAACCGCGTTAGCCGCTCGCCGACGACCGATCCCATGCTGCCCATGATGAAGGCCGAATCCGTGACGCCAAACGCCACGCGGCGAGCTCGAATCATGCCGGTGCCGGTCAAGGCCGCGTCGCTCAAGCCCGTTCGCTTCTGTTCCTGCACCAGCTTTTCCGCATAGGGCCGCTTATCGACAAAACCGAGCGGGTCCGCCGGCCGCAAACCTCCGTCCCACTCCTCGAAAGTCCCCTCGTCCAACACCTGTTCGACGCGTTCCGCGGCGGAAACGTAGAAGTGATAGTCGCACTGCGGACAGACGTTCAACCGCCGCTCGGCTTCCTTGCGGTAAATCGCCGCTTGGCAGCCGGGACAGCGTTGCCACAGTCCTTCGGGAACTCCGCGTTTTTTCGACATGGCGAGTTGGCTCATGGGGGAGTCGGTTTCGAGTCCTGCACGTCGAGGGGCAGGAAATTCGCTTGTGGTTGCTCGGGTTAAGGCAGGTTTCGCATTGTCGGTCGAGCGGCGGGGATGAGCAAGTGGGACGATTTTGCGACGACCGAGTCCACGGTCGCTCGAATGCCTCGTGCCGCTTGCCATTATCGCTCCGTCGGCTCACAATAAGGCCGTCGATTCCTGCTAAGCCTTAAAATCCCACCCGCCGCTATAGCTTCGCACTGCGTCGCTTCCCACCAATGCTCCCAGGCTGCTTTCGATTGCTGCCGATACAACTGTCGCGCCGCTACTTGCGCGCGGCGGTGCTGTGCATGTACCTGATCGGAACGGTCGGCGTGCCAGCGGGTGAAGTCTGGGGAATGCCCAAGTCGGGCTGCCGGTGCGGCGAGTCAGGTTCGCCAGAAGGCGGATGTTGCTGCGCGGCAAAGATGGCTGCGACCGGTGGCGCCGCGGCAGGTTCCTGCTGCCAAAAAGTGCCGAGTCGCCGTCCCGTTGGCAATGTCAGCTCCGCGATGCCAGCCACTGCGAGCTGCTGTCAGCCTCGAACTGCCGCTCGGGTTCCGATGATTTCTTGCAAGATCGCCTCGGACAGCCGCCCCGGTTGCTGTGGCGCCGGCTCGCAGGCCGACATGCCCGGCGGCGACCAACGCCGTTCGGACGGTATCTCCGTGTACTCGGCATGTAGCTGCGGCCAATTCTCGCTGCCCGGTCTGCTGATGCACGGGCAGCCTCATCTTACGGTTCGTGCCGCGCCGGGCTTTCACCGAGCCTCCGCTGGCCGATCTTCGTTGACGGCTTTTCAAATGCCGCCAGCTATCTTTCAAGCGGTAGATACTCCACCGCCAGAGCTTTCGGTCTGACTTCGCGCCGAACGTTTGCGCAGGCAATGTTCGGCCCCCCAAACCGTGCTCACCGACTTAGTCACGATCGGTTGTGACATGCGTGCGCTTGGTTCGTAGTCCCGGTTGTGCGACTCCTCGCGAATCCGCGTCCCGGCGATGGTCAAACCATTTTGAACACCGAAGCTCATTCTTTGATTTTGAACGAATAAGGAGTATCCACAATGTTAGCTAACCAGCCCTCGCGCGCTCGAACAGCGCGAGGATTCACACTGATTGAATTGCTCGTCGTCATCGCCATCATCGGGGTGTTGGTGGCGATGTTATTGCCCGCGGTCCAAGCTGCTCGCGAGGCCGCTCGCCGCTCTAGCTGTTCCAACAACCTCAAGCAATTGGGGTTGGCCATGCACAACTATGAGAATACCTATCGGGTGTTTCCAGGGCTTTCCATCACCAGCCAATATGGGTTTTCCGTGCAAGCCCGTTTGCTGCCGTTCATCGAGCAGAAGAACTTGCAGGATCTCATTGATTTCAACCAACCTTTAATGCTGGGGTCGGGCGGCAGCCAAACACTGAATCCCGTTCATAGCATTCCGGCGGCGCAACCATTGGAAGTGTTCCTCTGTCCCAGCGACGGTGAGTCGCCGATATTCCAGAACGCCAACACCGGCGTGAATGAGTTCGCGGGGACGAACTACGTCGTCTGTACTGGTTCCGGCACGAATGCGAACTACGATACGCGCGCCATGTCGGACGGTATGTTTTGGTGGGGATCGAACACCGGATTTCGCGACATGACCGATGGTTCGTCGAACACCTTGGTGTTGTCCGAATCGCTATTGGGAAACAAACAAGACGCGACCGGAGCGACGCCGATCGACCACAAACGGCAAATAGCTCGCTACGGTGGCGGAGGCATGGGCGCGCCCGGCCAAGGCTTCACGGGGCCTCCTGGGAACAACCCCGATTTGGCGACGGCGGCAGCCGGAGCGGCGGCCCGGGATGGTCGCGGCAGAAGCTCCTGGATTTGGGGCCGCGAACATCTCACTACGTTTAATACTTATGGCACGCCGAATATCAAAATCCCCGATATCCATCGCAATGGATTTGGATGGTTCGCCGCGCGCAGCCAGCACCCAGGCGGAGCTCAAGTCGGGCTGGGAGATGGCTCCGTCCGATTCGTCGCCGACACCGTCGATCTCACAACCTGGCGAGCTCTTGGCACGCGACAGGGAGGCGAAGTGCTCGGCAGCTTTTAGATGAGTAATTGTTAGTTGGCGGGAATGACACTCGTTCGAGTGTCATTCCCGCCGTTTTCAGTATGAATATGGACAACCATCGTAATCATATAAGGAATCAATCATGGCAACTCGGCGTTCCCCAGTCTGGATGTACGGTCTGGTTATGATGCTGGTTGTGGGCGGTGTCGCTTTGGGGTACCTGATGCCGGAGCGGGGCGAGAGTGAGAAGGCAGCCGACCAGGACCGCGCGGAGACGGCGACTGCCGAACTGTCTTCCGCGGCATCGTTGGTGGAACAAACTGCCGACGAAGCGTCCGCGACGGAGACTGTCGTGTCGGAAGACGCGGACGACTCGGCGGTGTCGTTCGATCTCACGCGTCTCGACTTCCGCGATCAAATTCAAGCACCGCAAATCGCCAGCGACGGCGGGGACCGAGTCTGGTTGGCTTGGGACTCTCGGACCGGTGACGAAGAACAAACTCTGTTCCTATCAACTTCGGTGGACGGCGGTCGCAGCTTTGATTCGCCTCGCGCGATCCGCACGGCCAGCGTGTATCGGTGGGAAGTGATGGTGCGCGGTCAGCCAGGCAAGCGGGAAAGCCGACTCTGGCCGCGGATCGCTTGGCAGGCGGGCCGTTTGCTCGTGAGTTGGGTCGAGCCGCTGCCGGATGATCTTGCGACCCTGCGGTTGTATGTGAGCGAATCGGAGGATGGCGGAGCGACGTTCGGCGAACCACGCGTTCTCTCGTCGACCGACGCCGTCCGCCCGACCTTCGTCGCCTTCCACAGCCACGCGGATGGACGAATCGCGGCCAGTTGGTTGGACAATCGCCATCGAGCTCAACAACCGTTCGCCGCAATCGTCAACGGCCAGACGGCCGACGAATCCTTGGTCTTCGCTGGCCAAGACGAGAAAGGAATTTGCCCCTGCTGCAACACCGCCGTGCTGTTGGCCGATGACGGTTCCACATTGGTCGCGTTCCGCAATCACAAGGACGGGTTTCGCGACATGTGGCTGGCCGTCAAGCCAGCCGACGACTCGACGTTTCTCGCCCCAGTGCCCATTGCCGGCGACCGATGGAAATTCGATGGCTGTCCTCACGATGGGCCAAGCATGGCGATCCACGACGGCATGCTGCACGTTGTCTGGATGGACGCTCATGAAGGACCGCAGCGCGTTTATCACGCTCGCGCTCGGCTCGGCGACTGGAGCTTCGATGTCCAGCCGCTCGATGCCGAGGCCGCCGGTACACAAGGCCATCCCACGCTGGCAATCGACGTGGCGGGCGTGCTGCATGTGGCATGGGATGAGAGTCTCGATCCGGCTTCCGCGGAGTCGCCAGCCGCTGGCCATCGCCACGGTCCGCCACAAGGCAGCGGGCGAGCCATCGTATACGCTGTGTCGCGCGACGGCGGCCAGTCGTTTGCTGCCGGACGCAAATTGGCAGTTCGCCCCGGTGCGTTTCAAACGCGTCCGGCCGTTATGCCTTTGGCCGACGGCAGTCTTGGTTTCGCGTGGAACGAGTTGTCCGACGCGGGCAAGCGAATCGTCTGGCATCGAGACGACGCGCCGGCCGCTGCCTTAGCGGTGCGGGAGTAGCCCATGCACGAAAAGATTGCCCTCGGCTTGGAAGCATCGCCCGCGAACGATCCGTCGTCCCAAAACGCCAGCCGCATTAAGACTTGGCTGACGATCGCGGCGGTTGTGGTTTTGCTTCCTTTGGCTGTCACATTAGGCCGCTGGTTGCGAGACTCGAAGGAATCGTCAACATCCGCCACGTCCGACGTTGCCGCCGAGGTCGCGACGGCGTCCGGTGAACTCCCGCCAGACGCGCTCACTTCCAACGCCGAAACGATCGACGATGCCTCTCACGATCCCGAGGCACTGTCACGAGGCGAACTCGTCTACACGGTCTACTGCGCCCGCTGTCACGGCCCCGAAGGTCGCGGCGATGGCGAAGGCGTGGAACAGTTGCCCTCGCGGCCACGCGATTTCGCAAGCAGCGAGTGGAAGTTTCCCAAAACGTTCGAGTCGATTCGGCGGGTGGTCCACGACGGGATTCCCGGCACACCAATGCCCGCGGCGGGAGCTGCCTTCCCCGCGTCCGATATCGATGCCGTTTCTCGACATGTTTTGCAGCTTGCCTCGCGCCCGCCTTCAAAATCGACGGCTGCGAATCCTAAAAGTGAACGGCTTGCTGAAGCCGTCCGCGCTTCGGGATTTTTGCCGTCTTTGATTCGCCAAGCTCCGGCAGCCACGTTCGCCGATACGCGCAGTGGCAATTCGCTATCGCTCGACTCGCTGCGCGGCCAACCGGTCTTGCTTCATTTTTGGGGCACGACTTGCATTCATTGCCTGGCCGAGTTTCCGCGTCTGATCGAATTGCAGCAGTCGTGTCAAGCGGCCGGACTGACGATCCTGAGTGTCTGTGCCGATGAGGACGAGGACTCGGCGGTGGAAGCCGTCGGGCGGCGATCGGCCGGCGAGCATCCTTTGTATGTGGATGAGACTGGTTTGGCGACGCATCGCTTTCAGGTGCAGGCATTACCCAGCTACGTGCTGCTCGACGCCCACGGCCGGATTATCGCGACGCGAACCGGAGCGATTGGTTGCTCGCCAGAGCAGATGTTGAAACTGCTGAACGAGGTGAAATAGCCCGACCGTATTCGCTGCGGAGATCGAGATCGCCCCGTTGAATGATCGGCGGCAAGGCGACTTTCCTTGTCCGCCGCCGGTTCGCAGTGTTAAATGGAACCGGGTCTGCGTCCGTTGTACGAGTGACAGTGCGTTTGCCGAGCGGCGAGCGAACCGGTTGCGTTGCGGACCTCCGACCTTTCATGCTCTGCTGTTTTCGCACGTCGCCGCCGATTTCGACCACCCGCACGAGTCGCGGAGGATATGGCCACAGACGCTCACCACGATTCACGGTTGGAGTTTTCCATCGGCCCGTTGGCCGATCCGGGCGAGGCTGCGCTGTTCGATCTTCCGCCCAGCGACGATCTATTGCGGTCGGAATTACCGGTGATTGATTTGGCGTCGAACGAGCCGCTGCCTCCGTTGCCCGACGACGCCCAGTTGCATCCGCCGCCCAATTACGACCCGCCGCTGGGGCACGTCACACCCGCAGCCGATGCGGCCGGTCGAGCCCCCGGAGAAATCTGGTTGGATGGCGATGTGCTCATGTGCCCTTGCCCGGATTGCCGGGCCCCCATGTCGATTCGCCTGTGGCTGATGATCGCCGACTGCTGGCGATGCGGTACCAGTATCGAGTTGACCGAGGAGCAAGAGCGCGAAGCGATGCGGTTGCTCGAACAACGCGAACGAGCCCAGCGCGAACGAACCCAACCCACTGGCCCGCAGCCCACCGGTCCTCAACGCACCGGCCCCCAACGCACTGATTCCGAACAAGCCGCTCCCCGTCGCGAGCCAGAAGCGCGATCCTCGGCGCCCGCGACCCCGCCATCCGCTTCGTCTCCCTCGCCACGAACCGCTCAGCCAGCGCCTCAGGAAGAGCCGGCGCCGCCCAAGCCATCGGGCTCGCCGACATCGTCCGAGTCGCGCGGCGCGAGTTCGCCCGCTCCACCGCCCGCGAAGTCGACTCCCCAACCGCCAGCCGAGCCGACCGGCCGTGCTCCCGACTCGCGACCCGCGCGTGGTCCCGCGGCGCCTATCACGCCGCAAACACCGCGACGCCCGTCGACGAACACCAATCCAGCCGCGCACGGCTCGCAGCCACGCCCGCCGGGCCCGTCCCCCGCAACCGGCCCGCGTCCAACGGCTCGCCGACCGATGCCGGCCGCGCTGGCGCCCAGCCCCGCTCGTCGGCGACTTCAACAAGAGACCGCGGCCGGCCTGGCTCAAGCCTGGGTGCGCAGCCTGTTTCGCGACACGCCGGCTTGGCTAGTCAGCCTGGTCTTCCATCTGGTCGCGCTCACGCTACTGGCCATGCTCGGTCCCCAAGAAGACGCTGGCGATCAAATCACATTGTCGATGGTGCTCAGCGCCGCCGATCGCGAAGGGAGTGATCGTGCCGACAATCCGCTGGACGATGTGAAGTTCGATCTGCCCATCCCCGAAACGATTGATCCCAACAACGAAGAGCAGCGTGAAGTCTTGATCCGAGCCGATCAGGAAGCTCGCGAATTGCGGATCGACCCGGAATCCATCAATCCGCAAATGCCCGAACTGTCGCGCGTGAAGCAAACGATCGGCACGGCCAGCAGCATCCAGGCAGCCTTGGCGGCCCGCGATCCTCGCGTGCGAGTCGAGATGGTTCAGCAAGAGGGCGGCACGACGATGTCGGAAGCCGCCGTGGCCCGCGCGCTGCGTTGGATTGCCTCGAAGCAGCGTCCCGACGGGCGATGGAATCTGGAAGGCGGCGCGAATAACGATATGGCCGCCACCTCGTTGGCACTGCTGCCGTTTCTTGGCGCTGGCCAAACACACATCGTCGGACGCTATCAAGACACCGTGGGGCGTGGGCTGCGTTGGATGCTCGATCACCAACGCCCCAACGGCGATCTACGATATGCTGGCGGCAACACGGGCATGTATGCACATGGCCAAGCGACCATTGTGCTGTGCGAAGCGTTTGCACTGAGCGGCGACGAGGAACTGCGCGTGCCGGCCCAGCGAGCTCTGGATTACATCGTTAAGGCCCAGCATATCGGCGGCGGTTGGCGATACGGGCCAAACGAGCCGGGCGATACGAGCGTGCTGGGTTGGCAACTGATGGCGTTGCAAAGCGGCCGGGCCGCCAGCCTCACGGTCCCCGACGTAACGCTGGAACTTGCCAATAACTTCCTCGATAGCGTCCAAAGCCACGGTGGTTCTCGTTACGCCTATATGCCGCAACAACGCAACAATCCTACTCATCGCCTCACCGCCGAAGCGCTGCTGTGCCGTGTGTATCTTGGTTGGAAGAGCGACAACCCAGGATTGATGGAAGGACTGGACTGGTTGTTGGAACACAATCCGCCGGCCCAACAAGCGGATATCTACTATTGGTATTACGCCACCCAAGCCTTCCATCATTATGGCGGTGAAAGCTGGGATCGCTGGAATGGTGAGATGCGAGACACGTTGGTCGACCGCCAAGAACGACGCGGCCCCGACGCCGGAAGCTGGAGCCCACACGACGACAAATACGGCCGCGAAGGCGGCCGTCTCTTCGTCACCTCGCTCGCCACTTGCACCTTGGAAGTCTACTATCGCCATCTGCCTATTTTCAGACAGCTTGACATCGACTGAACAATACCGGCGTCGCACAGCGAGTTCCGGCCGCTGAACGGACCTCCAAGTTCTTGCTCCGATTAGCCGAGGCGGCGGAAATCAAAGAGGACAATTCGCGAATCGTCTAAGAGCTTGCGGAGCTCGTTACCGGTTCGGCTCTGTATGGTCACTATTCGTGATGCATAAGGAATTCAGCAGAGAATGTTAATTCAGGAAGTGAAAATCGAGAGCGTTCGGTCGATCAACACTTGCCACTGGTCCATTCCACGGGACAAGGCAAAGGGATGGCATGTCGTAATTGGCGACAATGGTTCTGGCAAGACTACCTTTCTGCGATCCATTGCCCTGGCATTAATTGGAAAGTTAGACGCGGGAGGGCTGCGGCAATCGTGGAGCGATTGGCTGACTCGCGGGGCAAAGGAGGGCAAGATCGCGCTCCGAGTGTCTCGCAATCGAGACACGGACTTAGTTGCTGCCAGCGATTCCAATTCTTTGGGCGATCCGCCCCAATTCGGGTTAAAATTTGCTCGCACCGAACGGTCCGAGCCGCAAGTTGGACTTGAGCAACTTGCGAGTGATATCGACCCACATCGGCATGTTTGGTACGGCGGTCAAGGTTGGTTCTGTGCGTCTTATGGACCGTTTCGTCGATTCGCTGGAAATGACCCGCGCGACGAAAAGTTGTATCATTCCATGCCCCGACTCGCTCGTCATCTGTCGCTATTCGACGAACGAATCGCGCTCACCGAAAGTCTTGAATGGCTGAAAAACTTAAAGTTCGCGAAGCTGGAAGGTCGTTCCGATCATAATCTGTTCGACAATCTCGTTCGCTTCGTCAATGACAGCGACTTCCTGCCGGCGAATGTTCGGTTACATGATGTAAGTTCGCGAGGCGTGACATTTCGTGACGCGAATGACGTCGACGTGGATGTGATGGAGCTGAGCGATGGTTATCGATCAATTCTAAGTATGACATTTGAGTTGGTGCGCCAAATGTCGCTTTCCTTCGAGGCGGACGCACTATTTGATCCACAAAATGGAGGAACCGTGACTCCCGAAGGGGTCGTGCTGATCGACGAAGTTGACGCGCATCTTCACCCCTCCTGGCAACGCACGGTAGGACGTTGGTTTTGCAAGCATTTTCCAAACGTCCAGTTCATTGTCTCCTCGCATAGTCCGTTAGTCTGCCAATCGGCAAGCGAAGGCTCGATCTTCGTGCTGCCGCGCTCGGGCTCGCGCGGCGAAGGACGGATGTTAGAGGGCGACGAGTTTCATCGCTTGGTCTATGGAAATATCCTGGATGCCTATGGAACGGAAGCTTTCGGGAGTGAGACCGCCGCGACTCGTTCGGAACCGTCGCGAAAGCTGCACAGCCGTTTAGCGGAACTTAACAACAAGGAAATCATGAAAGGACTTTCCACGGAAGAGCGTACCGAACAAGTGAAGTTACGCGCAATACTCCCTTCGGCTGCCTCCAGTATGGGCTAAGCGATGCTCAAGATTCGAGAAGGCCGTCTGTCTCGCGAAGTGCGGGAATCCTTGGCGTCTTATCAAGCGGATGTGGACGGCCAATCCACTTACGCCGCCCGAGTCGATCGTGCGAAGCAACAGTTTTCCCGACGGAACCGACTTGACAATCCCGTCTTCGTGGCCGTCAAGTCCAAGCTGGCGCGGATGTGCAATGGATCACGAAGGTGTATGTATTGTGAGGATTCCGTCGCCGACGAAGTGGAGCATTTTCATCCAAAAGACTTGTACCCCGAATTCGTATTCGTGTGGCGCAACTATCTTTATGCCTGCGGCCCTTGCAACGGACCAAAGAATAATCAGTTTGGCGTGGTTGGCCCGACGGCGGACGAAATCGTGGTTGTAACCCGACAACGAAATTCGCCCGTTGTGCCTCCAATCGCTGGCTCGACCGCACTGATAAATCCGCTACGCGAAAACCCGCTCGACTTTTTCATGTTGGATATACGAAACACCTTTGAGTTTACGCCAATCTCCGAGTCAGGAACGATTGATAGGCTGCGCGCCGATTACACACTTAAGGTACTTCGACTAAATGAACGTGACTATTTGATCGACGCCCGGCGCAATGCTTACAGCGGCTTTCTCGCCAGATTGGAGCAGTATGTCCAGCATCTTCGCAACGGCGCATCGCCCCGGAAACTCGCGCTGCTGCGATCGGGCATCCAGCGCAGCCCACATCCAACGGTATGGGAGGAAATGAAACGTCAACACCTCTACCACTCGACGTTGTCTGATTTATTCGCACAAGCTCCCGAAACTCTGGAATTCTAGACGACTACCGAATCTCACCGTTCACTCGTGAATCGGTATGAATAGAGATCCGCGTCGCGTAAAACGAATCGTATGCGAATGGGCTTTCCGGAAAGCTGGCTGACGTCGCTTCCACGTTCCCAGGTGATCGTGCGGTCGATCGAGTCGCCGAAGGCTGGCGAACATTCGGCCAGCGAGTAACCGGGAACGGGGGTTCCCGAAATGTCTTGCAACTCAACCAGGACATCACCAGCGGCCGAAGTAGCAAAATTCAACGTGAGCCGGTCACCCGTGAACTGAATCGGTTTGGTAATCAATTCTCCGCCGCTCAACGGTGCGTTCACCGACACGAAACCATCAAGCCGGAGCGTGTAACGTCGCATCGAGTTTCCCTTGCCGTGCCAGGAACCTTCACTGGCGTAGAGCGACAACTCATTGGGAGCTCCTGGCATGGAAGATTTTGTTTCCACCGCATGCCATGCAATATATTGATGCCCGTAGAGCCATGTTCCGGGACGCTCCGGCCCCGGACGCAGAAAAGCCTCGTTCCAGCGTTCGAAATGCATTCCGTCGCGACTGGCCATTAAGAGCCCTTCGGTAAGCGACGTACCATACCGCAAATGAGCCTCGGCACGTTGCTCGCGCAACTCCAGTTCCGGCAGGGCACGCATCGAGTCGGACCAACCTCGTTCGACATATCGTGTTGGAAAGCCAATCAGTATATGAGGCGCACGAAAATAGGGCGCGATCTGATTGGTATAGAGATGCTCGACCGGGGAATCCTTATATGTCAAGTCAGTATCGTTCTCCCAATGCAGAAAATCCGGAGAGGTGGCCGTGCGAATGGCCCGATAACCTGCCGGCTTCCAAACCTTGCCCGTTGTGACACCTTCCGTAAACGTCCGAAAGTAGGCTCGGTAGACACCCGCAGTAGGATCCCAAAATGCTAGATTCTGCGAGTCAAACGCCCCTTCCGTGACCACGGGCTCTTCACGCATGAGCGACCAATGAATGCCATCCGACGAATGAAACGCGAACAGACCGCCTTGCGACGCTAAACCTCCCAGCGCCTTAAAACGCGACTCCGGCGGACAACCGTCGCGAGTGTCGCGGAACGGTGCGAAGTTGTGCGTACCGACCCCCGTCCAGATGATGTTGTTATCCTTCGATCCATCATAGTCATGCAGTCCGAGATTTGGCTTGGTAAATTGAATCCCATCACGACTCTCGGCATAGCAGTACACCTCCCGCCCCAGTTTCAATTTGCCATTCTCCACGCCCAGCGCGGAGCCGCGATAATACATTCGGTAAATATCGCCATCCCGAAACACACTATGGTAACCGCTTCCAGCGCCCTCCCAGGCGGAATCGTGCTCGATCGCGATTTCGCGAGGCGTCGGACGATGCAACTGCCGCTGGGCTCGATCTAGCGACTCGATCAACTGGTCATCCACGAACAATTCGCGCCGCGAACCGATATCGGTAGCGGCGGGTATGGGGACCGCGTCCTCCGCCCTCAACTTACCACGATGCACGGATGTGTTTGCCAAACATACGAGAACGACAATAACGAGTTTATTGAAAGTCATTGTTAGCTCCTGTTGTGTTGAGTGCGATCGCCGCTGCCTTGGCAAATTCGTGCAAAGCCCGAACGCTCACCGTTGCTTGCTCGCAGTCGGACGGACTTCCGTACCGTCCTTGCCGACAGGGTACAACGCCTCGTGTTGTTCCATTGCAGCGACTAGACCGTCCATCATCTTGGCTAGTTGTTTCGGCTGCTGCTGGGCGAGGTTCGTCGACTCGAACGGATCGTCCGCCAAGTTGTATAACTGGAAATGGGAACCCTCGGACGCGGGCGAAGGGAAATAGTGATAAATCACTTTCCAGTCGCCGTCACGATATACCGTGAAGTAGTCGCTGCGATGAGGCGAATGCGGATAATGCATGAGGAAACGTTCCGGCCGAGATTCATCCGGCTTGCCGCTGATCAAGGTGTGAAGCGAAACGCCGTCGACGACATGTGAATCGGGCTTCGTGATATCCAGCAGTTGCAAGATAGTCGGAAAAATGTCATGCACGGCGGCTTGTTGGCTTTGAATCGCTCCGGCCGGGATAGACAATCGTTGTTGATAGTCGTTTTCCGCATTTGACTTGGCCCACGCGGCGATGAAGGGAACTCGCATGCCACCTTCATAGTGAGCTCCCTTTTTGCCTCGCAACGGCGCCGCACATGCCACGGCATGTTGGTGCCCAAGCGGGGCGTCGGAGCCGTTGTCTCCCAGGAATAGCACCAAGGTGTTCTCGGCCACGCCTAAGTCGTGTAGATGATCGAGCATATCTCCTAGCGACTTGTCCATGCCTTCGATCAACGTCGCAAAAGCTTGTGCCGGCGCGGGCTTGCCCGAATCCTTATAGTGGTCCGCGAACCGTGGATCCGAATGGAAAGGAGCGTGGACGGCGTAGTGAGCAAAATAGAGAAAGAACGGTTGGCCTTCCTTAACGGCCGACGTGACATGCGTTTTCGCTTCGATGGTTAACGCTTCCGTGAGAAACGTTTCCGTCCCATGATACTTTTCTAAGTGCGGGACGGCATGTGACGCACGTTTTTGTCCGTGTCCATAGTTTTCCGAGCCGTAGTAGCTGCCGGGCGCTCCGATCGAGCATCCCGCGACATTGATGTCGAAGCCTAAATTAAGTGGCTCGGCGCCGTCGGCCTCGCGTGGACCGAAGTGCCCCTTTCCAACATGGATCGTGCGATATCCGGCTCCGCGTAGCAGTCGAGCCAAAGTCACATCGTCCTTTCCTAGTCCCCGCCAATTCCAATCCGGTGGACCTTGCGGACCACGATTGTCGCGATCGGGATTAATCCAATTTGTGGTGTGATGGCGAGCCGCGTTCTGGCCGGTCATGATCGACACGCGCGTGGGCGAGCAGACGCTCATCGCGTAGAAGTTGTTGAAGCGGATTCCCTGATTCGCCAGCCGCTGCATGCTGGGAGTTCGGTAATAGTCGTTTAGCGGATATCGCTTCGGCTTACCCGAATCATCGGTCAGAAACGGAACCGAAGTATCCATGACCCCCATGTCATCAACCAGAAACACGATCACATTCGGGCGTTCGGGGGCGGCTTTTGCGGCCGTGTTGCCGAGAATGGCAAATGTGACGATTAAGAGCAGGCAACCACAACAACGTATCATGGATATCGTTCCTCTGTTAAAGAAGTCATACTAGCCCCAGCTTCGTTGGGCTGAAGCGGCAATCCATATCGGGAGACGACGCGGTCGCTGACGACTCGCGAGAATCGGTCGACCATTACGGCAATTCATGAATCGTGCCATGAACGATCCGGTCGAAATCATATCCTTCCGAGCTTCGCAGTCGGCACCGCAGTTCGTAACACCAAGTGGGGTGAAGATCGGGGACGGCAAGAATCAACGTCTTGCGATCGGCGGAAAGTGTCACTGCGTTAACGGCGACGACATGTTCGTTAATATGAGGTGAGCCGTAATTCTTGGATCGCTTTAAGTCCCACGCCTTGAGCGCGAAACGGTCGATGTCGGCGGCGACTTGCGGGTCGAGTGGATCGCTGAATGTGAGTTCCATTCGTCCCTTCGTCGCAACGGCCTTGACGGGCATCGTCGCATCATGGCCTCGGTAGCGAATGCGAAACAGGCCGCCCTCGCGAGTTTGCTGGCTGCTGCCCCACGCGAACAGTCCGCAAACATAAAGTTGATCATCGAAGGGGCTAAACCTTCCGCGCATCGTGCCGGTGGGAAATTGTCCGATAGGAAGTTCGCACATGCCTCCCTGGACGCGATCGCCGCCAGGCAGGTGCTCGTGTGGCACGGTGAACACCTTTCCATAGCCGTAAGAGAGGTTGAGCAACGTTCCGGCGAGGTTGCCCCAGCGGTCTGGCGGCACCCACAATAATTCCGAGGGAGATCGGTCGAACGCATTGGTAATCCAGCACAATGGCGGCTGCATGGCGTCGTCCGATTCGTCGGTAATATTATGGTACCCATACATGTTTCCATAGAAACCGCCGGGTCGGACCCAGTTGATACGGTTTTTCGGATTCCAGTGTCCCTCCTGGTCAGTCACGATAAACGTCCCGTCTGGATTCAAGCAAACTCCGTTGGCGGCTCGAAAACCGACAGCCAGAATCTCCGTTCGGCTCCCATCGGGAGTGACGCGTAACAAGGTTCCGTGGTGGGGAACGAGCGCTGGCAATGCGTGGCGTGCCGACTTGGCATAATAGAAGTTGCCGGCTTCATCACGTTGAAGCCCCATGGCAAACTCGTGGAAATGTTCCGTCACTTGATGATCATTGTTAAAACACTCATAAAAGTCGATCGTGCCGTCGCCGTTCGAGTCGCGAAGAATGGCAATTTGGTCGCGGCAAGTGACATAGACGGTGTCGTCGACGATCTTCACGCCCAGCGGCTGAAACAACCCCGAGGCGATTCGCCGCCAAACAAGTGTCGCGACGGCCGTATCACTGGTGGACGCCTTATCAACTTGGCGCAGTCCCGAGACCTCATAGATGTCGCCGTCCCACGTGGAAACAGCCAAGCGATCTCCGTCCGAGAAGAAGTCGAGGCCGGACAGACGAAGACGCGCCAACCAAGGATTCGTTGCGGGGGCGGCTAGCGTGTCGATGGCGAATCCATGCTCGTTGAACTCGCCCCGCTGCACGGGCACTGGCAAAATCTCGGGCCACAATGGCACGGCGGCCGGCATTTGTGGTCGCCGCTCGGGAATGACTGTGGACTCGACGACGCTTCGCGCCAGTGCATCCACCGCCTGGATAGTGTGCGGAGTATCCGACGATGAGATCCACACACTGAGCTGCCGTGGGGATTCGGATGGCGGAATGGTGAGGCAAAGGCGGTTGCCTTGCTGAAGAAATTTGCAGTCCTTCGTGTCTCCTATGAGACCGCATTGAATTACGGGGGATGGCGAGCGACGAGGTTCGTTCGAGCTCACGAAACGAAGGGGCGTCGTTGGCAAAGGCTGTTCGTTCGTAGCGGAACGGACGTCGCTTTCCCCCAGCCAGTGACCACGCAAGGAATCCGTGGAAGGCCGCGACGCCATTAGCTCATCCGTGTCCAATGCCCGTTGGTAAAACTTGACGTTTCGGATTGATCCAAGGAAAGCGGTTGGATTGGGGAAATTCGGAGCACCGTAGCCGATTCTAAGCACGGAGCGTTCTAGCGGTTGTTTGGGGGCCAGTTCACGTTTGCCAACGGATTTCCCATCGACGAACAGCTCCGCAAGTTTCGACTTCTTGCGCCACACGAGGGCCACCTCGTGCCACTTTCCGTCATCAATGCGTCGGCTGGATTGCAAGACACCGACCCAACCGATGTCATACGCGAGACGACCGCCGCGCAGAAAGACCACCATGCCGTTTGGCGCCCATTTATTGGTAGGGCTTGTGTTGCAAAAGATCGTTCCATCTTGCTTCGTCTGAATGCGGGCCGTGAGCGTGAAATCCTCCGTGGCCATGTTAACCGTGGGCGGAGTGTCGACTTCGAGCCAACCCGAGCCAGTAAATGTGCCGTGTAGCTCGGCGCGTTCCCCGACGTCCGAATCGTCGCCGGATGATGCGGAAGGAGCGAACTTGACAAGTGTCTCGGAAACGGAAGCGACGTGTTGTTGGTCATTTTCCGCGGTTGCAACGAGCAATGTATGTGATTGGGATGTTGCGGCGAGCTCGAACGTGCGGAGGAACACCGATTGGGGCGACGGCGTCCGCTCGGTCGTGGCGTTGGTAGATTGAGAGGATGGAAGCGGAAAACCGGCGAAACGCTCACGCACTTCCATGTCGCCAATGCGATACGCCACGATGGGTTCATCATGGGACTGATAGAGCCCGTGGTATTTTGCCCAGGAACGTGGGAGCGGACCGTATCGCTTCCCATCGCGACCTTCCACCCGGTCGGAGTCGTCGAACGAACCAGTTGCCGGGTTAGCCCAGCCAGGGCCGTTGGGGTTGCCAAACAGTTGTTCGCCGACCAAGTGCGGGTGAGCCTGATGGCGACCATCGAAATGGATTCCCTGCCAGTCGATGAAGCGAGCGTCCGACTGGGATGTGTGTGTCCAACCAGCAGCGACTCGCATGGTATCGTGATCGAACAATATCCATTGATTGCCTTTCGAAACCCCGCCCGGTCCACGATCCAATCTTATGGCCAGCCCCTTGTAGGCGATGTTGTTGCCGTCGTTTCCAGCTTCGATGGTGTTAAACATCCAGGGGCCGTAGTTCATGTCGCTCCAAGGGGCGAAGTCGACGGGATCGGGCCCGCGGGTGTCGCCCGTTGGCAACGAGGCGAGATAGGCGTCCGTGATTGGGAGAAATTGCGATGGATTGTGAGATTTCAGAAACGTTTCGCGTACATAATGGATGACATCATATTTCTGTTGCGGCACCATCCACGTTTGCGGCACCATCAAACCAAAACCATGTGTGAGGGTGCGGTACATGGAGTACGGGTCGTTTCCATTACGAAACTTGCCTTCCGCAAACCGAAGCGCTGTCGGCAGAGACCCAGGTTGCTGGACGGTGCCGTGACAGTTTTGGCACACGCGGCTGTAAATGCGTTCGCCGCGCTCGAAGGCCGTTTGATCGAGGTCGCGGAGGAGCGAGGCGTGATCCAATCGCGACTCGTACTCGGGCAATTGCAAGCTGACTAAGTGCGGCGGCGGTTGTAACGTTTTGGCGCGGGCGACGCCTCCGTCGCGAATTTCCAGCACATAGCGAACGAGATCGAGAAACTGTTCGCGCGTTTGCAACGCGTTGACCATTCCCTCGGGCATAATGGATTGCGTTGCTGGAATGATTTCGTCGATGTCGCCCGCGGGGACTCGGAGTTCTTGGCGCGTGGAACTGTCGCGAAGCAACAGTTCGGAGTTCGCGTCGCCAGAGACTTTGATGCCCGTCAACAATCGACCATCGGCCAGCAGCAGTCGCGTGGTCTCGAAGCCTTCGCGCAAGTAGGCCGACGGTTTAAGGATCGATTCGACAACGTCCCCATCGGTCGATCGGCTGCGCTGTTTCAGTGTTGTGAGATTGGGGCCGAGATTCAGGTCCGCCTTGTCGGGTTCGGTAACGGAGTGGCATTTTGCGCAGCCCAGCGTGGCTTGGTGAAAGAGAATGGCGCCGCGGCGCGGATCGCCGAGGGTACGCGCGTCGCGCACCAACGTATCGACGGGCTCGGACCGCAGACGCTCGTCCAGCGTTTGTCCGGCGGCGGTCGAGCACCACGCGGATTCCAATATCGCGGCGATCAGGACAACGCCAACACAGGCAAGACGGCTATATCGGAACGTGAGTTTGCGCGAGCCAAACATGAGATCTCCACGGAATCGGATAGCTGGTCGAGTTGAACGAAGGGGCTTGTCTGGCCCAGCGACGGAATGCGAGTTGCGGCCGTGTGCCCCATCGTAATCCGAACGCGACGGGGATGGGCGTTTCGGAACGTGCCGAAGGCCGACGATCGCCAATGCCTGCTGAGAATGGGAAGCTCCCGCACCGATCGGCGCCATTTGTCACGCCTTTGTAACGACCCACGAACAGCCCGGAAACTTTTCTTGTCGGGTTCTCGTCTATTCGGGTACGCTGACGTAATGAACGCCACCTTGGCGTTGGCGAGCAGGCCGCCGATGCCAACGAACTCTCCGTTGTAGAAAGGAATTTCGCGATGAACGCGCGACGCATCACCCAGGCGTGGTTGGGGGCTTTCGCCATTCTGTTGTTAGGCTGGTCGGTTCCGGCTTTCGGACAGGGTGTGCTGATTATTGTCGACCCAGTTCACCCGACGCCGCTGCCCCGCCCGATCATTCGCACGCGGCCGCAGCCGGTCGAGCAGTCGTACAAGATCAAAGAGCTGACGATCAACGGTCGCATCAACGACCAGGTGGCTCGCGTTCAGGTGACTCAATCGTTCGTGAACACCGGCAGCCGGCAGATGGAAGTCAGCTTTTGCTTTCCGCTGCCTTATGACGGGGCGATCGACCAGATGACGTTCATGGTCGACGGCAAGGAATACGAAGCCAAGCTGCTGGCCGCCAAGGAGGCTCGTTCGATTTACGAAGGCTACATCCGGCGGAATCAAGACCCGGCGTTGTTGGAGTGGATGGGGACCGGGATGTTCAAGACCAGTGTCTTTCCGGTGCCGCCGGGAGCCGAACGCAAAGTGACGATTCGCTTCTCGCAGTTGCTTCGCAAGGACAGCCGGCTGACCGATTTTCTCTATCCGCTATCCACGGCGAAATACACGTCCCAGCCGATCGAGACCGTGACGATCAACGCTTCGATCGAAAGCACGGCGAAGCTGAAGAGCGTCTACAGCCCGACGCACGATGTCGAAGTGAATCGGAGCGACGATCATCACGCGACGGTTAAGTTCGAGGCCAAGAATCACGTGCCGACCAGCGACTTCCGCCTGTTCTATGACACGTCGAAAGAGAAGGTCGGAGCCAGTGTCATCAGCTTCCGCCCGGACAATTCGGAGGACGGCTTCTTCCTGATGCTGGCCAGTCCCGAAATCCCGATGAAGACCGACGACCAGCCGGCCAAGACCGCCGTGTTCGTGGTCGATCGATCGGGCAGCATGTCGGGCAAGAAGATCGAGCAGGCCAAGGACGCGCTCAAGTTCGTGCTGAACAATCTCCGCGACGGCGACCTGTTCAACATTATCGCCTACGACAGCAGCGTCGAATCGTTCCGGCCCGAGTTGCAGAAGTTCAACGACGAGACTCGCAAGGCCGCGCTGGGCTTCGTCGAAAGCATCTACGCTGGCGGCAGCACGAACATCAGCGGCGCGCTGACGCAGGCGCTCGACATGATCCAAGATCCCGATCGCCCGAATTACGTGGTGTTTCTCACCGACGGTCTGCCGACGGCTGGCGAGACCAACGAGATGAAGATCGCCCAGATGACGAAGCAACACAACAAGCATCACGCGCGTGTGGTCAGCTTCGGCGTCGGCTATGACGTGAACAGCCGGTTGCTCGATCGCATCTCGCACGACAACTATGGCCAGAGCGAATTTGTGCGGCCGGACGAAGACATCGAAGCGCACGTCAGCCGGCTCTATTCGCGAATCAGCTCGCCCGTGATGACCGACGTGGCGGTCGACATCGATGTCGAGGGCGCCAAGGTCGAAGAGGGCAAGGCGATCAATCGCATTTACCCGCGTGAGGTCCACGATCTGTTCGCGGGCGAGCAGCTTGTGATGGTCGGTCGCTATCGAAAGCCGGGCGAGGCCAAGGTCACGATTACCGGCAAAGTAGGCGACAACAACAAGAAGATGGACTTCCCGGCAAAGCTGGCCGAGTCGAGTTCGGACGACACCTACGCCTTCGTCGAGAAGCTGTGGGCGATGCGCCGCATCGGCGAGATCATCGACGAGCTGGATTTGAAGGGACAGAATCAAGAGTTGGTCGACGAGCTGGTTGCGCTGTCCACCCGGCACGGGATCCTGACGCCGTACACTTCGTTCCTGGCGGACGAAACCAGCACGGTGAACGAGTTGGCCGACGCGCGTGGCAATGCCGTGCGAGCTCGCCGGATGTTGGATCAGCTAAGTGTCGCCGAGGGCCGCTCCGGTTTCGCACAGCGTGCCGAGAAGAAGTCGCTTCGCGAGGCGAACCAAGTGACGCAGAATTTCAGCCTGGAATCGGCTGAGAGCGCGGCGGATAGCTCGGCGGCCACGCCCGCGCCGGCTGCTACCGCGAGTCGACCATCGCGATCGGCCGGACGAGGCGGCTTCGGCGGCGGCGTGCCGACCGGGCCAGCCGGTGGGCTTCCGGGTGCGATGCCAGCCAACCAGCCGGCAGCGCCGAACGGCGTGGCCTATCGCGACATCGAGAACGATCGCGTCGTGGTGGCCGAGTCGGTTCAGGTGGTCGGCAACGAAACGCTTTACAAGCGCGGCAACCTGTGGGTGGCCGAGAACGCGAAGGATGTCGATCCCGAAAAGGACAAGGCCAAGATCAAGACGATCAAGCGATTCAGCGACGACTACTTCAAGCTGATCGCGGCCAACACGGCGTCCGAAAACTCCGTTCTCGCTCGTCAACAAGCGGGCGAAACGCTGCTCATCAAACTGCGCGGGCAAGCGTACCGCATTGAGTAATTGAGTAATCGAGTAGCCGAGTAGCCGTGGCTTGCGTCGCTCGCGACGCGCCAGACGCCAACATTCGCGCGGCCCGGTCGTATTTTTGCGACCGGGCCGCTTTTGTTGGCTTCGTCGTAACCGAACGCGAGCAAGCGTTCCCGTTCTCGCCGACGTCTCAACTCGCCGCTCGCCCGACCGCGTCGCGAGCGGCTTCACGCGGCCCGCACGCGACGCCACGCCGTTGATTCGAGCGTCGTCGCACCCAAATCGCCTGTAAAAACGGACCAAATCTCGCGCAAAACGCGTCAGGCACCTGCGCAACGCGCCATTGCGACTGTAAAACCGTCCATTGCGGCTAACACATCAATCATTGCTGATGTAAAACGTCGCAATCCTGCTGTCATATGGATCGTTGTTCATGTCAAAAGCGTCATGGCACCGAACACATCGACCATTGCTGATGTAAAATGCAACAGTGTCGCGGTAATATGAACCGTGATTCATGTAATGTGCGCCGTTGCTACCGACACATCAGTCGTTGCTGATCTGTTGATTCATGCGTCGAAGCCCGCATCGGCCGTACTCGCCGGCACGCGGCTCCAGCGCGAGTCTCACGCCGCTGTGGCAAGCTCCACTTTCGCCAACGCGCCCCCTTGCGTTTCACGGTCCGAAGTTGACCGATATAATGACGCCGCTTCATTCTCCAAAGCCCGTCACCTAGCTGGAAAGTCAACGATGCAATGCCCCGCTTGTTCCGCTGAAGTCGACCCGGCCGCCGTTTTCTGCCACAAATGCGGCGCTCGCCTGGACGAAGCCGCCTCGGACTCGGCCGGCGGCGAAGGTCTGTCGCCGTCGGGGCAGAAGCTGCAACAAATCGCACAGAACCGCAAGGAAGTCGACCTGGACCCGGAAAAGGAACTCTGGACCGGCGGCTACTCGGGCAAAGCGATGCTGGGCACGTGGATTTTGACGACGGTCGTGTCCGTCGGCGCGATCGTGCTGGGCGTGATCTTTGGCGGACCTCCCGGCGGATTGATCGGCGCGGGCATCGCCGTCGTGGCCTTTATCATCGCCGGCCTGATCCTGGCCGCGAAAAAGCTGAACGTGCATTACGAGCTGACCAGCCAGCGTTTCATCCACAAATCCGGCATCCTTCGCCGCACGACCGATCGCATCGAAGTGATCGACATGGACGACGTCACCTATGAGCAAGGCATCGTCCAACGCATGCTGGGCGTCGGCACGATCAAGATTACGTCCAGCGACCGCAGCCATCCCGAGTTGGTGCTGCAAGGCATCGACGACGTGGCCCGCGTCGCCGGGATGATCGACGACGTTCGCCGTCTGGAACGCCGCCGCCGCGGCATTCACATCGAAGCGATTTAGCGGCCGGCGGGCGTCTCGGTAGCGGCGGCGAGCGACGCGGCTACAATCGCAACCGACCACCGACTTCGATTTGATATCGCGATCAACCGTCCGTAGGAGAACGTCATCATGCCCCAGAATCCCGGTTCCGAGGACCCCAACCACCAATCGCCGGGCGAGCCGATCGTGGGCGTGATTATGGGCAGCCAGTCGGATTGGGAGACCATGCGACATGCGTCCGAGATTTTGGAGCAATTCGGCGTGCCGCACGAACGCCGCGTGGTCTCGGCCCACCGCACTCCGGAATGGATGTGTGAGTATGCGAAGACCGCCGAACAGCGAGGACTAAGAGTCATCATTGCCGGCGCGGGCGGAGCGGCTCACTTGCCCGGCATGGTCGCTTCGCAAACCGAATTGCCGGTGTTAGGCGTTCCCGTTCAGAGCCGAGCGTTACAAGGTCTCGATTCTTTGTTATCCATTGTGCAAATGCCCGGCGGCATTCCAGTCGCCACGCTGGCGATCGGTGAAGCGGGGGCCAAAAATGCCGGACTGTTAGCGGTGCGAATCTTGGCCGTGGAAGATGCCACATTACGCGAGAAGCTGCGCCAACACCGAGCGGCACAATCCCAAGCCGTGATGGAAGGCTCCGTACTATGACCAAGATTGTGCAGCCCGGCGCCTGTATCGGTGTGTTAGGCAGTGGACAACTGGGACGCATGTTCGCCATTGCAGCCCGGCAAATGGGATATCGGGTCCATGTATTGTCGCCGGATGATGATACACCCACGGGCCAAGTTGCCGATGTGGAGATTAAGGCATCTTATCGTGATTTAGATGCGGTAGCCGCCTTCGCCCGGCAAGTCGAGGTGGTAACGTTCGAGTTTGAAAACGTACCCGATGAAACCGCGGCGGCGGCCGGTCGTTTCGCGCCGGTTCGTCCCGCCGGCCAAGTCTTACATACCACTCAGAATCGGTTGCGGGAAAAGACGTTTCTCAAGAACGCGGGACTTCCCGTCACCCGTTTCGCACCGGTTCGTTCGCTCGACGATATCGACGCGGCCGTGGCGTCCGTCGGACTGCCGGGCGTGCTGAAGTCCGCGTCGTGGGGTTACGACGGAAAAGGCCAGCGGCGCGTGGCGACTCGCGACGATGTCCAAACAGCCTGGGAGTCACTCGGGGCGAACGAAACCATCCTGGAAGCGCTCGTCAATTTTTCGGCCGAGGTTTCCGTTGTCGCGGCGCGCGACGCGCGAGGCGAGATCGCCTGTTTCGATCCGTTTGTCAACGTTCATACTAACCATATCTTGGATATCACAAGTTCGCCGGGCGGCCTGCCGCCACAAGTTGAGTCCCGCGCGATTGAGATCGCCCGCATTGTGATGTCGCAATTGAAAGTCGTGGGAGTCTTATGTGTCGAAATGTTTCTCACCGTGGACGGCGAACTATTAGTCAATGAGTTGGCTCCGCGACCACATAATTCGGGCCATCTTACAATCGACGCTCACATAAGCAGCCAATTCGAACAACAGGTCCGCGCTGTATGTGGGCTGCCGCTTGGCAGCACGAGTCAACTGCGTCCCGCCGCCATGGCCAATCTACTGGGAGACCTATGGTCGGCCGGTCCGCCGCAATGGGACCGCGCCTGTGCGTTGCCAGAGGTGAAGCTGCACCTGTATGGCAAACGCCAACCGCTGCCTGGACGAAAGATGGGCCATCTCACGGCGCTCGCCGACTCGACCGAAGCCGCCATCGCCTTGGCCGTCGAAGCCCGACGGCAATTGACCGCGAGTTAGACCGGCTGGACCCACGAGCAACTCTCGCGGAAGTCGAATTGGCCTCAGGCGGGCGAGATTTGTTGTTGCGTCGCGAGTCGGTGTTTAGCATGAAGGTCATTGACTTTCCCGCTGTTCACCGCCCCCACCACATCATCCATGCTTGCCGAGCCTCCCATGCCGAACGGCTGCTGTCGCCGCATTTTCGTTGCGGCGAGCGTCTGGATGATCGGCGCGCTGGTCGTCGCAAACGGCTGCGGACGTGGTGCCAAGACTCCTCCCTCGTCCATTCAGCACGCTCGAACCGCTGCGACTTCGGAAGCGAAACCGAACTCGGATGGATCGGCCAGCAATGGTTCGCGGAATGGTTCGCGGAATGATCCGTCGAGCGTTGATGCGGTGCCCGCCGATTTGTTCGCTGGTCTTCCGGCTACAGAAACGACGCCCAACGATGTTCAACGGGCCGAGCGTCTGGAGCGATTCGACGCGGCCCGATTGATCGATCACCCGGCGGGAATTGAACAACGATTGCGAATGACGGTGCGTTACCTCGCATCGGACGCCCTGGAAGGCCGCGGCGTCGGAACGCAGGGGATCGAACGAGCGGCCGAGTTCATCGGCGCCGAGTTTCATCGGTATGGTCTGAAGGCGGATCACTATGCGGGCTCTCCCTTTCAGCAGTTCGCTCGCCGTTCCATGCTGAAGGTGACCGATGCAAACACTTTGACTTTCCGTGATGCTCGGGCCGCGGACACTCAGCCGCCGCTGCGGCTGCGCGAAGATTTCACGCCGCTTTCGATTTCGGGTATTAGCGATCTCACACTACCATTGGTATTTGTGGGATATGGGATCACCGATCCGACGAGCGGATATGACGACTATGAGAATGTGGATGTCCGAGGCAAAGCTGTTCTGATCTTACGGAATGAACCCCAGCGATTTGATCCGGCAAGTCGATTTAACGGCGCGGAGGATTCCTCACACTCACAGTTGACACGCAAAGTGGCCAATGCCCAAAGTCATGGCGCCGCGGCTGTGCTGTTGTGTACCGATGCGGCCACGCTTCGTCGCCAAGCGGGCGAGCGCGGCAATGGAGCGCCGGCCGATGTTGCGCCGTTGGCATCCTATGACAGTCTCATGGCTTTCAATGTACCGGGGCGCGCGCCGGCCGAGCGAATCCCGGTCGCACATGTTCATCGGCGAGCGGTCGAAGCGTTAGTGCGGGCCGCGGCGGGCGAAGAACTCGCGGACTGGGAAACCGCGATCGATTCGACTTTCGCACCCGTCAGCCGCGAACTCGGCGGCTGGCAAGTCGCCGGGCGGATCGAACTGGGGCGCGAGACTTCGTCGCTCAAGAACGTGGTGGCCACCATCGAAACCACGGGGCCGCTGGCCGAGCAGACGGTGATTGTGGGAGCCCACTACGACCATCTGGGATACGGAGGCGGTTGGGGGTCGTTGGCGCCGTGGACTCGCGATGTGCATAACGGAGCGGATGACAACGCTTCGGGAACCACGGTCATGATCGAAGTCGCGCGGCAGTTGGCACAGCGACGTGATCCATTGAAACGCCGCGTGATGTTCATCGCTTTCACGGCCGAGGAAAGCGGCTTGATCGGCAGCGAATACTATGTGGATCATCCGCTATTCGCGTTGGATTCAACCGTCGCCATGCTGAACTTGGACATGGTGGGTTATTTAAGAAATAGCCGCATGGAAGTTTATGGTACGGGAACGGCTGCCGAGTTTAATAGTTTGGTTGACTCTTATGGCGCTAAGTATGGACTGAGGATTACGAAAGAACCGGACGGATATGGCCCCAGCGACCACGCTTCGTTTCATGGGCGCGGTGTGCCGGTGCTGCATTTCTTTACGGGATTCCACGACCAATACCATCGTCCCAGCGACGATTCCGAGCGATTGAATATCGCGGGCATGCGCCGAATCACTCAAATGGTGACCGACATGGTTGTCGACTTGGCCAATCGCTCGGAACCGCCGCGTCGCGTGGCCGATCCCTACGGTTCCTTGTTGGCGGAGTTCAGCGAACCGCCTCCGAGTCGGTCGCAACCAGGCGTTTCCGACCCGAACCGTTCGGCCACGGCTGCCGCATCACCTAACACTTCGCCCGATGTATCCTCGCCGAGTCCACAACTCTCGGATGTCAAAGAACCAGCCGCTGCCGATGTGGGATTGGGGATCAGCGGCGTGGCTCCGTCGGACTCCGCGACTTCGGAGTCGAGCGGCATGCGACTCACCCATGTGAAGCGTGGCGGTTGGGGAGCGCGGGCCGGATTGCGCATTGGCGACCAACTGCTCTCCGTGGCTGGTAAACCGATTCGCAGCATGACCGAGGTCGAACAGCTTTTCGCCGCCGCCTCGACCAGTTCGATTTCCGTTCGTTTTCGTCGCGGATCCGTCGAACTGGAAACGACTCTTTCCACTGGCAAGTAGATCACACTGGCGAGTCGCTTGCGATTCGCTTTGCATCACACGCTTACGTCCAGGACGTAAACAACTGGCGAAGCGCCGGCAGACCGACTGGCTTGACCATGTGATCGTCGAAGCCCGCCTGTAAGGCTTGCTGTCGGTCGGTGGCTTGGCCATAGCCGGTGAGGGCGATCAGTCTGGGTGGCGGCGTCAGCTTCATCTGTCGAATCCGCGAGGCCAGTTCGTAGCCGGTCATGCCCGGCATGGCATGTCCGAGATAATGACCTGGGGGTGGAATTGGGGCAGGATATCCAAGGCCGCGTGGCCGAGTCGGCCACGCGTACTTGTTGATTCAGCTTTTCCAGCAGGCGTTTGAGCAGATAGCTGGACGACCGATTGTCGTCGACGATTAACACGCGGAACGTGGCGATCGCATCGGAATCCGAGTCATTCGGTTTCTCGGGCGCGGGCAAGGAGACGGGAGCGTCAATCAACGGCAACCGCACGGAGAACTCGCTGCCTCGATTAAGTCCCGCGCTATCGGCCGCAACCGTGCCGTCGTGCAAGTCGACCAGGGTCTTGACCAGCGTCAGGCCGATTCCCAATCCGCCTTGAGCGCGCGTGTGCGAGCTGTCCACTTGCGTGAAGATACCGAAAATCGTGGATAGCATCTCGCGGGGAATTCCGATTCCGTTGTCACGTACTCGGATACAAGCGACGCGTGCATCGCCCACTGTTGCCGCCGCGGCTTCCAGTTCGATCCGACCGCCCGACGGCGTGTACTTGGCCGCATTGATCAACAGATTGCCGATCACCTGTGCCAGCCGCACGCGATCGCCTTGCACGAATAACGGCTCCTCGGTCACGCGCACTTCCAGCGAGTGTCCCGCGGCTTCGATCACCGGGCGGCTAATGTCGAGCCCGGCGGAGATGGCTTCGCGCAGATTCAGCGGTTCGTGCTGAAGGTACAGTTTGCCTGTCGCAATCCGCGACACGTCCAGCAGATCGTCGATCAGTCGCTTGAGCTGCTCGCACTGCCGCGTGATCATCGTGCTCAACTCGCGGACTTGCTCCGAATCGTTCGGCTCCATATTCAAGAGCTGGGCCGCCGCGGACAAAGGCGACAACGGGTTTCGCAGTTCGTGGGCCAGCGTCGCCAGAAACTCGTCCTTGCGACGGTCAGCGGCCTTCAGGTCTTGATAGAGTCGCGAGTTCTCAATCGCTACCGAGGCGACTTGAGCCATCTGATTCAGAATCGCTTCATCGTCCCGCGTGAACTCACCCTCGTACCGATCCGACAATTGCAGAACGCCCAAGTTCTCTCCATCGGAATCGATCATCGGCGCGGCCAGCCAGCCGCGCATGGGCGGATGTTGGTCGGCATATTGGCCAAAGGCGCGCCAGGCGGGATGAGCTTCCAATTCGGCTTGGGTCAACCGCATCGAACGGGCTCGTTGGCAGACCAAGGCATAGATGCCCTGACCGTTCGGCTGAACATCGAAGTCGCGCCATTCGGCATACTTGTCGGACAGCGAAACCGCGTTGATCGACTGGGCCCAGTTTTCGTTTAGCGTCAAGCTGCTGACCGCTTGATGAGCGCCGATCGTATCTCGCGCGCCCTCGGCGACGATTTCAAGCACCTGGGATACGTCGCGAGCCGCGTTCAACCTGGCGACGATATCGGCTAGACACTCCAACTGCTCCGACCGCCGCTGGGTCGCCTGTTCGGCCAAAACGCGGTGCGTGATGTCCTCATGAGCGACAACGACACGCGTGGGCGAGATGCCGTGAAATGGCGTCACGCGCATCTGGAACCATCGTTTCTCGGTCGGCGAATGGCATGGGTATTCCACCAGATAGTTGCGTCGTTTACCAACGATGACCTCCCGGATGCCATCCGAGGCTTCAGACGCATGTTCTTCGCAGGCGCCCGACTGCGGTTCGCAAGCCGTCAAGTAGTTGTGCCCAACGGCGTAGTACGGCGTGACCAAACCGTTCCGCTCGCCGAATCGGCGCCAAGCTTCGTTGACGGCCAGGATCACACCAGTTTCGTCCAGCACCGCGATATGGCTGGAAAGCGCATCGAGCGACGAGCGCAGGAACTGTTGCGATTCGGTCAGCCGCTGTTGATCTCGCTTGCGATCGTCGATGTCCGTGCTGGTCCCGAACCACTGGACGATCTCGTTGTCGTCGTTTCTCACGGGGACGGCGCGGCTGAGGAACCACCGATAGCTGCCGTCGCGGCCACGAAAGCGATACTCGATCTCGTATCGCTCGCCGGATTGCACGGCCGCTTGCCACAGCTCGCGCGTCGCTTGCCGGTCGTCTGGATGCAGCCATTCGACCCAACCGTCGCCCAAACATTCGTCACCCACGCAGCCGGTATAGTTGTACCAACGTTCATTGAATTGGGCCGTGTAACCATCGGCGCGACATACCCATACGATTTGCGGCATGGCGTCGGCCAACTGCCGAAAACGCTGCTCGCTCTCGCGCAGCGCCGCCTCGGCCTCACGCTGTTCGGTGACGTCGGTGTTCGTGCCGAACCACATCACGATGTTGCCGCTTTCGTCGCGCAGCGGCATCATACGGCTCAGGTGCCAGCGGAACTGACCGTCGTGCCGCCGCAACGGGAAGATATCTTCCCAAGGCTCGCCGCTCTCGAACGATCGCTTGAGCTTCTCAACCACGCGCGGCAATTCGCGCGGATCGTGAACCGCCTGCCAACCCCAACCTCGCATCTCTTCCAGCGTCGTGCCGGTGTAGTCATACCAACGCTGGTTGTACCAAAAGACATCTCCGTCGGGACGTACCATCCAAGCCAACTGGGGAATCGAATTCGCCAGCGTTTTGAACCGCGCGTCGATGCGTTGTCGCTGTAGCTCGGCCCTTCGTCGTTCGATGCACTGAGCCAGCGTTTCACAGACCATCGCCATGTCGGCCGAAGCGGCCTCGGACAGCGGCTGGCTGGCCGTCACGGCCAATACACCCACGGCGCGTCCTTCGACCATCAACGGAAATCCCGCGAACGAGCACGCCGGCTCTCCCACTTCGGCCGCCAACTCACCATTCCCAAAGTAGGCGTCGCCCGCTTCCGCGATGCGTTCGATCAACGACGTTTGCACGCGCGGATGATATTGAGGTTCGATTCCAGCGACCTCGTCCGACGCCTCCCTGTCATCGTCCGCCGCACAAGCCGCCAGCCGCAGTTCGGCATTCGGCGTCTCGCGGAGCCAGACGCATGTTGTTGAAGCTCGCAAGTTTCTGACCACCGACTCGCAACACGAGCTAAGCACAACTCCCAACTCGTCCGTACGCGCCACGGCCAGCCCCACATCGGCTCGCAAGTTTGTCAGCCGCGCTCGTTCGGCCTGCACGCGTTGCTTCTCGCGCTGCGCGGTCACGTCGTGGAACACCAGTACCGTCCCGATCATGCCGCCGTGCACATCGCGAATCGGCGCGGCACTATCCTCGATCGGGTAACGCATGCCGTCGCGACCAATCAGGATCGTGTGATTCGCTAAACCGACGATCACGCCCTCGCGCAACGATTTGCTCACCGGGCTCTCGACCGGCCGCTCGTCATCTTCGCTGACGATCATGAACACTTCGTCGAGCGAGCGCCCCCGCGCTTCGTCGGACTTCCAGCCGGTCATGGTTTCCGCCACGGAATTGAGCAAGGTAACGCGGCCTTCCATGTCCGTGGCGATCACGGCGTCCGCGATGCTGGACATCGTCACGCGCAGCCGCTCGCGTTCCTGGAAAATCGCATTCGCCGCTTGCTCGCGACTGTGGATTCCTCGCTGCACGACCATCGCCAGACCGGCGACCGCGGCCAAACCGAAAATCAGACGCCCGATAATGCTCCAGCGCGCCGAATCATAGGCCCGACTGGCCTTCACCTGCCGTTGGCTGAGCAGCTCGGTTTCCTCGCGACGAATCTCGAACTCCAACGCGCGAATCGCATCCATGTGCTGCTTCGCTTGATCCACGGCATCTTCGTAGCTTCCTTGCTCGCCGTCGGTCACCCGATGTTCGATGCCGTCCCGCAAAGTTTCCAGCAACTTGCGGCTGGACTGTTCGAGCACTTCCACACGCGCTTGCTGAAGCGGGTTGCCGCGAGTCGCCTCCTTCAAACGCGCAATCTTCTCGTCGGCTTGAGCCAGAGCCGCCGCATACGGCTCCAGGTACTCTTCGCGACCCGTCAGTATGAAACCGCGCTGGCCCGTTTCGGCGTCCAGCAAACTCTGCAAGACATCGGCCGTCAACTCGCGAACTTCATGCGTCTCGGCCACTAGGCGGGCATGCTCGTTCAGTTGCCGCAGATTGCTGAGCGCGATCGCCCCGTCCACGGCTAGAACGGCCGCCATCAGTCCGATGCTGGCGATGATGATGTAGTCCCAGCGACGCCTCATTCGATGTCTTGCCCTGAATGGTTTGTAATCTTTGTTTGAATACGCGGCACGCCGACAAGTTCCCATACGCGGCGCGGCTGAATTAGTTTGGCAATCCACCGCAATTCCCAACCTGTCGCGGCAGCCAACTAGTCGCATTGCCAACTAGAAGCAATAACGGTGCCAAGCGAAGCGACGCGTGCGGAAGCTCGGTGCGGAAGCCACGTCGCTCGTGGATCGTCGCCGTCCCTTGCCAAAATCGGGAACGTGCTACAGTAGGCGTTGCCGCCCGCGTTACGCGGCAGCGGAATGAATCGCTTGCAACGGATTCTCGATCTTGGACCGCCGATGGCTCGTGCTCCCCGTGTTTGTCGCCCCGAAGCTTTCGCGTTGTTTCACAGCGCGCTAACCGAGATCGACAGCAACGACGGTCTGCTGCGTGGGGCAATGGGGATGGCCAAGCAAGTGATGCCGGAGTCCAGCTTGGCCGAGACCGCCAACCGCTTGGCCGAGATCGCCGAGTGCGTGGCTTCGCGCGTGTCGAATCCGTCGCCGCCGGCGCTGTTGGCTCATCTGCATGCCGTGCTGTTCGAAGAGGAACAGTTCTACGGCAACTTCGAGGATTATTACTCGCCGGACAACAGCCTGCTGCCCGTGGTTTTGGCCAGCCGCCGAGGCATTCCGATCACCTTGGCGTTGGTTTACAAGCTGGTGGCCGAGCCGCTGGGATTGACCGTCGAAGGCATCAACGCGCCGGGGCATTTTCTGGCTCGGATTCACGCGGGCGACGACACGCTGCTAGTCGATCCCTTCTTCCACGGCCAAATGCTTTCGCAGGAAGAAGCCTACGATCGCATTGGCCAAGTGACGGGCCGGCCGGTCGTGCAGGCCGACGTGCTGTTGCAGCCAGCATCGCACGTCCAGTGGTTGTCGCGGATGCTGGCTAATTTGCAAAACATCTTCGCCTCGCGGCAAGACGCCGAATCGTTGGCGGCGATGAGCGAACTGCATTCGCTGCTGGAAGACGCCTACTGATCCTGGAAGCGGAAGCCGCGCGACTTAAGCGGAATTCGCATCAAGCTGGTGTCGACCGTCACATACAGCACGTTGCTTTCGTCGCCCCGTCCGAATTCGACGTTGCTGGGCAAACCGACAGGCGGCTTGTTCGGATCATCGCTCGACTGATCGGCGGGACCGGTCGCGATGAACGCGATTTCCTCGCCTTGCGGATTCACGACCAACACGCCAGGACGACTCGGGTCACGGCCGGTCAAATACAGATTGCCGTCCGTGTCGACACACATCCCGTCGCAGCCCTTCTGCTTACCAAAGTCGAAATGGACGCGGCGAGGCCCAGAAACATTCCCCTCCGAATCGAGCGGAAAGGCGTAGATCTTCATCTCGCCTTGCGGAGGCGCCGGCTTCGTCGGATCGATCTTGTCGGTGCCGTTATCGTGCTCGGCCACATACAACGTCGAACCATCGGGGCTGATCGCGATGCCGTTCGGTTTCGAGATGTCGTGCGTCACTTCATGAACCGAACCGTCCGCGTCGATGCGATAGACGGCCCGATGTTCCAGCTCGCGCGGTTCATCGCCCACATAGCGAGGATCGGTAAAGTAAACGCGGCCTTTGGCATCCAGGCACAGATCGTTCGGCGAGTTGAATCGCTTGCCCTTGTACGAATCGGCCACGACCGTTCGCTGCCCGGTCTTGGTATTCCATTTCGAGATCGCGCGGCCGCCGATATTGGCGCCTTCGCAAGCCCACAGTTCGCCCGCCGCATTGAAAATCAGGCCGTTGCTCTTGTGGCTGTCGTCGGTGAAGACCGTCGTCTGCTTCGTCCGCGGATCGAACCGCAAGATCATGCCGCGATCTTCGCCAAACGGAATGTCCGAGAAATAGATGCTGCCATCGGGCGCGACCGCCGGTCCTTCCGTCAATCCGCCCGTGATCGGCGCGGTGCGAGTGAACAGCTTTTCGAGCTGGGCGTTGGCGGGCACGATCGAGTTCGCCTTGGCTCGGCCCGCGTTCGCATTGCCCGCCACGCGACGCAGCACATACTTGCGCGGCTTCGGCTGGTTAATGGCGAAGATCTGGTCTTCGATTTCTTTGGCGGCCGCTTCGAATTCGGCGACCCGCTGGTCCATGCCGTCGATTCGCTGCCGAGCCTCCTCGACCTGCTTCTTCAAACCCTCGTTGTCCGGCGCCGACTTCGCTTGGTCTTCGAGCCGAGCGAACTGCTGGAACTTCGACCATTCGCCTCGCATCGACCGCACGGGACCAGCGTTGCGTTGCTGATTCAACGTCGCGACTTGTTTGGCCTGCTGATGCTGCGGCGTCAGATCGTTGTCTTGCAGCTCGATGTGCCGAGCCAACGCTTGGCTGTCATACGTGCCGACCACCGCGCCGTCGATCGACAGCTCGTAGCGACCGGCCGGCAAGCCGTGAATCTCGACCGCCTCGCGACTCATGCGATGTCCCATGTGCAACATCTTCGCGCCGGGCAGCGCATCGTCGGGCACAACAAACGGCAGAGCCTCGGCCAACCACGTGAACTCCAGCCCGTCGTCGGTTCGCTTCAACTCGCTGACTTCGCCGCCCGCGGGTCGCGCGACCAGCTCGCCCTTCGGACCGGGCACGATCCGGATGGCGGACAGCGGCGAGCGGAGCCCGATGTCCTCGATCAACGCGTAAGCCATCACGATCTGGCCGGGCGGATCGGGATGCACGGCGTCGCGGATCATGGTGAAGTTGGGATTCGTTTTGCGTTCGAGCAGCGTCAGATTGTTGAGCGGGCTGTACATGTCGACAAAGCCATGGCCGTCGCGCTGAGCCACGTCGCGCAGCCAGTTGCCGTAGTAGGCGAGCACGCTGTTGTACAACGCCACCGACTCGGGCGATCGCGGCCGGTCGCTCATCCGCGCGGCCCGCGCGT
>JAWKTM010000018.1:0-119660 GCA_041399085.1 Pirellulaceae bacterium
AATCCTTCGAATTGCGTGCGATGGGCCTCTTCATCGGCGAGTATTTGAGTGGCCAAATCGGCAGTGACGGGATCGTCATCGGCCGCGCTGTGAATAATGGCTCGATAATGTTCGATCGCCTCGCGTTCGGCTGTGATCACGCCTTCAATCACATGCCGCACATCCGTGGTCGTTTGAGGTGGCCGCAACGACTCTTGGTCGAATTGAAGTTCAAGCGAACCGGGGATTCGGCCTCGCAGTTGTTTAATACGATTGGCCAATTGACGGGCGTGCCCCAATTCTTCCGTGACATCTTCGGCCAGCGAGCGTTTCACTTCCTCGGCCCTCACGCCATCCAAATGCACGCTGTTTGCCAGATAATTCGCAACTGTCTCAACTTCCATCCGATACGCTTTTTGCAGCATCTTGACCAGTTCGCTAGTACCGCTTGCCGAACGACCGTTGCTTTGTTTTTCCGCTTGCTTGGACATGGCTTGCCTTTCCGCTCTTATATGGGGAGTGCTTGAAATCGAGGCTCCTGTACCTGCAACCTCTATGCCAGGACGGGCTGCTGTCTCGGCGGGCACGACGGCCGCGGCATGCTGATTGCTTCCAACTTGAATTGCCAAACGACGTTTCGTCAGGAAACGCGTTCACATGGGTTGCTTCTCGCCGGCGGCGGCTGTCTGATCGCGCGGTCGGTTTTCTGTCTGTGATGAAATGCGAACAATGTGTTTTCTTTGGCCCCGTCCGGGGCGATTCTTCACACGGCTGGGATGCGCGATAATGTGTGCCGCCATGCTTTGCATCACTCCCGCCGTGGTTCGAGGTGCGGGGCCAACCGCGTATCCCGTCGTTTTTCGTGCGCTCGTTGTCCAACTGCCGGCTGCGGCGGATGACTCGCCCGCCGAGGAAACGACGCCCGCCAAGGAGGTGGCCGTGGAAAGCGTCGCGGACGATCGAGCGATTGCCGATCGTTTGCAACGAATCTTGGCCGCCACGCGTTGGTTCGAGCAGTCCGAGGTTCGCGTGGACGAAGGCGTCGTGTTCTTGACCGGCTATACGGAATCGGACGAACACAAACAATGGGCCGGTCAGCTTGCGAAAAACACGGAAGACGTGGTCGCCGTCGTGAACAACATCCAGTTAATGGAGCGGCCGTTGTGGGATCTTACACCGGCGTGGAATGAATTGAGGAGCATGACCCGCCAAGGTTTTCAATTATTACCGCTGGCGGGCGTCGCCCTATTGTTATTGTTGGCAAGTTGGCTACTGGCGTTCGCCGCGTCGTTTGTCATGGACCGACTATTAGAGCGGCAAATGAGAAACCGGTTGCTGCGCGGCGTTGTGGTCAAGACAATCATGATCGCCGTGATATTGCTGGGAGTGTACTTGATCTTGAAGGTCACCGGCCTGACGCGACTAGCGGCCACGGTGATCGGAGGCACGGGGCTCTTCGGGTTGGTCGTGGGTATCGCGTTTCGCGACATCGCGGAAAACTTCCTAGCCAGCATCTTGATTAGCATGCAGCGTCCGTTCGAACCTGGTGATTTGATCGAAGTGGCTGGACATCAGGGAATTGTACAAGGCGTCACAACTCGCGGGACGCTGCTAATGACGCTGGATGGCAACCATGTGCATTTGACGAACTCCACGATTTATAAGAGCACGATCAAGAATCTTACGGCGAACCCCAAGACGCGTCTGAGTTTTCAGCTCGGCATCGACTACACCGATTCGGCCGCCTTCGCCCAAGAGGTAATCATGCGCGTGCTGCAACATCATCCCGCGGTGTTGACCGATCCGGAGCCGATGGTGTTAGTGAATGAATTGGCGGCCGCCACGGTGAACTTGCAAGTCTTCTTTTGGATTGATATCCACAAACACAGTCCGCTGAAGGTTCGTTCGGCCATGATCCGATTGACCAAGCGGGCTTGTGAGAACGAGGGACTGACGTTGCCCGATGAAGCACGCGAAGTAATCTTTCCTCGCGGGGTCCCGATTCACATGGTATCGGACGACGACGAACCGAGTCGGGAGACGAAGCGAGTGGCCAGCGACCGTTCGCCTGCCGTTGACGAAGCCGATCTCGTGAGCACGGCGGCAGAGGGAAATCTCTCTAGCGAAACGGATGAGATCAAAGCTCAGGCCGAACAGTCTCGTCGACCGGATGCCGGAGCCGAGCTGTTGCTGGGCGATCCACAGGTTTCCGGGACGCCGGTTCGCAAGTCGAGCTGAGCGTTAGTTGACGCAACCGCCGGATTCGCTCGCAGAGGCCCATCTTGGAATCCTCGGCGGTTTGCGTTATCACTCACGCGAACTTCGCCAATTCCGAATATTACCGGAGGACATCATGGGCCAACTACCTGATCCGCTCGAACACCGCACGGCTGACTATCCAATCGAGCTGCTGTTTCTGAAGCGTTGGTCGCCGCGAGCGATGAGCGGCGAGTCGCTGACGCATGACGAGCTAATGACCTTATTCGAAGCCGCTCGTTGGGCGCCCTCCACATATAACGAACAAGAGTGGCGATATCTGTATGCCACGCGCGACAGTCAACATTGGGCGGACTTCTTGGGGTTGTTGGTCGAAGCGAATCAAGCTTGGTGTCAGCATGCGGCGGCGCTGGTTGTCGTGGCTTCGCATCGAGTCATGACGCGCAACGGCAGTCCGAATCCCGTGCATTCGTTCGACGCGGGCGCATCGTTTCAAAATCTATCGCTGCAAGGGGCCGCTATGGGCTTGGTTGTGCATGGCATGGCCGGCTTTGATCGCGAACAGGCACGAAAGGTGCTCAGTATCCCTGACGATTACCAAGTCGAGGCGATGATCGCATTGGGACGCCCCGGCGATCCCGATTTGTTGCCGGATTTGTTGCGTCAACGCGAATTGCCATCGGGTCGCAAGCCGATGGCGGCGATTGTTTGCGAGGGCCAATTTTCCTTCGATTGACCGTAAAATTCGCGGGCGATCGAATCTTAATCCGCCAGCGTTTAGCCACTCGGATCATCGTTGTCGACAAAGCTCGAACAGGAGATGACACCATGGCTCAATTCACACGATCGGATCTCAACGACTTGCTGACAGCCGACGATGGCCCGCGAGTTTCGATTTATTTGCCGACGGAAATCACCGGACGCGAGACTCGTCAAAATGCGATTCGATTCAAAAACGCCATGAAGGAGGCAGCGGCGAAAATCGACGGACACGCCGACGCCGGACAATTGAAAACTCAGTTGCGGAACGCCGAACGGTTGATCGACGACGCTCACTTCTGGTTGAATCAAAGCGACGGGCTGGCTATGTTCATCGACGCCGACGGCATCCGCGCCTTTCGTCTGCCGCATCGATTCGAGCAGCGCGTGGTTGTGGGCGAGCGTTATTTCATTAGCCCGTTGCTGCCGGTGTTGCACGGCGATGCCACGTTCTACATCGTGGCGGTCAGCGAGAATCATGCTCGGTTGCTGCTGGCGAGCCGCGATTCCGTCGCCGAGGTGCCGGACGCCGAGCTGCCCGAATCGTTGCAGGCGGTCGCGGAGAAGATCGACACGAAGAGCTTCTTCCTGCACAGCTTCAATGTCCGCATGCGCAACCAGAATTCGGCTGTTCCGCATGGTCACGAATCGGCCGATAAACTTCCCGATTTGCGGCGATATCTGATCGACATCAATGAAGCCGTCGCCGATGCGATCGCCGATCCGGGGACGCCGTTGGTGTTCGCGGGCGTCGAACGGCTGTTTGCGTTGTATCGCGAAGTGAATACGCATGATGGCTTGCAAGCCGAATGTGTGGCTGGCAACGCGGACGACTCGAACGCCGACCAACTGCGCGCGGCCGCGTGGAAGATTGTCGAGCCGCTACTTCAGTCGCGTCGGCAGGAGGCCGTCGATCGTTATGGGGCCGTCCGCAATACCGACCGCAGCGGCGAAGGGCTCGAAGCGATCCGCACGGCAATCCGCGATGGTCGAGTGGAACTGTTGTTGCTTGCGAATGACTTCGCCAACGATGCGGCGGCAACCTCGCCCGACGAACTGGAAAACTTAGCTATGGAAGCGATGGGGCAGGGCGGCGAAGTCTACCTCGTCCCAGCTGACCAGCTTCCGGCAAGCGGCGTCGCGGCAGTGTATCGTTACGCAGTTGCCGCCGAACTCGCCAACCAGTCCACCGCTAGTTCCTAACACCCGCTTTGATGTTTGCCACAAGAATGCGTGCGAATCCATGAAGTCCGTGAATCCTGCCAATGAAGAAACGCTGGCCGAATACGCGCCGCTTAGTCCCGGAGAACGCGACATTCGCATTGGCGAATCGGCCAGTGCGTATGAGAGTTGGCGGCGGCGACCGATCGCCGAACGAGCGGCTTGTTTGCGTCGAGCCGCCGCCCATCTGCGCGAGGCCAAGCACGAATTGGCGAAGCTGGTCACGCAAGAGATGGGCAAGCCGATTCGACAGTCGGAAGCTGAGGTCGAGAAGTCGGCGGTTGGCTGTGAATACTACGCCGAGCATGGCGAGTCGTTCGTAGCGCCGCAGCCTTTGGAGTTTGACGGAGCGCGGACCTATCTGCGTTACGATCCGATCGGCCCCGTGTTGGCCGTGATGCCGTGGAACTTTCCGCTCTGGCAAGTCTTTCGATTCGCGGCCCCAACGCTGTTGGCCGGCAACGTCGCGCTGTTGAAGCACGCCAGCAACGTGAGCGGCTGTGCGTTGGCGATCGAACGCATCTTCCGGCTGGCCGAGTTTCCTCCGTCGACGTTCACCACGTTGTTGATTGGATCGAACGAAGTCGCTGACGTGATCGCCCATCCTGCGGTCCGCGCCGTGACGCTGACAGGCAGCGACGCGGCCGGGCGTTCGGTTAGCCGCGTGGCTGGCGAGCACCTGAAGAAAACGGTGTTGGAGCTCGGCGGGTCGGATCCGTTTATCGTGTTGGCCGACGCGGATGTTGAATCGACGGCGCGCGCGGCGGCGCAAGCTCGCACGCTCAACTCGGGGCAGAGCTGTATTGCCGCCAAGCGGTTTATCGTGCACGAGTCGATCGCCGATGCGTTTGCCGAAGCGATGGTGGCCGAGATGCGAAAGCTGCGCGTGGGCGATCCGCTCGACAGCGCGACGGATGTGGGCCCGCTGGCTCGCGCCGATTTGCGGGACGATCTTCACGACCAAGTCGAACGCAGCGTGCAAGCCGGCGCGAAGCTGTTGACCGGCGGCCGCGCGATCGAGTCGCCTGGTTTTTTCTACGAGCCCGCGGTGTTGGACCGCGTAACGATGGGAATGGCCGCCTTCGATGAAGAAACGTTCGGACCGGTCGCGGCGATCATTCGCGCCAGCGACGATGATGAGGCGATCGAGCTGGCGAATCGATCGGCGTTCGGCCTCGGCGCCAGCGTCTGGTCGCGCGATGTGGAGCACGCCGAACGTTTGACGCCGCGAATCGATTCCGGAATGGTGTTTGTGAATGAGATCGTTAAATCGGATCCGCGTTTGCCATTCGGCGGCGTCAAGGATTCCGGCTATGGCCGCGAGCTGAGCAACATCGGCATCCGTGAATTCACGAACGTAAAGACCGTCTGGGTGAATAACCGGGCTTAGCACCGCAACCGCATTCTTAAGCTATGATTTGAAACCGTGTCGGTCGACGCGTCGCGGCCGATGGGCGATTATGGCCGGGAATCAACGCGTGCGGAGAATGCTGTCGTGTTTTACATCCATGTGTTGCTGCAAGTGAACGACGAAAATGACGTCGATGAGATTCGCGGGCTGATGGCCGAGGCGGCTCGGCTGTCTCGGCAAGAGCCCGGATGCTGTCGATTCGAGGTCTATCATTCGCAATCCGACCCGCGCACCTTCGTGCTGACCGAATGGTGGGAAACCGAAGAGGCCTGGAAGGCTCATCGCAACGAGCGGGCTTTCAGCGAGATTTACGCGCCGCGGGTACTGCCTCGCGTGACGCGCACGCCGCACATTTCCACGCTGGTCGAATAGCTGGCCGGTTTGCTTGGCCCATTCGCTTGGCCCGTTTGATGCCGCGGTTCGCTTCGCCCCTGGCGGCCGCCCCGTTTCGCTTTTCCTCCCGACGGTGTTCTCATGCCGATTGATCTCGTCTGTTCCGGTTGTCAAAACAAGTTGCGTGTGGGCGATCAAAACGCCGGAAAGCGCGTGCGTTGTCCTAAATGCCAAGCCGTGGTGGAAGTGCCTGCCGACGCTTGGTACTTGAAGACGCCGGATGGCGAGGACTACGGTCCAGTGCCGCGAACGGAGCTGGACGAGTGGTTTAACGAAGGACGCATCACGGCCGAATGCCAGTTGTTGCGCGAGGGAAGCGACCAATGGCAATGGGCTTCGGCTGTTTATTCGCAACTGGGTCAATCAAGCTCGCCGGCGGAATCCACGCCCTCGCCCGGTGCTTTCAATCCGGTCGGCCCTGGTCCGGCGGAGACGCCGAAGTTCGATTTCGGAGCGGGCAAGTCGCCCGCGACCGTGGTGGCGCCGACCAATGCCGGAGCGGCGGCGGCCAGCACTAGCCAGTTTTCGTTTGGTTCCACACCGGCGACCGGTGCGGCCGTGGCTCCTGGCGGATCGAGCCCGGGCGGTTTCGCTTTCGATGCGGGCGGCCCGGTGGTGGGCTCATCCGCTGGCGGCGATTTTCGCCAACGCACTTATCCCGCGGCGATGACGGCTCAGACCATGTACCGCGTCTTTGGCTGGGCGGCGTTGGTCGTGGGTTTGTTGGCGACCGTGGGCGTGATCTTCATGACGCTGCCGATGTTGGCGATGTCCGACGGCGCCCTCGGCATGATCGGAGCCTTGTTGACGATGTTGTTCGGCGTGTTCTGGGTCGTGCTTTACACGGCCATTAGCGTCATCACGCTCTGGTTCCTCGCCGACGCGATTCGCATGCTGATGGACATTCAGTCGAACACGCATCGGTCGAGCCACGCGCTGCAGCAGTTACAGCAACACTTCCGCTCGGACGAAAAATGAGTTCGACGATCAACACGCGGCGCGGTTCACGCACGCTTGTTGGCCTCCGCACCGTCGCCCGTCGCGCAGTACATCGCCAACTGAAGCAACGTCACTAGGTCCAGCGCATTGTGATGCAGAATCGATCGCATCTGCCAAGCGTCGCCCGAGCGGACATATTCGTGATAGGCGGCCGGGATCGCATGGCCAGGAATGTCGCCCGAGCGACGGCGGCCGCACAGATATTGCTCCAGCGTCTGAAGTTTGCAGTTCGGTAGGCGGCCTCGCCAACGGCGTCGCGCGTGATGCAGCAAATCGCAATGCAGCGGATTCGGCCGCGGATCGTGACGATCGCGGGGCGGACGTTCCGGCGTCGCGCATTCAAACTCCCCGCCCTCATGGGTTTCGATCGCGGCTGCACGGCCACGCGATGATCGGCGCGGATAGGCCGCTTCCATTCGCACGTCGAAGCCCAGATGGTGCAACGTGCTGCGGTCGTGAACCAACGGCCAATCGAACGACTTGCCGTTGAAGGTCACCAGCACTTGGCGACCTAGCAGCAGTTGCCAGAGTTCGGCGAGCAACGATCGCTCTTCGGCATAGTCGCGAGCCAGAAGCTGCACGAGTTGCGAGTGCCCATCGCGTTCAACGACCACGCCCGCCAGAAAGATCATCGCCCCGCCCAAGCCGCACGTTTCCAAATCCAGCAACGCGGCGGATTCCGGCAACCATCGCGCGAGTGCCGCCAGCTCCAAATGATCCGCCTTGGCCTCTGCCGCCCGCAATCGCCGACGGAACGTTTGCAGATGGCGCGAGAACTCCGGCCAGACTTGGTCAATCGGCTGACAAATCTGCCAATGCGAGCCGAATTCATTCGTCGTCTCGCAACCTGCTGGCAATTCAGAAGTCGATCCCGGCAAAGCCAAAGACGCTCGATCCCCAGGAACAGCGACGTTGGGAACAGCGACGTTGGGAGCCGCGCCGTCGGGAGCAGCAAATTCGGAACCAGCAAATTCGGAAGAGGCGACTACCGAAGAATTGGACGCATCCGCGGTCGACGCCCGATCGTGCGAAGACGGCTCGCCGCCGCTTCCGCGCAATCCGCGAACCTCCGGCAGCCTTTGCCGGTTCAGCTCGCTCAACCGCTCTTGAATCTGCCGCGACAACATCATCCACCATCCGTGAACCCCAGCACCCCGCTCTCGCCCCGCAAGAATACCGGCGAGCCCAACAGGCGGCTACACGAATTTACGACGCTGGCTTACGTCGCGGGTTGAGGCCGCGTCAGGCCCGGAAACGGTGAGCTTCCCGACATGCCGTGATTCAACGTCAAAACGGGCTGGCGCCGAAGGGGTCGGAGTCGGGGTCGGTGTTGTTGTTGCCACCGGCGCCGGATCCGAAGGGGTCGCTGCCGAACGGGTCGTTGTTGTTGCCGCCGCTATTGCCTCCGTTGTTTCCGCCGCCGCCGTTGTTGCCCGCGCCGAATGGATCCGCCGAAGGGATCGGCGGGCGCCGGCGGGCGGACCTCCGAAGGGGTCGGCTGCCGCGGCTGGGCGGCCAGCGTCGTTCGGTTCGTCGCCTAGTCCCTGTTGCACGACATCCGGCTTGGACACTTTCGGCGCGGAATCGTCCTGTAAATGCTCGACCGGCCAATGCAGTTGCGACTCGTGCAAGCAAACGATCAAGCCGTCCGACGAGCCGACGAAGATGCGGTCGGTTGCGTAATTCTGATAGATGTGATCGACACCGCCCATCGGCACGATGCCCAAACGAGCCGCCGCTCTTGGGATTCAGCACGATCATCTCACCCGTTTGATCCTGGCAGTACAGCCGAGTTTCGCTGGCCGAAATGAAGCGACGGACGCCCGGCGCCCACCACTGTTCTTGGCCGTCCGCGATTGAAATGCAGAACATGCCGCCGTTGGTGCCGGTGACATAGACGTTCTCGCCGACGGGAATTGGCGACGAATTGATTGGCTCGCCCGTGGAAAAACGCCACAAGATCGCGCCGCCCGTTTCCTCGACACAATAGACGTAGCCGTCGGACGAAGCCGTGAAGATGCGTCGGTCGGCGGCGGTGGCCGGAGCGATGATTGCCTCGGCGGCTTCCAGGCGATAATTGATGCCGGCCGAATTCGCTCGACCGACGTACAAGTGCCCCCGGTCAGTCGGCCAGATAACGCCGCGCGACGTGGTCACCGGGCGAACCATCGCGTGGCCTTGCGACTGATAAATCCACACCGGGCGTTTGTAGTCGGCCAAATCAAAAGACTCGATCGCTCCGCGCGTGGAAGGGACAAACGCCAGATCATCGGACAGGGCCGGCCCGGCGCTGGGCACGTAGGACAGCTTCTTCTGCCAAGCCAACTCGCCATCGTCGTGCTTCAAAACGTACAGCACGTTGCCATTGATGACCGCTACGTACTTATCATTCGCCGCGGGTCCGTGCGTGGGATGATCGGGATTGCCGATCCGAGCGCTCCATCGCGTGGCTCCCGTATGGGCGTCCATCGCATGGATGAAGCCGCGTCGCGAAGCGACGAAGAACATCATTTCCGGCACGTTGTATTCGACCGTTTTGGCGTCGATGTTCTGAGCCTTCAGATCGTTGACGCGAGCGATGGTTTTCTTCTGCACGCCGTCCTTGCCCAACACTTCGCCATACCGATCGACATCGGTATCCGTATAGATCTCCTTGCGGTTGTTGTAATGCACTTCGATGATGCGGCGCTCGCGTTGCGGGTCGCTCGTGATGTGAAGCGTGCTGCCGACCAAGCGGTCTCGCCCGCCATCCATCCGAACCGCGCTGGCCCAAGCTCGTTCCAGACCGGCGCGTCGGGCTCCGGCGGTCGAGATCATGCCGCTTGACCGAAGTTCGGCCGCGGCCGCGTGAGTCGTTGCGAACGTGCTGACGATGACGAGGCCCAAAGCGAACAGGCCGAGTTGGGTGCGAAACAACATGAGCAAGTAGTCCTGAGAAGACTGGAGAAGAGACGAGATGGTCGCGAACCACGGTTCTATCTTACACAGAGCCGACGCGGATGGCACGTTTGCCGCCTGGACCATGCCGAAATCGCCATCTAACATGCACCGGGATAGCGGTTTACGGCCGGCGAACGGACGGGCTCGGGATGTCGAATTGGCGGAGCTAAAGTTATGGAGCGACGAGAACTTGACCACGAGACGGCGAAAGCCCTCGATCTGGTTCTCGGCTATCTGAACTTCTCGTCGGGAGCCCCAGACGCCAGTTTTCTGGCGAATCTGAACCGGCTGTTTCGCGCCGCGGCAGATCACCACGTGCCAGAAACCCTCGTTATAGCTGGGTCGGCCAGCAGCTTTCAGGGCGTCTGGCCGAGCTCAAGCAGTCCTCCTCGGCGTTCGCGGACGCCATTCAGGCCGAGACGGTGTTGCGGCTGCTGTTTCAGGAGTTCCCGCCGGCCTATCGCGAGTTTCATCGCGATCTGCTGTTTCACCAGGACAACGAGACGCTGTTCAATGCCTTCGCCATGGGACGAGCGGCCGAGGTGATTTTGGCCCAGGGCGGGCCGTGGACGAGGCATCGCGGCGGTTGCCGCTGGTCATCGGGGCGCTGAACGACTACCTGGGCTATCGCCCGGTGCCCACGCTGGAATCGCGAAAGATCGAGCCGCACGCTCACGAGTGGGTGCGGCCGGTGCCGTTGTACATTCGCGATTCGGGCGTCGCGGTCGGCGATACGAAAGCGTCGTGCGAGCGGCGATCGATTTGCTACAAACAACCGACGCCGATCTGCTGCGGATGTCGTACTTCGATCCCGATTTGCTGGACGAGCTGGCGTTCGATCCGCGAGCCTACGACTTCGATCATCCGGTGAATCGGCGGCCGAATTATCACTTTGGCCAGTGGGATCCGCATCAGATCGACAATCAGGGGCGGTATCGGCGTTTCGTGGTTCAGCAAGTGACGCTGGACGCCTTGATGACGCGTTACGAAGCGACGGGCGGACTGCCGAAGGACCAGTTGCTGTTCGAGGCCGCGGCGGTGTTGGCCGGCACGATCTTGATGGCGGCTGGCGTTTCCGGACGCGGGCCCGAGACGCACGACTCGACCGTGACGCTGGCGACGCTGCTGCCGCAAATCGCGCACTATCGCGACGAGTTCTACGAGCGGCTGATCGCTCACACCGAGGGCGAACATGGACGGCGACTGCGGGGCGAAGCGATCGACTTGCGTCAGCCGTTCGGCGGAGCGCGGCAAAGTCTGAACGCCGAATTGGCTCGCCAGCGAGCCCGGCAGTTGGAGCACGTTCATCTGGCTCGCATCTTCGCCCGCATGGGATACGCCGACGCGGCCAAGCGGCAGGCCGACATCGTTCCAGTCGCTTCGGCCCGGATGCTGTGCCGGATCGACAATCGCGTGACGCTGGGGCACCGACTGGTGGACTCGGGCGAGATGGATCGAGCGGCCGAATTGCCGACGCAGATCGTGGATTTTCTGCATCGCTCGATTCAATGCGGAGCGGTGATTGATCCGTGGAACATTCTGGGCTTCGACGCCAACTTCAGCCTGTTCCCGGCGCTGGAGAACAGCATCCACGATCATCGGGCCGACGAGCTGATCGAGTTGATGGAACGCGTATTCGCCCTGGTGTCGCGAATCTGGAGCGAAGCGGCGGCGCTCGATCGGCAGGATGTATGCGAGGGAATCGACCTGCAGTTTCGCGAGCTGGCCGAGTGGTGGCGGCAGTTTGCCACGCACGAAGTTTCCAGCGTGAAGCGGCTGGACTCTTTGGAGGTTTATAACGCGGCCAAGCACGTGGTCGAAGCGATGCGGTTGTGGCATCGCGGCGGCGCGGCCACTGGCGACGTGCGTTTTTGGGCTCCGCACGCCGAGATGTTCGACGCACCGAAAGCCTACGCGCTGGTGCTGGACGCGCTGCTTGAACGACGTGACTTTATCGCTTCGATGTCGCTGCTGATTCACTGGCTCAGCCAAGCCGACCGCGTGCCGTTGGAGCAAGGCGACGTTTCGTTCTCGCGGCTGGCTGAACGGTGGTTGCTGGACTGGTTCGAGGAGAACGGCGACCAAGCCGACGGACAACGCTGGAAGATCACTCGCAAATTCTTTGACTACATCGAAGCCAACGCGGAAGACTACTGGAGTGTTCCGCGATTCGAGATCGGGTCGTCCTCGCGTTCGACGCCGAAGCCGGATGATCCATTCGCCGATGAACCGTACGCGGGCGAAGTTGCGGAAGAGGACGAAGACAACGAGTTATTCGGGGCGGCCTACGAGGATGTGGTCTATCGCGACAGCACCGACGACGGCGTGGAAGGCGCGGTGTTCGAGACGGACGATCGGGTGTACGAGGCGCTCGAGCGCGAATCGCAACGGGTCGTCGAGCGGCTGTCGTTCATCAGTTGCCTCGCGCGGATGTGGAAGGTCGCGGCCGTGACGATGGGCTGTTCGCCCGAGGATCCGGCGGACGAAGCGACGTTGGATTTGGACGATCTGCGAGCGACGCTGGGCCGCTGGATCAACCGAGCCCGACACAACGGCAACGAACTCCGCGCGCTGTTGGAGCAAGTCCGCGACTATCATCTGCCGAAGCCTTCGGCCGACCATGAATCGTTGTTGGAATACGACCGGCAGCGATTGGTCAAAGAATCGTTGCTCGAGCGAATCATCGTCGCCACGGTTGAGATGTCCGACGCCGTGCGATTGTTGTCGGCCGCCGTCGCCGCTCGAAACGAAGGCCCGCTGGCGCCGAACATTGCCACGGCAACGCCCGATGCCGCTTTGGCGATCGTCGTATTCGCCGCGCTGCTGCGGCGCGATTTGGAAGCGGCCCGCACCTATTGGGGCATGTTGTTGGAAGCTTATCGCAGCGTGCCGCTGTTGTACGTGCCGCTGGCTCGTGGCGGCGATCCTGGCGAGATCGTGACGACGCGGATTCGACAACGAGCGATCCAAGATTTGCTGACCGGGATGCCGCGAGCCGGCTTGCTGCTGGAAACGACCCAGTTGGTCGAAACGGCTCGCGCGATGGAACGCCGTCATCCGGTTGGGCCAGGAGCGGTCACGGAGTTCGACGAGCTGTTCCGCATCGGCTACACGTCGCTGGTCGAAGCGATCGTGCGTTCGTCGCATACCTGGGACGACGAGGATGCGCCGTCCGATTCGTTGGTCGCTTCGCTCGAGGAGATTACCGAATCGCTGCTACGAAGCTGGCTGGCGCACAGCCGCACGTTGCGATTGTCGGTACTCGAAAAGGTGGAAGACGCCGAGCAATGGAACGCGACGGTCGAATTCATACAGCGATACGGCGCGGATATTTTCACCCAGCGGTTTCTGAATCTCGGCAACATCCGCGCGATCTTGCATCAAGGCGTCGACGTGTGGCTGGAACAATTGGCGGCCAGCGAGAACCAAACGACGTTGAAGCTGATCGATGAACTGGACGACGGCATCAGCAGCGGCGACGCCGACGCGCTGCTGACGATCATCCTGGAATCGATCGTCGAGAACTACGGCGAGTACCGCGACTACAACAGCACCACCACGCAATCCGATCGCGGCGAGATGCTCTACTCGCTGCTCGACTTCTTGCGGCTCCGGTCGCGATACGATCGCGTCTCGTGGAATTTGCGGCCGGTCGTTTGGGCTCATGAATTGTTGGTCCGCAACGGACAGAACGAAGCGGCTCGAATGTGGCGACGCGCGTTGCGCGAACGCGTGGGCGAACAGGCCGACAAGTATCTCGCCGAGCTGGCTCAGTTGCAGAAAAAGTACGCCATGCGGATGCCGACCGTCGCCGATCGGTTGAACGAACGCTTTATCAAGCCGATGACGATCGACCGCATGCGAGCGTTGGTCAAGCCGGCGATGCAGACCGATTCGGATCATCGCGAGGCTTCGTTCGAGATGTTGGAGAGCCTGACCAACTCGCTGACGCGCGAACCCAGCGGCGTCGGCCTGGATTTGCCGCCGTGGTTGGAAGCGCTCGAGGAGGAAGTCGAACACGCGCGGGGCGCGGACATCGAAGTCGAGATCGACGAACTGCTGGGCGCGATCATCCCCTCGCGACCGCTGACCTTGGCCGAAGTCGACGATCAATTGGAGCGAATCGCCACGCTGGTGAACCACAAACGGCGGTCGTAGGAGAGTCTCCCAGACGATCGGCATTGTCGCCCATCGCCGCGTGATTTCGCGGGAATTGGCCTTGTTCTCCCCGTTTTTCTTGCGGTATAAGTCAACTTCGCCTTTAGTCGTCAAGCGATAGGCAGCCGATATAGGACTTTGGAGCAGCCCGTCTGCTCGCTTCGATTCACCACGCTTTCTCAAGGAGGAGACCGTGGGCGCGACGACCTCGATGGCGATTTGCCTTGCCGCGATTTGCCTCACGCCCGTCGACGACGTGGCGTATGACCGTGTTGACATGGTCGAGGTGAATCACTTCTACGACGAACACGGGAGACCCGTGTTCGACCAGGTCATTTTCTATGACTGGTGTCCCGTTCAAAGCCGCTACAACGTTCGTGCTTGGCGGTTGTTGAAGACGCCCGCCCAAGTCCCCTATCGCAGCCGCCAACAAGACGGCTTTGTCGCCGTGTGGTACGACGGCGATACGCTGCGAAAGGTGAAAGCCAACGCGATGCGGGAATCCTGGACCCAGCACGATCCCGAGTTGGTCGAGCGAGAATACTTGCCGAAAGAGCAGCGGCGCGAGCTGTGTAAGCTGAACGGCAAATGCCCATCGTCACCGTAGCGGTTAGGGTGACGAGGTTCGGCGCCTGGAACCCGCACGGATAACGTTTCGTGCCTGGGACTCATTCTGTGCGTGGAACTCATTCCGTGCGTGGGGTCGAGTGCAGCGAGCCCGCAGCCGCGCCACGAGTCGCGGCGGGTGGCACGCCCAGAGTCTTCGATGGGCGTGGCTGGCGCGCTGTGCGCAGGTCTCCCGACCTCGCACGCTTTTGACCGTAGGTCTCCGTCTCCCGGCGCCGCGGGGAGACCTTCGGTCGGCAGTTTCGGCGAGGTCGGGAGACCTGCGCCGAGCGCGTGTGCCTCGGGTCGAGCGCAGCGAGCCCCCAACTCCAACCACCACAGGCCGCTTTCCGAGTACACTAGACCGCTCGTAGCTTCCGAGTCCTCTTCCGGGAACTCGGCACGTCCGGTCCACCTACTCTCGCCGCGCGGTGAACTTCGCCCGCTCTCAACTCACCATGAAATCACCTTGTTTCTTTGCCCTGTTACTTGTTGGTCTCACCTCGAATATCGCACTTGCCGCCGCCCCCGATTCCGAACCGACCAAAGCCGCCGAACGAATCGAACGCCAATTGCGAGATGTCGCTGGTTGGAAACTGCATATCCATCCCGAGCTCTTGGAAAAACAGCCCGAGAAGACCGCGCGAGCCATCGAGCTGTTGAACATCCAGCTTCAGGAAATCCAACGCGTCTTGCCGCCGGCCGTCGTGGCAGAGCTACAACAAGTGCCGTTGTATTTCTCGCCCGAGTATCCCAATCGGCAACCGTTGGCCGAATTCCATCCGGACGCCGGTTGGCTGCGAGCTAACAAACGCGACCCAGCGATGGCCAAGGCCGTCGAGTTCACGAACATCCGCATCTTTGAACGCGAAGTGAACCGAATGCCCAACTTCGCGCTCCACGAACTGGCCCACGCCTATCATTTCCGAGTGGTGGAAAAGGGTTTTCAGAACGCCCAAATCAAATCGGCCTATGAGCAAGCCAAATCCAAGGGACTGTATGAGAAAGTAGAACGCCATCATGGCAACGGTAAACCCAATACCTTTGAACGCGCCTATGCCATGACCACGCCCCAAGAATATTTCGCCGAAACCTCCGAAGCGCTCCTCACCCGCAACGATTTCTTCCCCTTCACCCGCGAAGAACTACAACGCCACGACCCCGAAATGTTCGCGCTCTGAAAAGAACTCTGGCGGTTGCAATAGGCTCGTGCCGGCCGGTTTTCATCGCCCCCAAAAAATACTTGAACCACCTTGGGGCGAGGGGGTACAATCCGGCGTCTAATCTCGACGCTCCGGAAACCTCGCGATGAGCCAGCCGACGCTACGAATCTCGCAATCCACGATTGGCCCCGGCCAGTACCGCGCGGAACTTAGCTTTGAAGGCGATGGCCAGCCGCGCTTCACGGCGCGAGCGGACTTCGAGTTTCAACTCACACCCCAACGCCGCGAAGATGTTCGCTGGTATCTGGAAGACTATCTGCAATACCCGCACGACCCGGCCCCGAAAATCGCCGCGCGGGTGGAAGCCGACATGCAGGCGATCGGCGTCGAACTGTTCGCCAAAGTCATGCAAGCCAACGACGACACGCGCGATCTGTGGGCCCAGTTGCGGCGGCGATTGGATGATACGCGGATTGAGATCGAAACGTCGGTTGCCGAAGCCACTTCGATTCCGTGGGAATTGATTCATGATCCAAAGACCGACGTGTCTCTGGCTTTGCGAGCCACAGCGCTAGTTCGATCGCATTCGCAAGCGGCGCAGCGGCCCGAGTTGCCGCGAGCGGAAACCGGGCCGATTCGGATTCTGTTAGCAATCTGCCGGCCCGGTGGCGACAGCGACGTGCCGTTCCGCTCGGTCGCGTCGCAATTGATCAAAGGATTGGGTGACCAGGCGACCGATTCTTTCGAGTTGGACGTGCTGCGTCCGGCTACCTACGAGCAATTGGCGAGAACCCTGCAGCAGGCGAAAGCCGCAGGCAGCCCGTATCACGTGGTCCACTTCGATGGCCACGGCATGTACGCCGAGGTCGCGGAACCCACGGGCGATGACGCGGAGGCCGCGGCCGTATGGCTGCAGTTACAGGGGCCGTTGATGCTGAGCGGTCCGCGCGCTGGCCGGCACGGTTACCTGATGTTCGAACGTCCCGATCACGAGACCAATATGCAGTTGGTCGATGGCCCGACGCTGGGCAATTTGTTGGTTACCAACGACGTCTCGGTATTGGTGCTGAACGCCTGCCGCAGCGCTCACGCCGAAGCGCCGAGCGAGCCCGAAACGGTGGCGTCGGACAATATCCACGAACAGGTTCGCGCGATCGGTTCGCTGGCTCAGGAGGTGATGGACGCCGGAGTCGCGGGTGTGGTGGCGATGCGCTACAACGTCTATGTCGTCACGGCGGCTCAGTTCGTGGCCGATTTGTATGGCGAGCTGATCGCTGGAAGGACGCTGGGCGAAGCGGTTTCGTTTGGCCGCAAGCAATTGCACGCCCAGCCGATGCGCGAGATCAGCTACGCGCCGCGATCGTTGCAAGATTGGTGCGTGCCGGTGGTTTACGAAGCCGCGCCGATCCGGCTGTTCGAGGCTCGCTCCAGCGAATCGCCACAGTTCACGATCCAGGCCGGCAGCGCCATGCATGGTCGTGGAGCCGTGGATCGCGATCTGCCGCGACCGCCGGGTGTCGGCTTCTATGGTCGCGACGAAACAGTGTTGGCGTTGGATCGAGCGTTCGACAACCATCGCATCGTGCTGCTGCATGCGTTTGCCGGCAGTGGCAAGACCAGCACGGCGGCCGAGTTCGCGCGGTGGTATGCGATGACCGGCGGTGTTGCCGAGCCGCCGTTGTTCACCACGTTCGAAACAAAGCGTCCGTTGCCACGCGTGTTAGATGCAATTGGCCAACGGTTCGGTGCCAGATTGGAACAAGCCGGCATTCACTGGCTGACGTTGGACGACGACCAGCGTCGCGACGTCGCGCTGCAAGTGCTCGGGCAAGTGCCCGTGTTGTGGCTGTGGGACAATGTCGAGCCGATCATGGGGCTGCTGACCGCATACCCTGCAACCGGTTCGCTGACGACTGGCGAACTGGACTCAGCCGCTGGATACACACCGGACGAACGCCAAGCGTTGGCCGATTTCCTGCGCGACGCCGCGGCGACCAAGGCGAAGATATTGCTGACCAGCCGGCGCGATGAACAAAAGTGGTTGGGCGAACTGCCTTGCCGCATCACCGTGCCGCCGATGCCGATGCTGGAACGGGTGCAACTGACCCGCAAGCTGGCTGAACGACGCCAGCGACGGCTGACCGACGTGGATGATTGGCGTCACGGCGGTGATTCACACAAGGCAACCCGCTCACGATCACCGTGCTGGTGGGCCAAGCCTTGCGAGACAACCTCAAAAACGAAGCAACGATCGAAGCCTTCTGTCGACCAACGGCGAGCGGGCGAAGCGGCGTTCGACGACGAGATCAGCGAAGGCCGCACCCGCTCGCTGGGAGCGTCGCTCAGCTACGGATCTGAACACGCCTTCACGGAAGAAGAACGCCGCATCCTCTCGCTGCTGCATTTGTTTCAGGGGTTCGTTGATGGTCTACGCGTTGCGATTTATGGGAGACCCGGAAACAAATTGGTGCATGGATGCCGTGCGGGGTCTCACGCGAACGTGGAATCCTCCTGTTGGATCGAGCTGCCGATGTGGGACTGTTGACGGGCGCTTGGTGGCGGCTACTACACGATTCATCCCGCCGTGCCTTGGTTCTTTCGTTCACTGTTCCAGCAGCACTTTCCCGCTCAGGAAACGGGCGTCGAACCATCGTCGATGGCGGAAGATAAATCGATCAGTCCGGCGTTGCGAGCGACCCGTGCGTTTGCGGAAGCGATGGGCGTTGTTGGGGAATTTCTACCACGATCAGTATGTTGATGGAAATCGGACGGTCATTGGCGCTTTGGCGGCTGAGGAGCCGAATCTACACGCCCGACGTTTGGCTCGATCGCAACCATCGGTTCGGAGCGAACATGCACGATGCAGGGGCTTAAGGAACTGTATCAGCACACGGGTCGACGTATGGAGTGGCGGGCGCTTGGTAGAGGAAATCATGCCGGACTTCGTGGACGCTTACGACTGACGACCGTTACTGGACGGGAAGAATACTCGGGGCGTGGTCATTCAATATCGCACTTAGCGCAGAAAAGCCGCGACTGGTCGTTCGCCGAGCGGCTGCAAAACTTGTGTGTCGAGTGGGATCGAAGGAGCGCGTCGTGGTTCTCAACTTGCCAGCCGAAGCGGATGTGGCGGCAATTGTGGAACGGCTGAGCGTCGTTCTCCCAACACTTGACGATAAAGCGCTCGAAATATCATCCGTAGCCTAGCAACCAGTTTGCATGAACTCGGCCAATTCAGCGCGAGTGCACAACCGAGTTGCGGCAAGCTACCAAGACGCGCTGGCACTGGCCGAAGCGATCGGCGACCGGCCGGGAGCGGCCATGAGTGCATTTAATCTGGGACATGCTTTTGAGAATATTCCTGATATCCGCGATCTGGATCGGGCGGAACAGCCTATCGCGATAGCTTGGCCCGTCGTCCCGAGCAGGATCGACTGGGTCGCGCCCGATGCCTGGGTCAGTTGGGCTGCGTCGCGTGGCAACGGTTTCTCGAATGCCGCGACGCGCGGGCAAGGACGCGGCGGAAACCGTGCGTCATCTGCAAGCTTCCGAACGGGCGTACTTGGAGACAATCCAATTGCTTCCCGCCACCGCCGTGAATGACTTGGCGGTCTCTCATCATCAGCTCGGCGCGATCTACGGCGAAGCTGGCCAGATCGAGCCAGCGATGCAGCACTATGGCCAAGCGATCCAGTTCCACGAAGCAGCGGGCAATTCATTCGGTGCGGCAGGATCCCGATTCAGCGCCGCTCGTCGGCTCGCGATTTCAGGTCGGTTCCCGGATGCCCGTGAATATGCCCTGGCCGCGCTTCGCGATTACGAAAAGTTCGGTGCCGGTGCCGCGAATGAGGTTGCTAGGACGGAACAGATCCTCGCGCTAATCGACAAGGCATCCAGGAGCAAGGGTCATGACGGGCTCTGAGCTTCTTAGCGAACGCTCCGCGAGGTGTTTGGGCGGCGCGAGTGCGTGGCGGGGCGTCTTGCGCCGACAGATTGGCACGGCGCACCGCTCGGCTCGCGTTCGTACCGGAAAATTATCGTTCGTACCGCCAGATTCTCGTCCGTACCGGAAAGTTTTCGTCCGTACCGGGATTTTGAGGCTCGTAACGGACAGGTTGTCATTCGTACCGGAAATTTTTCGTTCGTACCGAGAATCTCGGGCTCGTAACGGACAGATTGTCGTTCGTACCGCGTTTTTTTCGTTCGTACCGGTCGGGCTCTCGTTCGTACCGGGAATTTTTCGTCCGTACCGCAGTTTTCGCGTCCGTACCAGGTTTTTTGACAAGTCGTCGTGGTTTGAACGCTTCGCTGGCGGGATTGGCCCGCTCGACGGCGGTTGGCCCGACGACGGCCGGTTCGCCCCGGTTCCTCTTCCCTTCCCGATGTTTTGGAGACCGAACGATGGATAACAAGGAGATCACGGAAGCCGTTTCTCGCCGCCGGTTGGCTTTGGGGAATGCCCAGGCGGACCCGGAGGTGCTCGCGGCGTTTGCTCCGTATGGATACGACGCGGCCAAGCTGGTGGCGGGCTTGGAAATGATCGACCAGTTGGAGACGCTCAGCCACGCTCAAGCCACCGAGTACGGCGAGCAGATCGGAGCGACGCAGGCGTTGACCGCGACGCTGGCCGGGATTCAGAAGAAGTACAGCAACGCCGTGGCGATCGCGCGTGTCGAGCTGGCTGACGATGCGGCGGCGATCACCACGCTGCGGCTGTCGGGCCGCCGCGAGCGTTCGCTGGCCCGGTGGCTGAATCAGGCCACGGCGTTTTACAAAGGGCTGCTGGCTCATCCGGCGTGGCTGAACGCGCTGGGCGGATACGACGAAGCCCGCGTGCAGGCCGAACTGGCTCAGGTCGAGCAGGTCGCAGAGCTGGATCGCCAACAAGAGAAGGAAACGGGAGAAGCCCACGCGGCGACCAAGGCCCGCGACGCTCAGTTCGACGCCTGCCACGATTGGTGGACGCGCTATGTGGCCTACGCCAACGTCGCCTTGGAAGACCAGCCGGACAAGTTGAAGCTGGTGACGCAGGGCGAGATTTAATCCGAGGCAGTGGACCTGCGATCTTTTTTCAAGGCTCGACGAGATGCAACGAGACGAGTTTGAACAATGGCTATCGGCTCATCCCGAAGTGGCTGGGCCGATCCAGGCGGCGGGCGGCGGCGCGGCAGTTCGATTTGCCGACCAGCGCGGCGACGATCGTGCTGATGTATCCCGTGGTGAAGTATCTGTTGACTCATATCGGCTTGCCGTGGCTGCACGAGCTTGGCCGGTACAACGAACTGCAGCGAACGCGGGTGCACCGGTGGATCGACGAAGCTTATCGCGACGAGGGCTTCGATCCCGATCAAGCGGAGGCGGCCAGCGATCGTTTGATTGCCGAACTGGAATCCACGACCAACGGTCAAGCCCGCGAATCGTGGGAGCGGCTGTTGGCGTTGTTGAAGGCGGGCGGCGACGCGAGCTGCCAGGCGATCGTTTCCAAGTGCTCGCGCTGGCGAAGGTCTCCTGACCTCGCCGAAACCGCTGACCGTAGGTCTCCTCGCGCGTTGGGAGACCTGCGGTCATGAATGTGCGGGGTCGGGAGACCCGCACAAGCGCGGGTGCGGAGTCGGGAGATGCGCGCTCGGCGAAGGTCTCCCGACCTCGCCGAAACCGCTGACCGTAGGTCTCCTCGCAGCGCTGGGAGACCTGCGGTCAAGAATGTGCGGGGTGCGGACCCGCGACGCCGCGGTGCGGGGTCAGGAGACCCGTGCACCGCGGGGTCAGGAGACGCGCGCTGGCGAAGGTCTCCCGACCTCGCCGAAACTGCTGACCGTGGTCTCCTCGCAGCGCTGGGAGACCTGCGGTCAAGAATGTGCGGGGCGAGACTACGCCGCGACGCAACGTGGCGGGTGAATACGGCGCGATTCAGCCACGCCCATCGAAGACTCTGGGCGTGCCACCTGACCGCGAGCTGAAGGCCGGTGTTTTGGGGTAGGACTTGCCGGATGGCTTGGTTTCCGCGACGCTCGTGCTGCCGGTTTGCTGGGCGGGGCTGCTGGTCTGCCCGGCGGGGGCCGAGCGGCGATTGGGTTTCGACGGGTGACGCTAACGAATTGAGGATCTGAGTCCATGACATCGAATACCGACGCTCCGATTTTTAGCGGCATGCCTGCGTTGATGACGCCTTGTTCGCTGCAGGGGGAACCGAGTTTTGACGCGTTGGTCGCGACGGCTCGGTCGCTGGTCGCCGATGGCATGCGGGCGGTCGTCTATTGCGGTTCGATGGGAGATTGGCCGTTGTTGACCGACGAACAGCGGATGGAAGGCGTGCGGCGGTTGGTCGAGGCGGGCGTGCCGGTGGTGGTTGGCACGGGGGCTCAGAATCCTCAGCGAGCCGCGGCGATTGCGGGTCATGCCCGGGAGGTCGGCGCGGCGGGGTTGATGCTGATTCCGCGGGTGTTGTCACGCGGCACTTCCCCGGCGGCTCAGCGGGCTCATTTCGCCGGCATCCTGAAAGCTGGCGGTCATCTACCGGCCGTGATTTATAACAGTCCTTACTATGGGTTTGAGACCAAGGCCGAGTTGTTCTTTGATTTGAGGCGGGACTATCCGAGCTTAGTGGGATTCAAAGAGTTTGGCGCGCGGAGGCTCTCACCTATGCGGCCGAGCATATTACGAGTGGCGACCCCAATTTGTCATTGATGGTGGGCGTGGATACGCAAGTCTTTCATGGGTTTGTGAATTGCGGCGCGGTTGGGGCGATCACGGGTGTGGGGAACGCGTTGCCGAAGCCGGTGTTGCGGCTGATCGAACTGTGCCAGCGGGCCGCGGCGGGCGATCCCGTGGCTCGGCCGTTGGCTCGGGAATTGGATAGTGCGATGGCGGTGTTATCCAAGTTCGACGAAGGGCCCGACTTGGTGCTCTACTATAAATGTCTCATGGTGTTAGAAGGTCATACTGAGTATGAACACCATCTCAATGCGACCGACGCGCTGAGTCCCAGTCAGCGGGCTTTCATTACGGACCAGTGGAAGACGTTTAAGAAGTGGTGGAGCGAGTGGCCGGGGCGCGCGGACTGATCGCCGACGCTTTGGACGAGGCGGCAGCGCGGGCGTTCGCGTCGCGGGGCTCGCTGGGACGACGTGCTGCCGAGTTGCAACGCGGTCGGTCGCTTCGTATCCTCTGGGCATGAATACCACTCAGCAAAACAACGGGCGTCCCTGCCTGCGAGCCGGCATGGTGGGGATGGGGATGATCTTCGACGAAACGTATCGGCCGTTCTTCGAGGCGGCTCATGCGGACGGCTTGTACGACCGCCGATTCGGCGTGATCGATATTCAACTGGCGGCCGTGGCCAGCCGCACCGGTTCGCGGGCGGATGCTTATCGCCAAGCGGCCGGCGACCGGATTCATGCATTCGACAGCTTCGTCGAGCCGGGGTCGATGACGCGGCTGTTGGAGGCGAATGTCGACTTTGTTTGCGTCGCCACGCCGGACGATCGGCACTTCGAGGCGGCGCGGGCGGCTTTATCCGCCGGCAAGCACGTGATTATCGAAAAGCCGTCGGTGTTGTCGCTGGCGGAGCTGGACGAGTTGGATCGGTTGGCTCGCGAGCGCGGCGTGCTGGCGAAGGTCGTCTATCACAAGCTGTTGGATCCGGATCACAAGCGGCTGCGGACGCTGGTGGCCGACGGGTTGTTGCAGCACGTGAACAACGGCTACTGCACGCTGTTGGAGCCGAAGCAGATTTCGGGCAGCCAGTTTGCCGAATGGATCACGGGCCGCAATCCGGGAACTTATGTGGCCGTGCATTACATCAAACTGATCGACTATACGTTCGGCGGGCGATTGAAGAGCGTCGGCTGCACGGGCCAGCGGGGCTTGGTCGGACCGGCGGACGGGCCGACTTGGGACAGCACCCAATTGCGGTTGATCTACGAGTACAGCGACGGGCGCGAGGCGGCTTTCGATATTCATACGAGTTGGGTGACGCCCGACAACTTCCCCGGCTACGTCGAGCAGGAAGTTCAGTTTCGTTTTGACAACGGCGTGTGGAACGGGCATTCCCGCAAGCGAGGCGTCGAGCTGACGATCGAAGGCCGGACGCCAATCGAAATGAAGACCACGATCAACAACCATTACAACGGTTCGTTTCTGGAGCCTTGGGGCGAGCGATCGCAGCGCGGCTATGGCATCGAGGTGCTGGAGCGGTTCGCTCGCGAAGTGGCCTATGTCGAATTGGGCGGCGGCGCGGACGAACGGGCGACGCGATTGCAGGCGATGCGTTCGCTGGCTTACAACGACGTATCCACGGATCGCCAAACGGTGGCTGCCGTACAGGCAATGGAGGCGATTCTGGAGCGTCATGTGGCCGGATCGCCGAACTGCGTGGTCAACGTGAACGACGCGAACGGGGGCTTGGTCCTGTACGAGCCAGGTTCGTCGCGACCGGAGATTCTGTACGATGGCCGCGTGTGAATTGAGTTGATTCGAGATTCGTTTTGCCACACCACTCGTCGCGAGAGCCCACGATGAACGCGAACATTCCGAACCCTGCCGCGACTCCAGCAATCCAGCATCCCGGCGAGTCGACTTCGAACGAAATTCGTCGGCGGTTGCAAGCGGTCGAGCCCAAGGCGCTGCGCACTTTTACGCCGTCGTTGGCGGTGTTGGCAAAGAGCGCCGGGTCGTATCACTGGACGCCGGAAGGTCGCAAGCTGGCCGATTTCAGTTCCGGCGTGTTGGTGGCGAATCTGGGCCACAATCCAACGCGGTGGTGGAATCGAGTCATCCAGTACATGGGGCTCGGCGCGTTGAAGGAAGCGGGCGAGTATGCCGAGGCCGTGACGCTGACGGCGTATAACGCGGTGACCGAATTGGAGGTTCAAGCTTGCGAGCGGTTGCTGGCCAATTTGAAGGCTCAGCCGGGCGGCGGCCGGATGCAGCAGGTGTTGTGGTCGGCCAGCGGCAGCGAAGCGATTCAGAAAGCATTGTGGGCGGCGTTGGGACGACGGCCCGGATCGAACATCATTCTGGCGACGCGTCATGGGTTTCATGGAAAGAAGGGATTGGCCGGCGCGGTAACGGGCTCGGAGAACGACGCCGAGCGTGACCCGCGAGTGCGGTTCCTTCGATTTCCGCAGGAGGAGTGCCGCGATGTCGAGCGGCGTCGGCAGCCGCTGGATTTGACTTCGTATGCGAACGAGCTGAAGCAGTTGGCCAATGAGTTCGGTTCGCGGTTGTGTTGCTTGATTACGGAGCCTTACTTGGGCGGCGGCGGTTCGTTTCATCCACAGCCCGAGTACTTGCAGCTTCTGGAACGCTTCTGTCGCGAACACGATTTGGTGTTCATCTTCGACGAGATTCAAGCCAACTTTGGCCGCACCGGGCCGATGTACGCGTTCACGCATTACGGCATCGAGCCGGACATCGTCTGCTTGGGCAAGGGGCTGGCCAACGGAGTGCCCGTGAGCGCGGCCGTGGGGCGAGCCGATTTGTTCGCGCCGATGAAGTACGGCGAGGGCTCGGACACCTGGAGCGCGAACCCGCTGTCCAGCGCCGCCGTGTTGGCGACATTGGACGAATTCGAGCAGACGGATGTATTGGAACAGGGCCAGCGATTGGCGGCTGTCCTCGAAGCGGGATTAGTGCGACTGAAAGAGACGGGGTTGATTGCCTTTGTTCGCGGCGAGGGTAGCGTGTGGGGCATCGAGTGTGCTGCCGCGGGTTCGCATACCGAAGCTCAAGTTGCCAATGCGATTGTCGAAGCGTGCTATTTGGGCGATGAACAAGGCCGCTCGATTCATTTGCTGGGACCGTTGGCCGGCAAAGTGATTCGGATCAGCCCGCCGTTGACGATGGATTTAGACGAAGCTCGCGAGTATCTGGACGCGATGTATGAAATCTTGTTGAAGCTTCGCCAGCGACTGGGCAGTTGAGCCGTCGACTTTCGGCGGCTCGCGTGGTCGGTGGTGGTTCGATGTTCTGCGAGAACGAGTGCCATTTCGCATGATCACCGGGTTGGAAAGGGCCATGGCAAACCTTGCTGAGCTTCCCGAGCGAGCGGTGGTATGGCTGTCGAAAAACTTTTCAGACTGCCGTCGACAATTTGGCGGTAATCAGGCAAGATGCTCGTTCTGACCGGATTAGAAACCTAGGTACTTGAGTCGACTGCCGGCGCGAACAGACCGGCTGATTCTGGGACAGGGAGGGGCATTCGTGGATGGTTTCGAGCGGGCGTCGGGAGATCCGGTGCTCGATTATTCTCGCGTGCTGATCGTCGCCCCCGACGATTCCGAGTCGCGCCAGCTTTGCCAGCGGCTTGACGCGGCAAAGTTCGATTCCAGCGTCTGCCCAAGCATCGACCAAGCGGCCATGGCGATGTTTCGCGAACGCTATTCGGTCGCCGTGGTTCGCAGCGATGTCTTGGACGACTCAGCGAATTCGCATCAGGAAACCGCCGCGCAAGAGATATTGCCACGTTTGACCGTGGCGAGCAAACAGCGGGACTGGCAAACTCGATTGATCCTGTGGCGAAGTCCAACGAACGAAAACGAGTCGCCCGGTTCTGACGATTCTGGTTCCGTCATGGCTGATCCCAATCTGGCCGAAGTGTTTTCGGCGGTGACGGGCGACGTGGACTCGTTGATGGCCGAGACGCATCACGCCGTCCGCTTGCAAATGGCGGATGCCTTGGGGGAGTCCGAGCGTCGTTATCGTCGGTTGATGGATAACTCGAACGACGCGATCTTGATCGCCGAAGCCGATTCGGGACGCATCATCGACGCGAACGTGCGAGCTCGGCAGCTTGTGGGACACTCGCTCCGCGAACTGCAGCGGATGCAACAAGCCGACATTCATCCGGCCGAAGAACACGACTTGTTCAAAATCGTTTTTGACCAGCAACGGCTGCGTCCCGGTTTGGTGACCGAGTTGCATGTGCTGCATCGCAGCGGACGGCGCGTTCCGGTCGAGATTAGTTGCTCCGAACTCGGCTCGTCGGGGCAAGCGTTGGTGCAGACGATTTTGCGAAACGTCACGGACCGCAAGCGGAGCGAACAAGCTTTGCGGATGAGCGACGAGCGGTTTCGCCAGTTGACCGAGAACATCGACGAAGTGTTTTGGTTGATCGATTGGACGACGCTGACGGCGTTATATGTCAGCCCGGCGTACGAATCGATTTGGGGCCGCAGTTGCGAATCGGCGATTGCGAATCCCGACGGGCCGATTGGATACGTCTATCACGAGGATGCTCAGCGAGTGCGCGACGCGTTTCGCTGGGAAGCGCCGCATGGCCGTTTCGACGAAGAGTTCCGCGTGGTGCGTCCGGACAGCGAAATGCGGTGGATACGGCAGCGGGCGTTTCCGATCTACAACAGCAACGGCGAGCTATATCGCATCGCGGCGATTGCGTCGGATGTCACGGAACGCCGATTGGTGCAGGATGAATTGCAGAAGCGAAATTCCGAGCTGGCTCATCTTTCGCGATTGAGCACGATGGGCGAGATGCTGGCCGAACTGGCTCATGAGATTAACCAGCCGCTGTATGCCATCTCGAATTACGCCGACGCCTGCTCGAACATTCTTAAGTCGCGCCCGCCGGAGATGGAGCAATATGTGCAACAGTGGACTTCATCGATCGCCGTGCAGGCCAAGCGAGCAGGCGACATTATTCGGCGGATCGGCCGCTTTCTGCGCAAGGACACGCCCAACTATTCGCACGTCGATATCAACGAATTGGTGGACGGGACGCTCGAACTGCTCGAACTGGAATTGAACACGCAGAACATCGTGGTGCGGAGATCCTTTGCCGAACCGTTGCCGGAAGTGTTCGTCACGCCGCTGCATATCGAACAAGTGTTGGTGAACCTGTTGCGAAACTCCGTGGACGCACTTCGCAACATGCCGCGTGGCGATCGTTTGATTTCGATCGAGACGCGTTTGCTGGACGACTCTTGGATCGAGATTGCCATCTCCGACAACGGTCACGGCATCGACAGTCACACGGCCGAGCGGCTGTTTGAACCCTTCTTCACGACGAAGACCGACGGGATCGGTTTGGGATTGGCCGTTTGCCAGTCCACCGTGCGGACCTATGGCGGCGTGTTGCGGTTCGTTTCGGAAGTCGACCGCGGAACCACGTTTCGCTTCACGCTACCCAGCGGGGCTTCTCATGCCGATGCGGCGCCCGGTCGGCCGCTGGCGAGTGCCGGCGGCGTTTCATCCTCCTAACTGGCGCGGCTCTGGAAAATCGAATAACAAGGCTTTGGGAATTGCTTGATTTGCCGAATATGGCAAAGTAGCATGGTCTATCGTTCCCACGCGACGGCGCACTGCGGGCCGTCCATTTGGACTGCTTCGGCAATATCCTCCCTCCTGTTTCAAACCCCGCCATTTATCGTGCATGTCGCGATGTTCGGTCGTTTTTGTTTGACGTTGGCTGGATGCTTGGGTTATTTTGAAGCGACGTCGCCTTGCCAGTTACGGTGATCGCGGTCCTTGTCGGCCGCGGTTTACCAGATTTCGCGATACAACTTGCTTACTTACGAGACAACTTTCTCGCATTCGGGAGGCTTGGGCCATGTGGCGTTCGTTACGTCATTGTATGAAGGTAACACTAGTTCTAACCATTGTGACGCTTCTGTCAGTCGACACGGCGCTGGCCTGCCGTTGGTTGCGAGCTCGTCGCAGCTACTGCCAGCCCGTCTGCTGCCAGCCGGTGTATTGCCCGCCGGTGAGCTGCTGTCCGTCGGATTGCGTCGAGTCGGCTGGCACGGTCGCTCCGGCTGCTCCATCCGCTGGGGAAATGGATCCGGCGATGACCGATGTGCCGCCGCAACCGCCCGAGCCGCCGATGGTCGAGTCGCCGCAACCGCCCGCGGAAACGACGACTCCGGCACCCGCGCCCGAGCCAGCTCCGGAACCTGCTCCGGCCCCGGCCCCCGAGCCAGCTCCGATCGAACCCGCTCCGGCTCCAGAACCGGCTCCCGCTCCCGCGCCAGAGCCGACTCCGGAACCAGCCCCCGAACCAACGCCGGTCCCAGCTCCCGAGCCAGCACCGGAACCTGCTCCGACTCCGGAACCCGCGCCCGCCCCGGCCCCGGCTAATCCGGATACGAACTTAGACGACTTGTTCAATACGACGCCCAATCCGGCCAACATGCCGAAGGAAGAAACGCCGGCTCCGGCTCCCGCGCCAGCCCCGGCTGAGACGAATCTGGATGACCTCTTCGGCGACACGCCGGCGACTCCCAATCCGGCTCCCGCGCCCGCTCCGGCTGATACCCCGGCTCCGGCTGATGACCCGTTCGGAGCCCCGGCGACGCCCGCTCCGACTGAGGCACCGGAAGTCGATCCGTTTGGCGCACCGGCGACTCCAGCGCCCGCCGAGAATCCGGCCCCCGCGCCTGCTCCAGCCGGTGACAACCTAGACGATTTGTTCGGAGCTCCCGCCGCTGGCGGCGCCAACGAAGAAATGCCTGCCGAAGAAAATCCGGCTCCCGCGCCCGCTCCGGCTGGCGACAGCGTGGATGATCTGTTCGGTGCTCCGGCTGACGGTGCTGCTGAACCGGCTCCGGCCCCCGCGCCAGCCGACGGCAACCTGGATGACTTGTTCGGAGCTCCGCCCGCTGGCGGCGCGAACGAAGAGATGCCGGCCGACGCGACCCCGGCTCCCGCCAACGATAATGTCGACGACCTGTTCGGCGCTCCGGCTGCTGGCGAAAGCATCGACGATCTGTTCGGCGCTCCGCCCTCTGCTGACGAAGCTCCGGCTGCCGAAGAGCCCGCTCCGGCCGAGAACACTCAGCCGGCCGCTGACCCCTTCGCCGATCCGTTCAGCTCGTTGGAAATGCGTCGCTGGAAGGACAATACGGGTGAGTTCGAAGTGAACGGCAAGTTGGTCGTCCTGGCTGCTGACTACGTTCGCTTGCTGAAGGACAACGGTCGCCACTGCACCGTTCCGATGAATCGACTCAGCCAAGTCGATCGCGAATACGTTGAAGCTTTCGCGGCGAAGAACGGTTTGGATCGCGTCGAGCACTTGGCCAGCCGCTAAAGGTCGGCGTTTGACGACATCGCAACCAAGCCGCGGGCGGAAACGTCCGCGGTTTTTTCATTTGCGGACGCTTGTTTGAACAACTCGGAGGGATCAGATGACGGCGGCTTTCATTCCCACAAGTTCCGGAATTCGCTCGAACAACACGCCACGCCTTTTCGCTTTGATCGGCGGTGTTCGACGAAGGCTGTGTCTGTTGGTCATGGTCGGCATTTGCCTCTCGGCCGCCACGGCCAGCGGCCAAGAGAAGTCCGCGACGAAGCGGTTGTTGTTGTTGGGCCAAGGCCCCGACGGTCACCCGGCAACCACGCACGAGTACATGGCCGGGATGCGGATCCTCGAATCGCTGTTGCGCGACATCCCGAACTTGGAAGTCTCGGTGCATCAAGCCGACGGCGAATGGCCGGAAGGTCCCGAGTTGCTGCGCGATGCGGATGCGGCCGTGCTGTTCCTGTCCCAAGGAGCCAAATGGATTCACGCCGAGCCGCGTCGATTAGAGGCGTTCGCACAATTAGCCGCGCGCGGCGGCGGCCTATCTGTTTTGCACTGGGGAATGGGAACGAAGGAAGCCGAGAACATCGGCGGGTTCCTAAAGCTGTTCGGCGCGTGTCATGGTGGACCGGACCGCCGCTACAAGGTTTTGGAATCGCCGTTGCGTTTGCCGAATCCTAACCATCCGGTGGCGAAGGGGCTGTCGCCGTTCGAAGCTCACGACGAGTTCTATTACACGTTGAAGACGATCGACGGCGGCCAAGCACTAACGCCGTTGATCGAAGCCCACATCGACGACCAATGGTATATGGTGGCTTGGGCTTGGCAGCGAGGCGACGGCGGGCGCTCGTTCGGTTTTAGCGGACTTCACTTTCATCGCAATTGGAAGCTGCCCGAGTATCGCCGCCTCGCGCTACAAGGCATCGTCTGGACAGCCGGACTGCCGATTCCCGAGCAGGGTTTGAAGGTGGAGATAGCGGCCGAGCAACTGGAGCTGAAGCCGTAAAGTAAGCGGACGAAGAACGCGTGCCTTGCTATCGGACGCACTTTCTGTCCCTCGCGAGGCCAGTTTACGCAGTTCGCCGATTTGTCTTGACCGGCCACAACTGCGTTTCTATACTCCGCCGCCCTTATCGGAGGGCAACGGACGCCTCCCGCTCGGCGCGCCCTGGGAACACTGTGGTTTACGGAGAAACCAACATGCAATGCAAGGATGCTTGCGGTTCATCGCCGCGCACGAATTTGTGGAAGAAGCGACTCGTTTGGCTGACTGGCAGCGTGGCGGTGATCGCCGCCTTCGTCATCGGCCGATATCTGTTCGGCACGGACGCGGCCAGCGCTCAAGCCCCATCGGGCCGCCCGGCGCCCGCCGCTGGCGCCACGCCGTCGCCTCGCACGGCGAACGTGCCGACACGGCCAACGGTGCGAAGCGTGACCGATTCGCAACCCGCCGCGGCCTCACCCGCCGGTCCGGTCCAGCCGGATACACAGAACAAAGTCGCCGCGGTTGTCAACGGCGAAGCGATCTCTCGCCAGGAGTTGGCGAACGAGTGCCTCCGTCGCTACGGCGTGGAAGTGCTGGAGAGCATCGTCAACAAACATTTGATCTGGCAGGCTTGTCAGGCTCGCAACATCGTGATCACCGAGCAAGATGTCAACGACGAGGTGACTCGCGCGGCCGCCAAGTTCGGCTTGTCCGTGGATCGCTGGCTGTCGTTGCTGGAAGACGAACGCGACGTGACTCCTGACAAGTATCGTCGCGACATCATCTGGCCGACGCTCGCTCTGCGACGTTTGGCCGCCGACCGATTGGTCGTGACCGACGAAGAATTCAATCGAGCTTTCGAAGCCGAGTATGGCCCCAAGGTGCGCGTGCGATTGATCGCTGTCAGCACCCACGAAAAGGCCGAACAGATTCGCCAACAGGCACTGGCCAAACCCGCCAGCTTCGGCGACTTGGCCAAGGACTATTCCGAAGACCAAACTAGTGCACCGATACGCGGCCTGATTCCGCCGATTCGCCGCCATCAAGGCTACCCGGAATTGGAAAACGCCGCGTTCGCGCTGAAGAAAGGCGAAGTGTCGCCAATCATTCAAGTGGCAAATCAGCACTTGATTTTGTACTGCGAAGAACAGCTTCCAGAAACGGCAATTGCGCCGCAACATCTCGAAGCGACCAAGCAACGTATTCGCGATCGAGTGCGTGACGACAAGTTGCGAACCGCTGCCAGCGATCTGTTCCAGAAACTGCAAACGGAAGCTCAGATCGTGAACGTCTTCAACGACGCGGAGCTGCAGAAGCAACATCCAGGCGTGGCCGCGATCATCAACGGCCGGCAAATCACGATTCGCGATCTGTCGGAAGAATGCATCACTCGCTACGGCGAAACGGTGATCGACGGCGAGATCAATCGCAAACTGCTGCTGCAAGCGATGAAGCGGAAAAATACGACCGTGGCCGAACAGGATCTCGATCACGAAATCGCACGTGCCGCCGACTCGTTCGGCTATATCAAAACGGACGGTTCACCGGATGTGGAAACATGGTTGAAAGCCGTCACGGAAGCGGACGGAGCGACCGTCGAGTTGTATGTCCGCGACGCCGTCTGGCCGACCGTGGCTTTGAAGAAGCTGGTGGGCGATCGAATCGAGGTGACGCAGGAAGACCTAACGAAAGGTTTCCAAGCCAACTACGGCGAACGCGTCGAAGTGATGGCGATCGTGCTCGACAACCAGCGTCAAGCCAACAAAGTGTGGGAAATGGCTCGCGCGAATCCGACCGAAGACTATTTCGGTCGTTTGGCCGAGCAGTATTCGATCGAGCCCGTTTCGCAAGCCAACCAAGGCCGAATTCCGCCGATCCGTCAGCACGGCGGCCAGCCGTTGATCGAGAACGAAGCGTTTCGCCTCAAGCCCGGCGAGCTATCCGGCATCATCGCGGTCGAGGACAAGTACATCATGACGCGATGTCTCGGACGCACGACGCCCGAAGTCGCGAAGCTGGACGACGTGAAGGACGAACTGCTGCGTGACATCCACGAGAAGAAGTTGCGAATCGAGATGGCTTCGGAATTCGATCGGCTGAAGGAGTCGGCTCAAATCGACAACTTCATCGCCGGCACGTCGCAATCCGGCAAAGCGATCTCGCGACCGAGCGGAGCCGCTCAACGTCCGCTGATCCCCACGGCCACCAGCGTTCGACCAGTCGCCACGCCGGTTCGCTAAACGCGAAGTTTGTGATCGCAACGCGGCAGCATCAATCGCTGCCTCCCGAAACGACGGCGCGAGTCGGTTCACCCCGCTCGCGCCCGTTTTATTTCGGGTCGGAAAGCTGGCTAAGCCGCGACGCTCGCCGTGCGCTTCGCTACTCGCCATGCAACGTCACGATCAATCGTCGACGACCGCCGTGGTTGCGATGTTCGCACAAATAGATGCCTTGCCAAGTGCCAAGCGCCAATTGGCCGTCGCGAACGGGAATCGTTACCGAGCTGCCCATCAGCGATGCCTTGACGTGAGCCGGCATGTCGTCGGGGCCTTCGATCGTGTGGACATACGGAAACTGCTCCGGAGCAATGGCGTTGATCGACGATTCCAAGTCGATTCGCACATCGGGATCGGCGTTCTCGTTAATCGTCAGCGAAGCCGACGTGTGCTGAATGAACACGTGCAACAAGCCGACACGAAAATTTCGCAACTCCGGCACAGCTTCGCGCACGTGCGAAGTCACCAGATGAAAACCGCGAGGATACGCGGGCAACGTAACCTGAACTTGATGCCAACTCATGCTGATCTCGCTTCCTCATCGTTTCCATGGCTCGCGGTCATTCGCCGCCAAGCCGCTGCCGTCGCGCAACTCCTCACCGGCGGTCGTCGTCAGGGCGTTTTACCGGTTGGTTAAAACTAGTCCATCCTTGGAAAAAGCAGGAGTCGCGAGCGCCCGAAGGCCGATGAACGCGTCTAATTCGCATTCGCATTGTCCCATCGAAAAACTGTCCAGCTCGCTGCCTTACGGAATCGTAAACTGCGTTTCCAGGCACGATCTCGCCGGTGGAATCCTTGGCGAGAGCCACGAACTCCAATTCACGAGCGAACGGCAATCGCGAATCCACGACCGTTTCGGAATCTTGGACGAGCGAACCAGCTCGCTCTCGAGCGTGACTTGAAAGTTGCTTGCGACGGCGGATTATTGCAAGAGGCCGCAGTCGGCCAGCAGTGATGTCAAGGGCCCTTGTACGGCAATGGGCCGGATTGGCTCGGAACCCGACAAACACGTTTGTTAATGGCGTTGATATTCACCTAAGGAGACTGCGGCGAGTTTTGCGGAATCACGCGGCCTGATGCGGCTAAGCGCCAGCGAGAACGCATGATCTGCTAGCAAACACATGTCGATTTGATGATGTAAACCGGTCAACAGTCAAAGTTTTACTAGCGTTTCCGGCTTGCCCGAGCGACCGAGGGAAAGCGGCGACGCAACGATTTCGTTCAAAATGAATTCCGCGCGAATGAAATTGCTTGACTTGCTTCGCGCGAGACGCATAATGGGACGTTTTACAGCCTTAGTGAATCCTGCCTCGGCTCGCGGAGTGCCGATCGTCCCGCCGAAAAACTTCCGCACGTTTCTCCGGTCCGCTTCCATCCAATCCATAAAACGTAACGGTTGAGCTACGTCCGCATTTTTTCCGCGCCGAGAGCTTTCGACCAAAGATATTCAACCTCTTTCTCTGTGAGGCTCGTTGCATGAAGAACTGTAAGAACGTTTTCGAGGCGATCCTGAAGTACGGCCACGACGAGGACTTCCTGCCGGAATTCTCGAACGATTTCTCTCCGACCGACGCTCCCGCCGGCTCGGAAGCGAAGATCGAGATTCTCCGCCGCCGCGTCGAAGAAGGCCATCCGCTGTGGCATCACGACGACCGCGTCGACTACAGCGGCCTGACCGGCGCTGTCCGTCCTCGCGAGTGATCGCAGCCAGAAAACCGATCGCAAGAACAGCACAGGGCGTTCCCAAACGGAACGCCCTTTTTTCATGCGCGACCGGCCAACTTAACCCAGTCGCCCTTCGCGTCGATCAGCTAAACACGTGCGAGCAATGCGGGCAGCGCACCGCCTGGCCAGCCGCGGCGGCGGGCACGCGCATCGCGTTCTGGCAATTCGGACAGCGGCGCACCACGAAGCTAGGCGCCGCGGCATTTCCACCAGCCGCCGGTGCACTCGGAGCTGGCGGCCGCGTAGCCGGCGCAGGAGGTCGAGCCGGCGCGGCAGCCGGTCGCTGAGCCGGCGCGGGTTTTGGCGCTGGCGGCTTAGCGACCGAAGCACCGGCCGAGCTACTCGTCGCCGCGCCCGGCGACGCTCCGCCATCCGCCCCATCCAAACGAATCGAGCGGCGACAGATCAAACAATTCACGCTGCCGCCGCGGTCGCTGTCTTCGACCAACATAAATTTCCCGCAATCGGGATAAGGGCAGCACACTTTGAACGGCATGATGGCTCCGCTTAGCTTTCGGCCGGCTATTGAATCTTCAAACTTCGCACGAACTCGGCTTCCCGCTCGATATCCGCGTCGGTCAGGCCCGATTTGCGTTCGATCTCCGCATGAGCGAATCGGCCACCCGTCATATCCAACGCCATCACCGACACACGACCGTTCGGATTGTAAGCCAACCGCACTTGCACCGGCGCACGCTTCGGCAAATTCGGCGGCAAGCCCGTCACGCGCACCTCGCCCAGCAAAATATTCGAGAACGGATCGGGCGCCTCGCCCTCCAGCACCTGCACGCGCACGGCCGTCGCGCCCTGCTCCGTCAGATGAAACACCTTGCTCATCGCAAACGGCAACTGCCGATTCTTCGGGATCAACACGGCCGTCATCGGCTCTTTGGTCTTCGGATGCTTGACGGCAATTCCCAAACTATGAGCGTTCACATCAATCACATCGATGTCCTGCAACTCCTGCTGCAAGCTATCCTCGACCGTCAGATCGCTCTCGATTCCCCGAGCCGCTTTGATCGCCGCGAAAATTGCCGCCCCACGAGCCACAACTTGATCCGGGTCGGGGCTATCGTCCGGCTCCTTGCCCGAAATCTGCTGCAAAGTCTTCTTAACCATCGGCATTCGCGTCGAACCGCCGACCAACAACACCCGATTGAAATCCTTCCAGCCCAGTTGCTGGCCCTGAAACACCGATTTGCTCACCACCGAGTTCGTAATCACGTCGGTCTGCACAATCAGATCGCGCGTCATCTCCTCAAACTCGGCCCGCGTCAGCGTCAATCGCAACGCATGATCCTGATAGAAACACTCGACCGGCGCCGACGGCAAATCGGTCAACAATTTCTTCGTCGACTCGGCATGATTAGCGATCGCTTGCTGCCGATCCTCGGGAATCTTCACCCCATATCGCTCGGCGAACTGCCGCACCACATATTGCACGATCCGATCGTCCCAATCCTTGCCGCCCAGCTTCACGGCCCCGTCGGTCGCCAACGTATCAATTCGCTTGCTCTCCAAACGAATCGCCGTCACGTCAAACGTCCCGCCGCCCAGGTCGTAAACCAGCGCCGTTAGCTTGCCGTCGGGAAAGTCGGGCGAGGCCACACTGCCGTCTCGACTCAACTGACCTTCCAAACAGTAAGCGATCGCGGCGGCCGTCGGCTCGTTGATGATCTCGATCGAATCAAAGCCGGCGATGCGAGCCGCGTCTTCCGTGGCTTTGCGGCGAGCGTCGTCGAAGTAAGCCGGCACGGTGATCACCGCCTTGCCGATCGGCGGAATCCGGCGTTCCGCATCCTGCTTCAACTTGCGAAGAATGATGGCCGACAGCGTCTCGGGACGAAACTGGCGACCGTCCACGGCTCGCGAATACAGAGCCCGGCCCATATCGCGTTTGATAAAGGTCGCCACCTTATCCGGCGTGTGCGAAGCAGCCTGCTTCGCGGCATTTCCAACCAACGCTTGGTTGCCATCCAAGTAAATCGCGCTGGCCGTAAGCATGTCCCCTTCGCGATTCGGGATCGTCGAAACGATTCCGGTCGCGTCCAAGTGTGCAATCACCGATTGAGTCGTTCCCAAATCGATGCCGACCAGGCTACGTCGTCCGCCGTTTGCCATGAAAATGCGTGGTTCTGAGGATGCGTGGCGAATCCGCGAGGAGAAAAGTCGAACGGGCTGATCGCGCCGGCTCGCGGAGCTTTCCAGTCTAATCGCTCGCCCCCCGAGCGTTCACTCGGTTATCGCCAAAAAACCGGCGCTTGCCTAGTACCGACCGCCAAGCCAACCCCGCTCGGCGCAGGTCTCCCGACCTCGCCGAAACCTCCGACCGCAGGTCTCCCCGCACCGCCGTGAGACCTTCGGTCAAACCGCGTGCGGGGTCAGAGACCCGCGCACAGCGCAATCCCACCGACCGCAGCGCTCCGCTCAGCCGCCTAAGCCAGCGTCCAACCCTTGCGATACTCGCGGCGAATATACGGATCCGCCTCCGGAGCATTCGTAGCTCGCAGATTCTCGGCGTCCCACTCCAGCTTCTTGCCCGCGCGATAAGCCACGTTGCCCAAATGATTCGCCTCGGTCAACCAACCGGCGTACTCGAAGTTGCACGTCGTCGGCTCGCCCGTTTTGCAAGCGTGAACCCATTCGGCATGATGACCTCGCGAAGCCGGGATGAACGGCTCGGGCCGTTTGAAGTCGGCGAACTTGTCTTCCGGCAACAACGTGTGCTTTCCATAGTCGGCCAGCAACATTCCCTCGTCGCCAATAAACAGTACGCCGTTGCCCCATTGCGGAATCTCGCCCCGAGCCCAAATCGGCGGCTTGTTCACGCCCTGATACCACGAAACCTTCGCCGGCGGCAAATCGCCCCGCTGCCCATATTCATAGGTCACCTGCATCGAAGCCGGTGCGATCTCGGCATTCACCGGCGGCCCCGACGCTTCGATCGTTAACGGCCGGTCCAGCTTCAAAGCCCAGAACGGCAGGTCGATCCAATGGCTCCCCAGATCCGACATCGTCCCGTTTCCAAAGTCCCACCAGCGATACCATTTCGGACCGGGGAAGTACACGTTGTGAAACGGCCGCTCGGGAGCCGGGCCGAGCCACAAATCCCAGTCCAAGTTCGCCGGAACCGGGTCGGACCCCTTCGGTCGCTCCTGCACGAACACGATATCCCCGTGCTTCTTGGCCTCCGCCTCGTTGGGCTGCCAACCCCAAGCCCGCGAGACCCACACATGCACCTCGCGCACCGGCCCGATCGCCCCGGTCTGGATCAATTCCACCACGCGGCGATAGTTATCTCCCGCGTGGATTTGCGTTCCCATCTGAGTCGCCACGCCCGCCTTGTTGGCCGCTTCGCGAATCACCCGAGCTTCCCACACATTGTGCGTCAACGGCTTCTCGCAATACACGTGCTTGCCCAATTGCAACGCGGGCAGCGTCGCGAACGCATGCGTATGCTCGCAAGTGCTCACGGCCACCGCGTCGAATTCGCCCGCATGATCGAACAGCTTGCGAAAGTCCGTCGCCGTCCGGGCGTTTGGGTGCCGTTGCCCGGCGAAGTTCAGATGCGCTTCGTTCACGTCGCACACGGCCACGATGTTTTCCGATTCCAGCGACCGCATGTTCGCCCCGCCGCGCCCGCCGCACCCGATGACGGCGATGTTCAGCTTGTCGTTCAAGTTCCTCCCGCGCAAAAAAGCCGGCGCGGTCATCGCCAACACCGAGCCAGCCGCCGCCGAACGCAAAAACGCGCGTCGATCGGGCCGACTGGTCGAACCCAGCGAGCCGGACTTGGCCGAAAGAACCTCGCGATCAGAACCGCAATCCGCATTGGTGCGAGCGAACATGGAATCTCCTTGTCATAGCCAGTGGACCGTCGAACTCAGCCAGTAAACCTCCCGCCGCGCAACCGCGCCGCGGGCCGCTAGTCTAATCCAAAACCGCGCCCCAAGTCGAAAACCGCCGCCAACCTCTGCATAAAAGCGGCAGGGGCGCCAGCCCTCCGGTAAGATACACTGTATGAAAGCGGCAGGGCGCAAGCCCTCCGGTAAACCACACAACAAAACGCAACGTCAACACCCAACTCTTACCCGCACCGGCGAAAAACGGCGCCTGCGCCCTTCCGTTCTCATAACATACAAGCACGACGCGCCAGCGAGTGAATCATCCCCCAACTCTACAGCACGACGCCAGCGAGTGAATCAACCCCCAACTCGCAAACACAAAAAACTTCCTCCCTTGCCCCACGTGCGAGTAAACCTCACATCCCACTCGCCAACAACCACGAACAAAGAACCAACAACCACGAACAAAGAACAACCAACAAAGAACAAAGAACCCCAACCACCAACAACCCTATCCCCGAGTCACAACCACCGTATTACTTCCCACTTCATTACCATCGGTCGTCACCACATATAACCGGAACGACGCAATCTGGCCTGGCATCGTCAAACCGGCGTCGGTCTCGGTCATCACGGTTCCCGAAGCGAACGAACCGACCACCGATTCATCATCCGCGCTGTACTCCGGGCCCGGAGTCATCCGCAATTGATAATGATCCAGCGACGCGTCGGTCGAAGCGGTCCAGTTAAACCGGGCTTGAGCCAAGTCTTCCATCCAACGCCGCTCAATGACACCGCAACCGGCGCGCTACCTCCGGCCGGAGTCAACCGAGGCAGCGTCGCCACCAGCGGATCGTCCGTTGCAAACTTCGTGGGCAGCTTTTGGCGGTAATTCTTCAGCACCGCGTAGATATCATCCTGCAAACGGTTTCGCTGCAGCCGCGAAAGCTCTTCCACCTTCTCCGCATGATGCACGGCCGTAAACGCCGCCAGCAAATCCGTCACATCAGCCGTGAAAGCCGCCAAGTCATAACCGCCCAGCAGCGTAATCGGCGTCGCAATCGCCGGATCGGCGTTCATCTGAGTCCAAATACTCTTCGTATCATCCACAGCACGCATATATGGACCTTGCTCCAGCCATTTCGGCCGGCAATTCAGGCAGTGATCTTAACCAATCGGAGTCACCATAATCGGCTCGCACCGACCATGCCAATCGACGTAGCCACTGTGCACCGCCGATCGTCGAGTTCAGTCCGTCATGAAGCTGTTCGCGAGACGTGATCGCCGACTGAACCGTTTGGCGTTTAGCCGCGAGCTTGGCTTGCAGGTCGGCTAGCGTGATGTTGTCCTTCAAAACCAGTTCGTTGCCGACCCCAAGCTGGGCGTCGACGAGAGTCCAATGCGAGATGAATTCCTCGGTAGTCCAGACATACGAAGTTGGTCCGCTGATCGCCATGGTTAGTCCCCCTAATTGGCACGGTTCACAACACTTCATCCACCTAAAAACCTGCCCAGCATCCAAAACGCCAAAATCAGCGGGAAAATTGCCTGATCCTGTCACCGAAATGCCCATTCCAGCCGGCGAAATGTCCGGTTCAGCCGCCGAAATGGCGAATCCAGTTACCGAAATGACCAGTCCAGTCGCCGAAAATGGCGAGTCCAGTTGCCGAAATGGCGAGTCCAGTTGCCGAAATGACCGGTCCAGTCACCGGAACGACGAGTCCAGTTGCCAAATTGGCCGATTCGCTGCCTGGCGGACGCGAATCGGCGGCTAAGCGTAATATTGATCCATTAGCCGAAATCTTATGGCCAAGGGCCTTTGTCAAATGTAGCTCGGGGCAACGCCCCAGGAACGTGGGCCGCATATGTTGTTTTGGCCAAAGGCCATACTCACGACTTCTGGTGTAACTTTGGCCTTCAGCCAAAGGAATGCAATCAACCAATTCCCGGGGCGTTGCCCCAGGCTACGATAATAAAGGCCTACGGCCAAACACCTTATGAACTATCGAGCGGCATTGCTGCTCAACGAGCCGCTTAAGCTGCTCGAAGAGCGGCGATCCTGGTCCAACAGGTCATTTCGCCGCCTGGGATTTGTTGAGTTGTCATTTGTAATGGCTTCAGTCGCGTGGTCCCTACGAAACCCCTCGTCGACACCCATCACGACACGAAGTCTAAGCATTTCGATTTCGTTTGTCAACAATTTTATTTCCAAGCCACCAACACCCTGTCCGCCAACCAGTTTTCAAATCCATAAAAGCGGCAGCGCAAGCCCTCCGGTTGCATCAGGACGCCCGTCACCATCATGCACGCCCTCTCCCGCATCGCTACCGGACGGCTCTCGCGCCGTTCCGCTCTCATGGTGAGTCATCTATCCATAGAAGCGGAAGCGATGCAAGCCCTCCGGTGTCATTAGAACGCCCGTCGCCATCATTCACGCACTCTCCTGCATCGTTACCGGACGGCTTTTGCGCCGTTCCGCTCTCATGGTGATTCATCTATCTATAGAAGCGGAAGGGAGCGCAAGCCCTCCGGTTGCATCAGAACGCCCGTCGCCATCATGCACGCACTCTCCGGCATCGCGTTACCGGATGGCTTGCGCCGTGCCGCTCATGGTGTGTCATAGCGAACAACTCGTTTAACCACGGGGCAACGCCCCGTGCGTCTGCCGGCTCCGACCACCGCGCACGCCACCCACCGCAATTCTCCCGAACCAATCATGCCCTTCCGCACAACCAGCCCTACTGCTCTCGCCCCATAGCCTCTAGCAACCCTTGCAAGTTCTTAGCGACCGTCATCGTATTTGGATGTTCCGGCCCTGCAGGGACGCATGCAATATCTCCCAAGCCCGCCGCATCAGCGGCTCTGCCTCCGCCAAACGGTTCGTGGCCTGGAAGCAACGTTGCCAGGTTGTTGAGGTCTGGCGACATTCGGGTGTTCGGGCGCCATAGGACTGCTCGTCGATCACTGTGCCGCCCGCCGCATCATGGCTCGGCCTCCGCCAAACGGTCCGTCCTGAAGCAACTGAGCCAGGTTGTTAAGGGCATGCGACGTTTGGATGATTGTTACCATATGGAAAATCGCAACCACGCGCGCATCAGCGGCTCGCCTCCGCCAAACGGTTCGTGGCCTTAAGCAACACCGTCCAGGTTGTTGAGGTCGATGGCGACATGCGGGTGTTCGGCGCCATAGGACTGCTCGTTGACGCCGCGCCGCTGGCGTCGCATCAGCGGCTCGGCCTCCGCCAAACGGTTCGTGGCCTGAAGCAACTGAGCCAGGTTGCTATGGATTAGCGATCCAGGCATGATCGGGTCCCAGGGACTGCTCGCCGATGGCCACGCACGGGCGTGAATCGCTCGGCCTCCGCCAAACGGTTCGTGCCCTCAAGCAACAGAGCTAGGTTGTTGAGGCCGATGGCGATGCGGGTGTTCGCCGCCATAGGACTGCCTCTTCGTTGATCGCCGCGGCGGGGCGCATCAGCGGCTCGGCCTCCGCCAAACGGTTTGTGGCTTGAAGCAACTGAGCCAGGTTGTTAAGGTCTCTGGCGACATCCGGGTGTTCCGCTCCATAGACTGCTCGTCGATGGCCGTTGCCCGCCGCATCAGCGGCTCGGCTTCCGCCAAACGGTTCGTGTCCTTAAGCAACTGAGCCAGATTGTTGAGGTCTCGCGGCGACAGTCGGGTGTTGTGGGCCGTAGGACTGCTCGTCGATCGCCAGCCCGCCGCATCAGCGTCTCGGCCTCCGCCAAACGGTTCGTGGCCTGAAGCAACTGAGCCAAGTTGTTGAGGTCTCTGGCGACATCGGGGTGTTCGGCTCCATAGGACTGTTCGTCGATAGCCAGCAAGGCGCGCATCAGCGGCTCGGCCTCCGCCAAATGGTTCGTCGCCTTCAGCAATTGAGCCAGGTTGTTGACGGCGGCCGCGACGTTGGGGTGGTTCGGGCCATAACTTTTCTCGAATATCTCAACAACGCGTTCAAAATCCGCGATTGCGTCGTCATATTTTCCAATCGCGTACAGCAGTCCGCCAAGATTGTTGAGGGCGGTCGCGACGTTTGATGATCGTCACCATAGACTTCTCGAAGATCGTTACCACGCGTCCCATCAGCGGCTCGGCCTCCGCCAAACGGTTCGTGGCCTGAAGCAACTGAGCCAGGTTATGGAGGCAATGGCGACATTCGGGTGTTCGGCCATAGGTCTGCTCTTCGATGGCCACGGCGGCGATAGAGCGGCTCGGCGGCAGTGAATTGCGCGGGTTTTTTGATAGATTCCAAACTGGCTGACAAATGAGAACAACCGTCGGGGCTACGGGCACGACCGCTGAGCTGTGTGTCGCTGGCATGATCCGTCGTCTCGGCTCCGCGCCGCCTGCGGATCGGCATGTTGCCAAACCGCCAGAGCATGGGGCAATAATGCGTCGGCGATCGTCCAACACGACGGATCGTTGTAGATTTCGCGAGGCGTTACCTGGCGAACCAATTCCACGGCTGCCTCAATGGCCTGCTCGCGATCCTCACCGCTCAGTCGTTCCCTGGATTACTTCCTGAACTAGCCGGTGTACGGAAAAGAAGGGTGGCGTTTGTCTCGACGCATGGGCGGCAGTTCGATCAACGAATACCGGCCCAAAGTGGCGAATGCCTCGTGCAGTCGTGAGCTCGTCCGTTCCGTCCCGTTCGAATAGAAATCGAGGGATGTTGTCCGCCGCGAGGAAGGCGGCTCGTTCCAAAATCTGGACAGCCAGCGGCGATTTTGCCGGGCTTGCTCGAATGATGGCTCCCAAGTCTTGGAAAGGATCGAGTGATAGTCCCCCGGCCGGTGCCGGTCCAGCAATTTCAGTCCGTGTTGCTCTAATATCGGTCGTAGGCGGCCAGCGGCATCTGGCACTGGACGCAATACGCGGCGGCGTCTCCAAGGCCAACGTAAACACCCCACGCGTTCCACGATTCGCTCGCTGGCTGCGTTGTCCTTTTGCTTCGTCCGGTCCCGCAACAGCTTTTTGGCCTCGGCCGTCGACATCACATCCACGCGCAGGTCTCGTACCACTGGTCCCAATGCGGATTTCGCGGAAGTGATCAACACTGCCCCCGATCGCCGCCCGGCGTGTAACGGCGGATCAGCTCGTGATCCTCGGCGTTGCCGTAGATCAACAGCCAGCGATCGCGTTGCGACAACTCATGCAGCACTTGCCCGACGATCGCCGCCAAATCCTCCTGCTGGGAGTCCTCGCCGACGATTCCGAACCACGGCGCCAGATCGGCCAGGTCGCGGAGCAACGTTCTTTGCTGCTCCGCTCGAATCCAATGGCGAATGTCGGGTGCCGGCCTCGTGTTCGATCGCATATTGCAGCGCCAATTGCGACTTGCCGACGCCTCCCAATCCATGCACGGTGACCGTTTGGGTGATCGCCGCCTTGCGTTTCTTATTGATTGCCTTCTCCAGCTTCGTCATCAAGCTGTTGCGAGGCGTGTAATACCGCTTCGTCGCTGATGTGCGAGCGGAAATTGCAGAGGCCGGTGAGTGTGGGAGGCTGGGACGAAGATTTTTGTTCCGTCACCGGAGCGTTCTACTAACACACTGAGCATTTCATTCGCTAGGTCTTGCTTTTGATGCGTCGTAGCAAATCCATCCGTGATCTTGGCTTCAATCAGCCCTACGCTCGAATAGCTGATTCCAGTTGGCGTCCCATTGTGCTGCCTTGGCCGTCCATTTCGCTCGCTCGGCCGGGTCGTCAATTCCGTCGATTAGCTGCTTCGCCCACTCCTGCATCCGCTCGCCCAGCTCGCGGATCAACCGCTGCGTCTTGGCCTCGGCCTTACCAAGCTGCTTCAACCGCTGGGGGCAACAATGTGCAAACCGCTTCAGGCGTTTCGCCCAGCATGGTCAGCAGCAAGCCCGGAACGCTCGCCCGCCGACTTCATCATCCTTCAGCAACCGATAGACGGCCTGCGGATGACGCTCGTACAACCGCTTGGCCACGGCCTCCGCCGGATCGCCCGGCAAGCATCCGTGTTTCGTTGCCACGGGTGTGAGGATGTGTTTCCACGCGTCCGGTGTCGCCCGGCGTAGGTTTTCGTCTTGCTGAGCGGCCTGCGTGTAATACTGTCTGGCATGATGTTTGTCCAACGCTTGCAAATGGGTATCAAAGCCCGGCGTCTCGGCTAGCCTTCACTGGCGTTTCGAGCGCCTCGGCCACAATCTGTTGCGCGTCTGCCTCCGCGTCATACCAGTTCGGCTCGGCCGCTTCCTCACGAATCAACTCCGCCGCCGTGCCGCGAGCTTCAACCAATCATGGTTTTGCAGCAGATCGTCGCGCTCGGGCGTCGGCTCGGTCAGCTTGCTTGTCAGCCGATTGCCGAGATAGCCAGTCAATGCTCCAGCTCCAACCGCCGCAGCTCCCATCGCGACATCGCTGGCAAACAAAGTTGATCGTTTAACGTGTTGGCCTGGGACAATCGCGACATCACGAATGGCACCGCCGCGCCGGCGGTTGCTAAGAGACCCAGGGCCGAGCCCTTCGGACCACTCGACGAATGCAGAAGGCGACTGCGCCATAACGTGGGCGTCCTGTTTCCGGGGACAAGAAGACGACCACGGCATTCTAGCCTGCTGCGCGTTGCCGCAGGAACTAGTCGAGGGGGATTTTTCCGGCGGACCGCGAGCGACGGCCAGCCGATCAACCAATCAGTTCTCGGATTGGTCTGCCTCGGTCGAGCAGCGGCATAGGGCGGTCTAGGTGGTCGCGGAAGGTGACCGAGCGGGCGTCGATTCCCAGATGATGATAGACCGTGGCGGCGATGTCTTGGGGATCGAACGGACGATCCACCACGTGTTCGCCGCGGGGATTCGAGCGGCCGATGGTTTGGCCCATTCTCATGCCGCCGCCGCCGAACAAAACGCTGAACGTATTGCCCCAATGGTCGCGGCCCGCGTTGGCGTTCATCCTGGGCGTGCGGCCAAACTCGCCCATCGCCACAATTAGCGTGCTCTCATACAACCCACGGTCGATTAGGTCCTCGACCAACGCCCCGATCGCTCGATCCAGCGGCGGGATCAGCAGCTTGGCGCCCTCTTCGGTCTTATATTGGCCCGGCGAACCATGATGATCCCACGGCACACAGTTCACCGTGACAAATGTCACACCATGTTCCACCAATCGCCGTGCCACCAGCGCGCTTTGGCCGAATGTGTGTCGCCCATAACGGTCTCGCAGCGCCTCGGTTTCGCGTGTGATATCAAAGGCTTCCCGCGCGCGGCTGCTGGTTAGCAGATCAAACGCCGCCTGTTGGTGCTCGTCCAACTCGCTCATTCGCGGTTCCGCCGCCGCTCGCAGCCGATCCAAGTCGGACATTAGCTCGCGCCGCCCGGCGATCCGCTGTAGTGTGAGATCGCCGGCCATGGTGAGATTTTTGACCGCATAGTCCCGCTCGTTGGGGTCTGAGTTCACAACGAACGGGTTCCAGCCGCCGCCGAGATACGATGCGTAGTGAAACAGGTTGTCCGTGCCGCCTCGGAGATGCGGTACGCCCACATAGGGCGGCATACCGTTGGTGTTCGCGCCTCTCAGGCGCGCGACCGCCGAGCCGATCGCCGGGCGTCGCTGCTGGCGGTTGTCCGGCGCGTTGAAGGCGGGGCCTTCGAAGCCGGTCAGCATCCAATGGTTCCCTTTGGTGTGATCGCCCGACCCATGATGGACGGTCCGCACGACCGACAGGTGGCTGGCCAGCCGCGCTTGCTCGGGCAGCAGCTCGCCGAACTGAATGCCCGGCACCGTCGTCTCGATGGCTCCGAACGGACCGCGATATTCTTGGGGCGCATGGGGCTTGGGATCCCACGTTTCCATGTGGCCCGGCCCGCCGCTGAGCCAAAACAGGATCACGCTGGAGCCGGCCGCGGACGTGCGGATCGAGCCGGCGGCATTCAGCCGCGACCAATCGGCCATCGTCAGCCCGCCCACGCCCAAAGCGCCGGCTTGTAGAAACGTGCGACGCGAAAGCCCGTGATTTGCGGCGCGGGTGGACGTGATGGCGGGGCGGTTCATGCGTGTGGCTCGCGGAGGAATTGCAGACCGTTCAGTTATCGGCCGCTTCGCCCGCGCGGGCTTTGATTTCTTCGTACAGTTGCCGGTACGCCGGTTCCTGGGGACGCACTTCCAGCAACTGTTCCGCCCATGGTCGAGCGGCCGACCAGTTCTGGCGATCGTAATGGAAACGCATCACGCCGTAAACAATTTGCTCGTCGTTGGGTTCCAGATTCGCGGCCTTGGTCAGTTCGGCCTCGGCCTGCTCGAACCGCCCGTGGCGATACAGCGACAGGCCGTATCGGAAGTGGATGAAGGCATTGTCCGGCGCGAGCAGCGTGTCACGCTTCAGATTCTCCAGCTCTTGCTCGGCCAACGGTTCCGCCAATTGCCGATAGCGATACCCTTGTTCGGCGGCCGCGATCCCAGCTTGCTCGTCGCCTTGCCGAGCGGCGTTGCGAGCCTGTTCGTCCGCGGCGCTGGCCAACCGTTCGTACAGAGCCGCCAGATTCGTTCGCGGACCGGTCACCTGCGGCTCGACGGCGATCGCCGTTTTATAGGCGGCGATGGCGTCGTCCGTCCGGCCTTGGTCCTCATATAAGATGCCTAAGGTCATATGAGCCGTGGCGCGGTCGTTGTTCATCATCAGACCGGCTTCAAACTCCTCGAGCGCTCGGTCCAGCGCCTTGCGCTGGGCCCCGTTCGTCAGAGCTCGTGGCACGCGAGCCAGAACGCGAGCTGCTTCGGTACGCACCAACCGCACGGGATCGTCCAGCAGCGGCGCCAGTGTCTTCAACAGCCGCCGATCGTCCGGCAACGCTTGGAAATTCGCGATCGCCGCGGCTCGCACCGTGGGATCGTCGTCTTCTAACAACTCTTTCGATGTGACAAACGCCGCTTCGTTGGCGAATTGCCCCAATTCCGAAGCCGCCGTGGCGCGCACAATGCCCGCTTGTCGCCGATCGGTGGCCAATCGCATCAGGGTGGGCAACGATTCCCGGTCGCCTTCGCGCGCGGCCGACAGGGCGTAGGCAAAATGATCCTTGGCGTCCCGTTTTTCTCCGTACCACTCTTTGGATTTCTCGGCCGCCCAACGATTCACATGGTCGAGTGCGGCTTGCACCTGCTGGTCGCCGTCCCGAGCCGCCCGCAACCAATCCTGATACAACGGCAGCTCGGCCCGGCGCGACTCGGGCAGGTCCGCCTTCTCCAAATGACATCGCGTGCAGGCGTTGGGCGTGCCCAAATCCACACTCAAGTCGGGCCGCGGCACGCGTAGGCTATGATCGCGTCGCGCATCGACTTCCATATACGTCGTTTCCGGCATGTGGCATTCCACACACGATGCGCCGGTCGACTCGGGCTTGTGATGATGATGGGCCGGCCCATCATATTTACCGGCCGGATGTTGGTGGCACGACGTGCAGACTTGGTTGCCATTGTGTTTCAGCCGCGCGGTATGCGGATCGTGGCAATCGGTGCAGCGGATTCCGCGGTGATACATCTTGCTTTGGATGAACGAGCCGTGAACATAGACTTCATCTTGGATTTGGCCGTCCACATAGTAGGTTGCTTGGCCTAACAGCTCGTTGGCGAAATTGTTATAGAAGTCATCGCCCGGCTGGAATTCGGGATGCAGCAGCCGCCGTCGCGAATGGCATTGCACGCAGGTCTCGATTTCGACGTGCGAATCGGGTGACTTCAAGTGCGGCAGGCCATAACCGACCTTGCGATCCCAGAACAGCGACTTGGCTCGGGCCAGTTCCACGTGCGTGCTGCCAGGACCGTGGCAAGCTTCGCAGCTTACATCGATTTCCGAATAGGTTGTGTGATAGGTTTTCGTGGCGACGTCATAATTCTTCTTGAGGTTGGTGGAATGGCAGTCGGCACACATATTGTTCCACCGCTGGGCCACGCCGGTCCAATGCAAGTCGTCGTTCGGCGCCAGTTTCTCGTCCACATCCGGCGGCGGCAGGTAGAACCATCGCTTGTGCAGCGTATCCCACGCGATTCGCGAGACTTGCAGCCGGGCGACTTCGTGCGGAGGCATGTCGGCCGGCCGATCGAACTCGACCATATATTGCTGGAGCGGCTCGAAGCCGAATACGTACTTGATCTCGAAGTCTGCCATCTCTCCGTCGGGGCCTTCGGTATGAATCCAATACTTTCCGTCGCGTTGGAACATCCGTGAGACGACTCCGAAGTTCTCTATTTCGGCTCCGCTGAAGTCTCCGAGCACGGTGTCGGATGTGGCGTGATCCATTGCTTTATCGTGGTGCGACCCGGTCCAAGCCTGCAGCTCGGTTTGATGGCACTCGGCACACGTATCGCGTCCCACAAAGGTGGCCGTCGTGTCTTCGGGAATCGTGGTCCACCAATCGGCAAAGACTGCGCCGCCCACAAGCAGCGTGGCGAGCAGCGCGCCGGCAATGATCCAACGCCGCGGCGAGGCGGTGCGGCGTGATTGTTCGGCGATCCGGGGCGAGGCCGACTTGGCGGCGGCCTTGGTCGTGGGTTTCGTCATGCGAGCAGCGGGGGGACGAGCGTGCGGAACGGGAGCGAGGCGATTGACCTTCGATTATCTTTCCGTCGTCCAGCAGCGACAACCGCGACAATCGTCGGTTGGGCCGAATTCCCGCTATTCGACCACTACAACCGGATCGCCCAGCACATCGAATCGCGGTTGGACGCCCAATCCCGGCTGGGCCGACGCCTGCATCCGCCCAGCTTGCCGCTGCGGAGCGCCGTCGGCGGTGCTGACCGTGACGTAGCTGTTGAAATCCGTCGAGGTGAACAGCAAATCGGTCGGCGTGCTGTGCGCGAGGTGCGAGATGGCGGCCGTCGTGATGTCTCCGCCCCAACTATCTTCGATGGTCATGGCGATACCGAGCGAAGCGCAGAGATCGCGAGCCTGTCGCGCTTTGGTGAGTCCACCGAACTTGCTGATTTTGATGTTCACGACATCGGCGGCTAAGTCCGCGTTGGCTCGCAGCAGCTTATCCATGCCGTCGATCACCTCATCCAGCACGAACGGCCGATCGGTGTGTCGGCGAATCGACAGGCATTCTTCGTACAGCCGGCAAGGCTGTTCGATATACACGTCCACGTCCCGGACGGCTCGCACGACGCGCATCGCTTCGTGCATGGTCCAGCCCGTATTGGCGTCGGCCACCAGTTTGTCGCCCGGTTCGAGCTGTTCCGCGACGGCGTGGATGCGTTGTATGTCCGTGTCGGGATCGCCGCCCACCTTTAATTGGAATCGGCGGTACCCTTCGGCACGGTAACCGGCCACTTTCGCGGCCATCGCTTCGGGCGACTCTTGCGAAATCGCGCGATACAGGACGAAATCCTCGCCATACCGACCACCCAGCAGCAGACAGACCGGCATCCCGGCGGCTTGCCCCAAAATATCCCAACAAGCGATGTCGATGCCGCTCTTGACATAAGGATGCCCTTGCAACGCGGCATCCATTCGCCCATTCAGTTTGTTCAATTCACGCGGATCCCAACCCAATAGATGCGGCCCTAGTTCCCGCAGCCCGGCCCGCACGCCTTCGGCATAAGCCGGCAGGTAGAAAGGCCCCAACGGACAGACTTCGCCGTGCCCGACCAATCCCGAGTCGGTCTCGACCCGCACGATCGTGCTGTCGAACACCGTTACCGACTTGCCGCCCGACCATTTATAGCTGCCTTCGTGTAATGGCAGGTCGACTTGATAGGCTAAGATGCGCTTGATCTTCATATGGGGTTCCAGGAACGGTTTCGATGTTGCGAGCAAGAGACGTTCGGGCGTCGTATGTCAAGCAAACGTGCGCTCGCCCACCGGGGCACAGCCGCCTTTGAAGAGCTTGCGGCCAAGGATGCTTTGGAATGGCGTCCAATTGCTGTCGGAGTTCACATCTTCTTGGATGAGCCGATTAATACAGTGCAGCTTGGCGTCCAGATTATCCAAGAAGTGCAAGGCCACGGCCTCCGGCGTCATGGGCAGCTTGGGACTGCCATACTCATATTCACCGTGATGGCTCACAATCATATGTTTCAATCGCAAAGCCAACTCGATGGGAAAAGCTTCGCCCGATAATTGCTCGGCCTTGCGAATCATGGTTTCGAGCATACTGACTGCCATTACTAGGTGACCAATTAATTGGCCTTCGTCGCTGTATCCCAGTTCGCGGTCGTAGGTGAGTTCGTCAATCTTGCCCATATCATGCAGAAAGGCGCCCATGATGAGCAGATCGGGGTCGATTTCGGGATAACGGGGCGCGACGACTTTGCACAATTCCATCAAGCTGACGACGTGTTCCAACAGTCCGCCGCGATAGGCGTGGTGGTTTTTCACTCCGGCCGGCGCCGTCGTGAACTTGCGCATGAATTCGTCGTCCATCAGAAAGCATTCGGCCAAGTCACGCAGCGGGATGCTGGCCATGTCGCGCAGTAGGTCGGTCAGACGGGCGGCCAAACGATCCACGGAAGCTTCGGTCAGGGTCACGAAATCGGTTTCCTCGACCGAGTGTGGATCAACTCGCTCGACGCGGTTGAGAATGATTTGCAGATTGCCGTTGTAGAACTGAGTGGTTCCGAGCACGCGCAGGAAGTCGCCGTTTTCGAAGCTGCCATAAACGGAATTCTTGGCATTCCACATCATGCCGGTCAGCGAGCCGGTGCGATCCGACAGGCGAACCTGAAGATACAGGTTTCCGCTACGGTTGGGGCGCAGTTGTTTCTCGGAAACCAGAAAGACTTGATCCAGATTTTCACTCTCTCCCAACTCGGCCACGAAACGACGCGCCATAGCTGAACGACCTTCCCTGCAAAATTAACGGCGACCTGACAGTCAAGCGAAGAACGACGGACGCCGAATTCTAGGGGGCGTCCAAAATGCGAACAACCGCAGCGAAACTGGCCGACTTGGTTCACGTGGTTGCTCGGTGGGCCGGCTCGCTGAGTTCGGCGATCTCCAGCGGCAGCTCGCTCAATGGCATTTCCATGTCCATCGGCGATTCCAACGAGACTTCGGCCACAGTGCGACATTCCGCGTCCGCCGCGGCGGACGGCTCGGCATCGGCAATCGCCGAGCCGGCAGCCGATGATTCGAGGGAGCTGTCCTTTAGTGACTCGAACGACGGTTCACTGTCGTCCTCGTCCGGATCGTTCGAAATAACGGGCGGTGTCTGTTGGATTCGAGTCAGCAATCGACTGAGCTTGCCGCCCAAATAATGCCGAATATCGTCCGCCGTCCCCCGCAGCGACTTGTCTAGCTTCGCCCCCGGAGCCAACGCGAACAGATCGCCACAACCGCATTCCGTAAACACGCGCACCAGCCCTGGGTCGTGGCGGATATCCGAACGCAGAAAGGTGCGCAGCGAGTCGACTTCCGTATACCGCTTGTCGTGACGATTGATTCCCAAGCGACGGCGGAGCAGATTGCCCTCCGGCGTGCCATCCATCGTAAGAAACAGAAAGGTCATCGTGACCGCTTTGTCTCCCAGCACTTTCACGACGAAGTATCCCACTTTGTAGTCAAACACGCGGCATTCGACCAACAACGTATCACCATCTTGCTGAACAACCACCGGCTCTCGTAGCGACTGCCAGATATAATCCTCGATCGTGTCATCCAATGGATCGACCACCATCCGTTCGCGAAAGCGATTTAATGTGTGCCGATCCACATACACTGGCACGCGTCGATCCACGTTTCGCACGCCGAACACTTCTGGCGACCAAGAGACCCAATCCAGATGCATGCCAAAGCTGCTGCCACATCGGTAAAGCGGCTTTCGCACGCCTTCGACCCATTCCATCTTGGGTGTTGCCGTGTGACATTCCAACGCGAATCGGACCGTCCATAACTTGCCAGCGGGAACCTCCCAAACCGGCTCGATGTAAAACAGTCGCTTGTCCAGACGCGAGTAGTCGGAGATCGTTTCCTCGAGTCGGCCCACCATCACCGACAGTGCGTTCAGCACTTCACCGTAAATATGTTGCTGCGTCCGCTCGCCGAGCAACGTGATAAACCGATCCAAATCCTCGTAGCCGACTTCAGGAAACTCAAACCGGCTGAATCGCAGCCACCACGCCAATCCGTAGCTGATGAAATCGGTGAACGACAGCGTCGTGCCGTTCGACTCCAGCTTGAAAGTCGTGCGGTCCAACAGCCGTTGGGTTTGAATCACGATCGGCTTCGTTTCGGGAGCCGACTGCGCCGACCCGCCGACGAGGATGCTCGGCGCCGGCAAACGAATACGGCGAAAAATCTGATGCACGGGTTCGCCCAGCTTCTGAAACTCGTCGCGCAGGCCAAGCGCCGCCATCACTTGGCAAACTTGTCGCGTCCGTCGCTTGACGCGATCGCGCTGTCGCGTCTGAGCCTTGACGCGTTTGTCCCTGGGCTTGATACGTTTGGCCATCGAACGACCCGTGGGAGAAGAAGAGAAGAACGAACGCCCCACGTGCAATATTGTAAGGCGGCGGACCGTCGTTGTGCAAAGTCGTCGGGCGGAAAAATCGCCGCTTGTCGGTTCGACGCGGCGGCCTCTAAAATGCCGGGCCCTTTCACACCCGTTAAACACGAGAATGAACGATGGCCAAAGCCCCGAAGAACGCGATTTCTCCCACGCGCGATGAAAACTATCCCGAGTGGTTTCAGCAAGTCATCAAGGCGGCCGACTTGGCTGAGCCGTCGGACGTGCGTGGCTGCATGGTGATTAAGCCATGGGGATACGCCATCTGGGAGAACATGCAACGCGTGCTCGACCGGATGTTTAAGGAAACGGGTCACGAGAACGCGTACTTCCCGCTGTTCATCCCGATGAGCTTTTTGGAAAAGGAAGCCGAGCACGTCGAGGGCTTTGCCAAGGAGTGCGCGGTGGTCACGCATCATCGCTTGGAGCCAAAGCCGGACGGCTCGGGTCTGCGGCCCGCGCCGTCGGCCGCGCTCGAAGAGCCGTTGATCGTGCGGCCCACGAGCGAAACGATCATCGGTTCGATGTACGCGCGGTGGGTGCAGTCGTACCGCGATTTGCCGATCAAGATCAATCAGTGGGCGAACGTCGTGCGTTGGGAGTTGCGGACTCGCATGTTTCTGCGGACGGCCGAGTTTCTCTGGCAGGAAGGCCACACGGCTCACGCGACCGAAGCCGAAGCGTGGGACGAGACGCGAATGATGCTGGATGTCTACGCCGACTTTGCGGAAAACTATCTGGCGATGCCCGTGATTAAGGGCGAAAAGACGGCGGGCGAGCGGTTCCCCGGAGCGGTCAGCACGCTGTCGATCGAAGCGATGATGCAAGATCGCAAGGCATTGCAGGCGGGCACGTCGCACTTCCTCGGCCAGAACTTCTCGAAGGCCCAAGAGATCAAATTTCTGGGTCCCGAAGGCCAGCTTGAATTTGCCTGGACCACGTCGTGGGGCGTTTCCACGCGGTTGGTTGGGGCGTTAATCATGACACACAGCGACGACGACGGTTTGGTGCTGCCACCGCGTTTGGCTCCCAAGCATGTTGTGATCTTGCCGATTTATCGCACGGACGAGGAACGAACGCAGGTGCTGGAATACGTGCGGTCGCTGGAGCAAGAGCTGACCGCCGTTTCGTTCGACGCTCAACCGATCCGCGTGCTTGTCGACGATCGTGATCTACGCGGCGGCGAAAAGAACTGGCAACACGTCAAGCGAGGCGTGCCGTTGCGTGTGGAAGTCGGCCCGAAGGACATCGCCAAGAACGGCGTGTTCGTCGCTCGCCGCGATTCGGGCGAAAAGTCCCCAATGGATCGGACTCAGTTCGTGACAACGATCGCGGACACGCTGGCCGCGATGCAACAGAACTTGTTTCAGCGAGCACTAACGTTGCGCGACGAACACACCCACGATATCCATACGCTGGACGAGTTCCGCGCGTTCTTCACGCCACAGAATGCCGATCAACCGGAAATTCACGGCGGATTCGCCCGCTGCCATTTTGTGGACAACGAAGCCGTGGCGGAAATCCTGAAGGAGCTGAAGGTCACGATTCGCTGTATCCCGCTCGACGCGCCGGAAGAATCGGGCCAGTGCATCTTTACCGGCGAACCAAGTGCCAAGCGAGCGATCTTCGCCAAGGCGTATTGAGCCGAAACTTGTCGGCGGGCCGCGCGATACTCACAAACGTCGATCGACTACAGCGACAGCCGATGCCGCTCGACCAGTTCCCAATCCACGTCGATGCCCAATCCGGGGCCGTCGTTCAATGTGGTGAAGGGCCCTTCGATCTTGAGCGGATTCTTGGCGATCGAGAATTCGTGATAGCTCGGCCCCAGGCAATCGCCGGGGTAGCGTTCGATTTGGACATTGGGCGTCGACACAATGAAATGCAACATCGCGGCCGCGCCAACGTCCCACTCGAGATTCGAGCCGATTGTGGCCGGAATCTCGTGCTCCGCCGCGAACTCCGCGATTCGTTTAGCCCTCGCGATTCCGCCATGTTTGCCGGGATACAGCGTGATCGCATCGCAACAGCGATGCTCGATCAACTCACGAGCTTCCACTTCATCAAAGCAGCTTTCGTCGGCCAGTATTCGATGCCCAGTCGTTTCGCGCAGCCGCCGCAAGCCCGTGTAGTTGCCGCGCGGCAATGGCTGCTCGACCAGCTCGATTCGGCAATCGGCCAAACGTTCCAAACAGTCCGCGGCTTGTGATTCGTTCCAACCGCCGTTGGCGTCGATCGTCAGGCAAGTGGCGTCGCCAATCGCGGCACGCACGGCTCGCACGCGAGCCACGTCATGATCCGGGTCGGTGCCGACCTTCACCTTAATCGTGTCGAACCCCGCCGCGACCAACGAAGCCGCTCGCTGGCTGGCGACTTTCGGTTCATACGCTCCCAGAGAGAACCGATTGCGAATCGTGAGCGGCCGACACGCTCCGCCCAACAGCTCGTAAACCGGTCGCCGAGCTGCTCGCCCCAAGGCATCCCAGCAAGCCATCTCGATCGCCGCCTTGGCGAACCAATTATGAATCGCAACGGCTTCCATCCGCTGCGTCACGGTCTCGATGTCGGCCACGTCCACGCCGCTCAATACCGGCGCGAACAGTCGCTCGATCGCGGCCCGCGCGGACCATACCGTTTCGCCGCTCCAGCGCGGTGTAACGGTCGCTTCGCCCACGCCTTCGACGCCGTTGGTGGTATGCAACCGGACTAATACGAAGTCGGAAACCTCATGCCGCCCCAAGGCCGAAATCATGCGGCGCTCGGGCTTCAGTGGAATTCGGACCGGAATTGCTTCGATCGCTTCGATGCGCATGACCATTCACCTTTTCGTCAACGGAAGTAGCCGCCCTTGCTCATCGGCGGGCAGTATACTCATTGCCGAAGTCTCTCGTAGCAGGAGCAGCAACGTATGTGGCAAGCCGGCATCGCGCGAACTGAGTTGACGCCATTTTGGGGCGTCGAGCTCACCGGATGGGGATACTATCTCGAACGCCGTTGGCAACGCGTCCACGATCCGCTATTTGCCACGGCCTTGGTTTGTGACGACGGGGAAAACGCCGCCGCGCTCGTCACGCTGGACCTCATGTTGATTGATACGAAGTTCACGCAACGAACGCGTCAGTGGATTGCCGAGGCCACGGGTCTGTCGCCTGCGTCGATCATGCTCACCTGTTCGCACAGCCACAATGCGCCGGCCGCTGGTGGTTTGTTAGGTGTGGGCGAGTGCGATCCGTTTTATGAAGAATGGGCCAGTCGCCAAGCCGCCACGGCAGCGATTCTGGCTTGGCACAATCGCCAGCCCGCGCGACTGAGCTGCGCCGCGACCGACGTCGCTGATCTCTCGTTCAATCGCACTCGGTCGAACGGCGTGATCGATTCGCGTTTGACGGCCGCACGGATCGATCGCATCGACGGCTCGCCGTTGGCGGTGGTTGTAAATTTCGGAGCGCATCCGACGGTTGGCACCGAATTGCGGCCGTACGATGTCAGTCGCGATGTGCCGGGCGAAGTTTGCGATCGGCTCGAAGCGGCCCTGCCCGGCTCGATCGCCATGTATGTGCAAGGCGCCTGCGGTGATGCGAATTTCCACCGCGAATTTAACACGAGCGAACGATGCCATGAGCCGGCCGAGCAATTGGCAACCGCGGCGCTGAACTCACTTCGCCAATCCGTTCCCGCTTCAACCCACATCGTGGCTTCGGCCAGCCTCATGGCCGAATTGCCAACTCGGCGTTGGACCCGCGAAGAAATTGAGGCCGACCGCCGCGAAGCTCAACGTCGCCTGGACGAAGACGACATTAGTCAGTGGCGAGAAACCATCGGCCGTTCAATGACCAACCGTCCGGACGATATGGTTCGTCGACATGGAGGCGACGAACGCCGTGCGGTCCGCGCCATGTGTCGCTTTCACATCGAATGGACTGATCTCATTCTTAAAGATTGGGAATCGCGACCCGAAACATTGTGCACCGAAGTCCAAGCCTTACGCCTGGGCGACCTTTCTATTGTGTCCAACGCCTCCGAGTTCTTCTCGCCGTTCGCCTTGGATGTGAGACAGCGCTCTCACCTACCGCATCTTATGATCGCCTGTTACGCCAATGGCCGAATCGGTTACTTGCCCGACGAACATGACATCCTCGCCCGCAGCTACGCCGGATATCAATCTCCCAAATACTGCAACCAATTCCCCTTCACGCCCGCCTCGGGACCCGCCATGTGCGAAACAATGCTCGCGGCGCTTTCTCAAATGTAACCGTAACTCACGCTTGCTTTCGGAATATGTTCGAGTATGTTGCGCATCGCTGGATTTAGCGGTGTCGCGGTTGGTTGATTGTTGGTAATTGAGGCTCGTCGGGAGAGGCTTTGACGATGAACAAGCCCAGTGACAGTACCAGTTCGGGGCTCATTGACCGCGCTCGCCGTGGCGATCCACAGGCTTGGCGCGAAATGGTAGATCGCTACGTTCCGTTGGTTCGCTATTGGGTCGTGCGTGGGAACGTGTCGCGGCAAGATCAGGACGACTTGATTCAAGAGATCCTTCTAGGCGTGTTCCGTCGATTGAAGGACTATCGCCACGAGAGCTTTCGCGGTTTTCTACGCATCGTGGCACGAAACAAGACTGCGGATCACTTTCGGCGAACCGGTCGCCAACCGCCAACGTTGGACGGTTCGTCAATTATGGAGATGCTGCTGAATTCGTTGCCGCTCCCGACGGAGACTCAAAGTGGCGACAGGATGCGTGGCGATGGCCCTACCAAAACGGGCGAGTCATCACCTGGCGACGGCCAAACGTTTGCATTCGACGAAATGCAACTCGAAGATGCCCAACTGGTGGCTCGGGCAGTTGCCGACATCCAGAAATCGACGACGCCGCGAAACTGGGAAATCTTCCATGCGGTGGTGATCGACGGCCGCGATCGCGGCGAGGTCGCTCAACAGCACGGCGTCACACTTGGCGCGCTCTACCAGGCCGTTTCCAGCATTAAGCGGCGGTTGCTCAAGCGGATGCGCGAGTTGGGTGTCGAGCCACCTGAATAGCACTCCGGCGAGCTACCTGTTCCGTCGCGACTGTTCGCGTGAGGTCGCCGCGATCTTGCCTCTGACGTTCGATAGAGCGCATTTTCCCTGGAAACTTCTCCGGACTCGAATTCGATGATCGACCGATCCGTGATGGCCGCGTTTCTCAACGGCGAGCTTTCCGAACAGGAAGCGGCGCCGGTACGCGCGGCACTGGATTGTGATCCCGAGGCGCGGCAACTGGCGGACGAACTCGACAATGTCGGCGAACTGGGACGGCTCGTCGAAGATGCGCTGGCGTTGGTCAGCTTTGCGAGCGATCCGCAAGCGATTCAGACCGGCGCTCGCCTCCGCGAGTTTGGATCGACATGGGCGATCGAGGAAACCGAGGAGTTATCGGAGTCGCAAGGCCCTCAAAACTCAAGCGGCATCCAGCTCCCTTGTTCGTTCGGCGAATTCGACTTACTGGAAGTGCTCAGCGAAGGAGGAATGGGCACGGTTTACAAGGCCTGGCATCGGAATCTGCACCGGTTGTTTGCGGTGAAAGTGATTGCCGCTCACCGGCTGACAAGCGAACAGGCTCGGCGGCGTTTTCAGCGAGAAGTGAGCCTCAACGGACGTTTGAAGCATCCGCATTTGGTTCGAGCGGTTTCAGCCGGTCAAGCGGACGACCAACCGTTTCTCGTAATGGAATTGTTGGAAGGTCAGGACGTGGGCCGATTGGCCCGACGATGGGTACGAATGCCGATCGCCGAAGCGTGCGAGATCGTTCGCCAAGCGGCAATCGGCGTCGATTTTCTGGCCCGGCAAGGACTCGTGCACCGCGATCTTAAACCGTCCAATCTGATGTTGACGCGACGCGATGACGTCGAGCTCCTCGAAGTCGGCAAAGACCGCCAGTCTGGTTGGATCGTGAAGATTCTCGACCTCGGTCTAGCCTGCGACACGGAAGCTTCCCCGCCTGACGAGATCACGGTAACGGATCAAGTCCTCGGCACGATCGACTACCTCGCGCCCGAGCAGGCAGCCGATCCGCGGCGCGTCGATACGCGAGCCGACATCTACGCGCTTGGCTGCACGCTCTACCGCCTGTTGGCTGGGGCCACTCCTTTCAGCCATCCAGGAATGGAGACGCCCGTTGCCAAGTTGCTGGCTCATCATCAACAACAGCCACCTCCGTTGCGGCGTCTGCGCCCAGAACTCCCACGCGAATTAACGGCCATTATCGAACGCGCGATGGCCAAGAAGCGAAGTCGGCGATTTCGCACCGGTCGCGAACTGGTTGAGGCGCTGGAGCCATTTTGCACGGGGGCCGACCTTGAAAGGTTGTTCAACACGGAACCGGCAATCCCGGCTCCACCGTTGCCCGAACCGAAGGCAACTCCCTATCGAACGATGCTCGGACGATTCTCGCTGCTCTCGATCATCTGCCTGCTGATCGCGTTCGGAATTGTGATTCGCGTGCGCGCCAATCGCGTGAAGCTGATCGTCAAGTCGCCCGGCGACGATTCACGGATCGAGATCGAATTGGATAATCGCGACGCTGACGTTCCTGTGTCTCAGCAGAACTTAGAATCAGCTCGACCCGAGTTGCCACACGAACCAACAAAGGCTGCCGATGAAGCCAGGCAATCAAAGCAGGTCCCCGCTCGCCCGCTCACGATTCCTTTCGATGCCACTCAAGCAGCCCGTGGCCAAGCAGCTTCGGCGGCACGCACCGGCGTTCCGATCGAAGTGACAAATTCCGTCGGGATGGTGATGCGACTGATTCCGCCCGGAGGCGACGCGACCAGCGACACTAGCGCGCCTCGCTGTGAATATCCGTTGTTCATGACCGTTCATGAAATCTCACAACGCGATTACGAGCAAGTGGTAGGGCGATCTCCACGGAATCAACGCTCGGAGCCAATCACTGGCGACGCAGCGCTACCGGTTGGACATGTCGCCTGGCACGAGGCAATCGAGTTCTGCCGCCGGCTATCGGACTTGCCCGCCGAGCGACAAGCCGGACGACGATACACTCTGCCCACACAAGCCGAATGGGCTTGGGCCTGCAAAGCCGGAAACGAGGCAGATTTGCCTTGGCCCAGCGAGCGAGTGCGCGAACATGTGGCGATGCGGGAACCAGCGGCGCGTCGCGTCGCGAGCTTCGCCCCCAATGCCTTTGGCCTGTTTGATATGCACGGAAACATGGCCGAGTGGGCTGCGGACTGGACCACGATGCGTGAAAGTCCCGACTCCCCAAATTCGAATACGCTCGCACCGGTGCTGTGTGGCGGAAGCTTCGATTCCCATCTCGCTTCCCAAGTCTCCGCGACGGCCCGTGAACCGTTGCCTGTCGATCGCTCGGCCCGTCCCGATTGTGGATTTCGAGTGATCTGCCGACTAGCGCCAGATGTGGCCGACGCCGATCCATTCTTGAATGAGTCCAGTAACGGCTTCGATCCCATGATCGTCTTGGACGGCTCACTGCGTGGATGGGGATTCCCGGGCGGACATGTAACGAATGCCGATGGTCTCCTAGAGCAAGCGGTCGACAACGAGAACGGCAATTGGGGCACGATCTGGTATGGCCGGCACGGCAACCTTCACGATTTCGATATCCGATTCGACTTCAAAATCGACGGCCACGAAACCGAAACGCAACTTCTGTTTCGAGCCAACGTTCTCGAACGAGGGTGGCAGGAGGGGTCGCATTATCGCCTATCTCTATCCGGCCCCAAGATGGGAATTCTCTACCGATATGATCCCAGCGGCATTCGCGTCGTGGCAGTATTCCCCGCGGACCAACTTACGCGACTTCGCGTGGATACATGGAACCGCCTGGCGCTGCGCTGTGTCGGCCGCCGAACTCGGATTTGGCTAAACGACGAACCATCCATCGACTTCGCCGACCCCATGCCCGATGTATGTCTCCACGGCCCACTCAGCTTCCTCACCACCGGCCCCGCCAACACACAACGTCGCCTGGCGTTGTTCCGCAACCTCCGCATCAAACTGCTAGGCCACCCACCGGCCGAGTCTCTAACACCAATGCCCTGGACCATGGGCGCAGACGCTCTGCCAGCAAACAGCCCACCAGAGGCAGCGCGGGCGAATAGACGCGAGTTTCAAACGCCCAAGTAGCGAATGAAATCACTCGACAAATGTTGGGACGCGGGAATTTTCAGAATGCCTTCTCATGAAAGACTCGCGTGAGCGCCCAGCGATCTTGCTGACGTGGAAGCCGTCTTCGGCGTCATATCGAATTCATGAGTGGTGGCTAATCACGGTTTGCAACTGAAAGGGTGATTCATGATGTCTCGAAGGTTGTGGTTTTCAGCAGTGATCCTGGGAATTCTTGTTCTCACTCTAGGCGGACCGCGGCTTTCCGCGCAAGTGAAATGCCCGCAATGCGGCGGCACCGGGCGTTGTGGTCCGCCGGTCCGCGATCCTTCACTTGGTGGCGGATTTTCAAGTTACACGCTTCAAACATGTCCCAAGTGTGACGGACGCGGCTTGCTTCGCGGAAGTTCCGACGGTGGGGGCGGTGGATGTACGTCGAGCTAATGAACATCTAGGCCGAGATAGTTCCAATGCAATAAGAAACACTTTGGCTCGGGAGCAAGACTGATGACACGATCCGGCAATCGTACTCCGCAAACGACCTTTCGTCGCAAACAGCGATAATCATTGCAATTCTTATTCTCGGGCTAGGGTCCGGCTGTGCGATGGTGAAGCGAATGCAGTGCCGAGTATGTGGCGGTGATGGCAAGTGCAAGGTGTGCGGTGGCGACGGCACTCCAATGTTTACATGGTTCGCCGATAAGTGCGGCGTTTGCAACGGAACCGGAAGCTGCCAGGAATGCGAGGGTATGGGATTCTGAAGAATGCTCGCTCGGCATTTGCCATGAACACAAGAACGCAGATCGCGACCTTTTCAAACGAACGGGGGAGCTGTTTTGTTAATTGAACGTAATAGACTGCGAGTTGAGTCGCACGGTCTGAAGATCGATCATCTCGTGAGAAATACCTGTTTTGTGATTCGTCGACTGAAGTTAGTTCTGGCTTTCATCATTTGGGGGGTTCAGAGCGCCTTATTAGCCCAGTCACCGAACCCAAAAGACTTGCTTCCAATGCTGGACTTGTACAATCCGGCGTTTCGGGATCACCGCGGGCAATGGGCGAGGGACGAGATTTCCCTTTCATTGACTGGTCCAGGAAGCATGAGTTTGCCGTTCCATCCGCAATGCCTATATCCAGGACAGCCACCCGAGCAGGGCGTGTATGTCCTGGAATTGGAAGTTGAACGAAGGGGGCCAGGAACTTTCCTGTTGGGGCTGCCCGTTGGTTCCGTCGAGGACAAACGTTCGGTCACAATGGCAATCGACCACAATAATCGAGTGACCGGGCCTTACTTTGTTGACGGGAAAATTATTGGAACGCATGAGCTTGGCCGTGATCATGGTAAGGCATTACTGCCAATGCAGCGACCAGTAAGTATTCGTTGTGAAGTTACGCCAGGCGAACGGAGAACGGGGCAAGTCGTTCTTTCGATTGGCAACTCGGAAGCCTTTCGTGGCGAAGTCGACGCCGAGCGAATGAGCGGCAAGGTTGAATTGACACCTCGTGTAAAGTTTGGACCCTGGAGTGAATTGGCGATCGGCGGAACCGGGACGTTTCGTTTTACAAAAATCGTCTCTACGGGGCGTGGCGTGACGCTGGGCTTCCGCGACCCGTCGCGACCACTTGCCAAGGACCCCCAATCTAGGGTCGAAATGGAGAAAGCGAAGGTTGTCTCTCAGCCAGCGTTTATCGCTGCCGAAGCTCAGCCGATCGCCGTCCTCAAGGGCGCCTGGGGATTGACGGACCAAATGGAGTTTTCAGCCAATGGCAAGATAATGGTTAGCATGGCGCCACACACCGGCCTTAACATGCAGAACAAGATGGTGATTTCGGTGTGGGAAATGCCGACGCGGCGGCTTGTGGTGTCCATTCCAGTACCAAGGGCCGGAACGCGGCTCGCCGTGGCAGCGGATGGAAACAGCTTTGCGACGATCGAGGTCAATCAGTTTGGCGGTTTTACCGAACATGCATGCGTCTATAACGCCAAGACTGGTAGGCTTATTTGTTCCATCGATGCGGGCGCACGTTCCATGACGGGGATCGCCATCGCGCCGGATGGAAGTCAGGTCGCAATTGGTACGGACGAAAGTAAAGACCGTCCAATCGGCGCCGTTGCCCGTTTCGGACAAGTGGCGCTGATCGACGTGCCCAGAAAGACCAACCGTGGCATCGTCGGTGGCATTCCTTGGTCGAATGCCGAATTCCAACGCCCACCGGCCGTCGTTGCTTTGTCCTACTCACCAGATGGCCAGCGATTGGCATTCGGCAATTTGAATAACGATGTGAGCGTGATCGATACGAAGACTCTAGCGAGTTTGTCGTCGTGTAAATCACGAATGCCAGGGCTGCTCTTAGGTCACAACCGTTTGCGTTGGTCCGACCAAGAAACTTTCGTGGTCGGAACGGACTTGCGCCGCGTGAACGCGCGCACTGGCGAATCACGTCCGTTGTTCGATCCGACTGTGGTGCTTCCCGATTGGTATTCAAAACCGACTCACGAACCGACACATCGAGTCATCAGCACCGACTTAGTGGCGATGTCGGCGGATCGTCTCGTAATAGGTGGAGCTAGGAATTGGACAACGCCGAACGCAATAGGAGATATGATCGAGAAGGCCGAGTTTCGCGTGATTGATCTAAATGCAAATAGGGTGATCCGGCAGTTCGCGACTTATGTGGAACCAGGGCATTCTGATCGTCGCAGCGGTGTGCCTCACGCACTCTCGCCGGACGGCAAGATTCTGGCCGTGGCAACAGGGCAAGGCGTGATCCACATTTACGAGGTGGATGCGTTGCCCACGGAGCGTGTCGCCGCGGCGCCCGCTCTAACCGATGACGAACGCGCGAAGTTATCCAGCATGTTGCCAACGAATACCCTGTATTCCGGCCAAGGCCTCAGTGGTGGCGTCCGCGGCCAGGCGATCAGTATGCGAGTGTTGCGGCAGTACGGGCGTGAGTTCAACGGATCGATCATTTTGCTCCAGAAAGCAATCGAGATCAGCGGGACCGTCGACCTAGACGGTAGTATCTCGTGGTCGACTGGTAACAACAGAATTCCTCAAGATCATGTGGCCCAAGGTAAGATCGAAGGGGCGGTGATTACTGTTCGCTTCATGAAAAGGACGTCGCGTGACAAGCTCTTGGAGGTTGGTACAGCCAGATTGGAAGGGAAACGGGACTAGCGACGCGGAAGTTGCTCACGTCTCGACAGATTGAAGGCCAAGTCATCCTGTGGGATGCGTTGACGAGACTGTCGATGAGAGTGGGATGCGAGGCTGACCCACCTTCGACGTGGGACCGGCCACTGCTCGGGCGGGCCTCGGAGTTTCGGAAGTCGGCCCTCCCACGTCGAAACTTCGCGCGCGGATTCAAAACATGCGACGCCGGATCTGTTTGATCCGATAATGCGTCATTTTGATCCGATGTCGCGTTTCAGGCATCCGATGTCGCGTCGTTTTGATCCGAAGACGCGTCGTAAAGATGCGATATCGCGTCATTCTGATCCGCCATCGGGTCAATTTCATCCGCCATTGGATCAAGACAGACCGACAACGCGTTTCCGATACGCGACGTCGGATGGTTCAGGTACCCGATGCCTCGCGCGAGGTTCTGGACCGTATCGACCAGGCCGGAAATCCTACCTGCCAAGTGGGCAAGCGAAGTTCCGAGCTGAGTTCTTTCGCATGCATATTCGGCTTCGATTGCGAGGCATTTCGCGACTGGGCCGGTGACGCGTGACAGCGGCGTTCGATTGACTAATAATGAGGGCCCGTTGATTCTTGCCCGCCTGCGTCCTGCCTAATTTGCGAGGAGCCCACCATGTCGCCACAAGTTACTCGTCGCCAAGCGATCCTGACCGCCGGGGCCGTCACCACCGGCGCTTTGTTTTACGTGCCGCGTCGAGCCTTGGCCGCACCGCAAGCGAAGATCGGTGAAACGCGAGTGATTAGCCATTTGCCGCACCGATATCATGGCTGGCCGACGATGACGCGGCGGGCCAGCGGCGAGCTGCTGTTGGTTTGCAGCGGCGGTCGCGAATCGCACGTGTGTCCGTTCGGGCGGCTCGAAATGATGCGGTCGCACGACGACGGACAGACGTGGACTTGGCCGGAGGTTGTGCTGGACGGTCCGATCGACGACCGCGATGCCGGCGTCCTCGAAACGGCCAAGGGAACCATCCTGGTGACGACGTTCACGTCGCTGGCCTACGAACCGTTGCTGCGCAAAGCGGAGCAGATGAAGCCGGGCGAAACGGGAGCTTGGGATGCCGATCGGCTGGCACGATGGCAAGCCGCCGACAAGCGGATCGACGCCAACCAGCGAAAGGCCGCCTTGGGCGTATGGATGGCGCGTTCGACCGATGGCGGCGTCACGTTCTCGAAGCGATATGATTGTTTGGTAGATAGCCCTCATGGTCCAATTCAATTGGCGGACGGTCGTCTACTATATGCGGGCAAGGATTTATGGCGCGAGCCGAACCGCGTTGGCTTCTGTGAGTCGAATGACGATGGACAAAGTTGGCGTTGGTTGGCCGAAGTGACTGCTCGCGATGGCGACGATCATAGCCAGTATCACGAGCTGCATGCGGTCGAAGCGAGCGACGGCCGACTGGTGGCTCAGATCCGCAATCACAATCCGAACCATCGCGGCGAGACGCTGCAATGTGAGTCGACCGACGGCGGTAAGACCTGGAGTAAGCCTCACTCTATCGGTGTGTGGGGATTGCCATCCCATCTGTTGCGATTACGAGACGGTCGTTTGCTGATGACATACGGACACCGCCGAGCTCCGTTGGGTAATCAGGCTCGGCTGAGTGATGACAGCGGACGGACTTGGTCCGATCCTCTCATCATTTCCGGGGACGGCGTCAGCGGCGATTTAGGATATCCGAGCACGGTTGAATTGAGCGACGGAACGTTGCTAACCGCTTGGTATGAGAATATGGCCAAATCGCCAAATGCTGTCCTGCGGCAGGCGCGTTGGGAGCTGGTTTAGCGCCCTGTGCATTGTCAGTTCTCACGGTTGTGAACGAATCGCTATCTGCTCATCATTGCGATCATCATGAGAAGGAAACGATCATGCGCGAATTGGATCGAATCTGTCGTCGAGTGAAGAGACGCTCCGGCGTGAAAGCGTGCCTGGGACTCAGTATTGTGCTATTCGTGGCACTAACGGTCCCAACGGCCGGCGCCGCGGATCGCACGCCTAGAATCGCCGCCGTGGTAACCGAGTATCGTCACAACTCGCACGCGGATGTGATTGTGAGTCGCCTGTTGCAGACGGAAACGCTGGATGGCAAAGGCCGACGCCCCGATCTGGAACTCGTATCGCTCTACACGGACCAAGTTCCTTCGAACGACACGAGCCGCAAGTTGGCCGCGGAGCATGGGTTCAAGATCTTCGACTCGGTGGCGGGCGCGTTGACGTTAGGCGGAGACAAGCTGGCAGTCGACGGCGTGTTGTTGGTTGCCGAACATGGCGATTACGCCAAGTCGGAAACCGGCCAAACGATCTATCCGAAGCGACGGCTATTCGAACAAATTGCGGCGGTATTTGAAGCCAACGGTCGCGGCGTACCGGTCTTTTGCGACAAACATTTGGCCGACAATTGGGAGGACGCCAAGTGGTTATATGATTCCGCGGCGAAGTATAAAGCGCCGTTGATGGCCGGTTCATCGTTGCCGACGTTGTGGCGATATCCGGCCGTGGATGTGCGTCGTGACGCCAAGCTCGAAGAACTTGTCGCCGTCTCCTACCATACGTTGGACGCCTATGGTTTCCATGCCGTTGAGATGGTCCAGTCACTGGTAGAGCGACGCGCGGGGGGCGAGACCGGGGTTCGCGCCGTGCGTTGTATTGAAGGGGACGCGGTTTGGCAAGCGGCCAAGGACGGGGTGTTCGATCGCAAATTGTTAGACGCGGCATTATCGCGACTAAAGGAGCGACCGCTACGAAGCGACAAAACGCTGGAGGAGTTGGTGAAGAATCCGGTGCTGTTTACCATCGAGTATGAGGATGGTTTGAAAGCTCATATCGTAACGTTGAATGGGGCCGTAGTGGAATGGACGGCCGCTTGGCGATATCAAGATGACTCTCAGGTCGAGTCCACCGTGTTTTGGACGCAGGAGGCGCGGCCTTACATGCATTTCTCCTATCTGTTGCGGGGCGTCGAGCAGATGATGCATACCGGTCGGGCGACTTGGCCAGTGGAACGGACGCTGATGACTAGCGGAGTTCTCGATTCACTTTTGATTTCGAAGTTGCGGGGCGGCGAGCGACTGGAGACGCCGCATTTGAAGTTTGCATATCGCAGTGAATTTGATTGGCGACAACCGCCCCCTCCACCGCCCGGACGCGATAGCCGCGAGCAATAGTGGAATGTGATTCGATTGCAACCAATACGACCGTTGTATTCCGCCTGACAGTGTGTCCTTTCGCCAAGTTCGGTCGCGAATTGCTAAATTTCGCCGGCTCGGGTTGGGGCACGGTGTAGATTTCAAGTACCGGCGAGCCAACACCACTCAATGCCGACCGACGCCAATGGTCGCCATCAAGCGAACACCGTCGACCGTAATGGGATTGAGGGAATCGCGTTTCGCCGGTCAACTTTGGCTTTCTCACCCCCGTGATTTGGCAGGCCGATCGCCACTGGTCGGTCTGCCTTTTATTGTTTCTTGGCGGCCGGATGCTTGAGGCTGACTCGCGTTCTGGTCTATCCTGGCGGCTCGTCAAGTTCACCATCACCACGGGGCCGCATTCATGCATGTCACGGCTGTAGACCGACCGGATTTGCCACCATTCCCAATGCCCGATCGGTTCCGACATGAGATCGTGTATTTCATGACACCAGCCGGCGAGTCCGGCGTGCCGCCACTAGGCGCCAGGGAATACTGGATTCGCCGTGAAGACGCGCTTCAATGGCTCGACGAGTTCGTGGTGCGAGTGGTCTCGCCGCTGGACGCCGAATCGAAGGCCGAAATGGAATTGACCGACGAGCAAGAGGCCTGGCTGGAGTGGATGGTGGCGAACGACGTCCAGCACGTGCGAGTTGATTGAAGACACCTCGGCGAAACCGGAGTGCCTGCGGCCTGTCGCTCCCAGTGATTTGGTAACTCGCTTGCGAACATCGCATGGGAGCATCCGAATTTGTTGCGAGCCGCGAATCGGGCGGCTACGATCAGGGCTCACATTCGCCCGTCGCATGATTTAGGAGATGCGAAAATGCTTGCTCAGACGAAAATCGCCGCCGCTCGAATCGTCACGGTCCTCGTGTTGATGTTCGCCGTCGCAGGGACAACTCGCGCCGATTGGCCTCAGTTTCGAGGGCCGAATTGCAGCGGCATGGCGGACTCGGATCACGCGTTGCCGGTGGAGTTTTCTGCCGAGAAGAACATTCGTTGGTCGGCCGATCTGGGCGATGGCGTGGGGTGCCCGATTGTGGCTGGCGGACGGGTCTTCGTGAGTGCGATGCACGGTGACGAGACAGTGGCGCTGGTGGCTTTCGACGCGGACACTGGCAAGCAGCTTTGGCAACGCGAGTGGCCGACGGGACCGCTGCCCGAAGTGCATCTAACGAATAGTCACGCCAGCACGACACCGGCCAGTGACGGCGAACGCGTGTACTTTTATTTCAGCACGCTGGGCCTCGTCACGGTCGACGCGGCAACTGGCAAGGATGTGTGGCACGCCAAGCTGCCCACGCCTTTCTTTGTATTCAAATGGGGGCCTGCCATGTCCCCGGTTCTTTACAAAGACATGGTAATTTTCTGTCAGGACGACGACTTGTATCCGGCCATCTATGCCTTTGATAAGAAGTCCGGAAATCTGCTTTGGAAAGACGAACGTCGTGACATGGCCGTAAACTACTCGCATCCGGTTGTTTGTCCCACGGAGCATGGTGATGATATCGTCGTCGCCGGCACGGGGATGTTGGTAGGATATGATCCTGATACGGGCAAGCGACGCTGGTGGGCCAAGTCGCTGCTGCGAAACATTAAGACCACGCCAGTTGTTGTCGACGGTGTGATCTACATTTCGCTACAAAGCGGAGGAATCGCGAATCAGTGGTTGGCCACGGCCGATCGAGCGGAGACAGGCAACAGCGACGGAAAGCTCAGCAAGGAAGAGATGCAAGCCTTTGTCGGTGAGACGAAGATCCCCGAGGAGTTTTATCGGCGGACGTTTGATCGGGGCGATCTGAATAAAGATGGACTGTTAGAAGGTGAGGAATTGGACCGAGCGTTCTTGCATCCCGATAACTTTGCCGGCGCTTCTTATGATGCCGAGAATCCGGCGGATGAATATGTGTTGGCGGTTCGCGGTGGCGGAACCGGAGACGTAACGGACACGCATGTTCTATGGCGACACCAAACGAAGTACACTGACCATATCGTGTCTCCGTTCATTCGCAGCGGCCGCATGTTTCTGGTCAAAGGGGGCGGCATTTCCATCGGTATTTGAAACGAAGGATGGCGAACCGCTCCGCAAGCCGACGCCATCCCCAATACCAGCGACTATTTCGCTTCGCCGATCTTTGGCGATGGCAAGATATATGTAGCAGGTGAGAACGGTGTTGTCGTCGTACTAAAGACTCGCCCGACTATGAAGTCTTGGCAAAGAACGATCTGGGAGATTCGCTGGTAGGAACTCCAGCGATCGACGGCGGTCGGTTGTATTTCCGCACTCGCGGAAAGCTGTTATGTGTGGGCGAGTAGGAACGCCGCAACCGACCGTGTTTGGCCGGATTCGCCGACGCCTCGCCGTTAAACGAAGAGTCCCTTTTGACGTGCTTAGGCAGAGCCGTCGACATGGTGTAATAGCTTCTCGGCAGCCCAGACGGCCAGCTTCTCTCGGAAAATTTTGGCGTTATGGCGAATGTCGACAGGCAATGAAGGGTGAAGCAAGAAGTCGGTGATGGCTCGCGTATGGTCGTACTGCTGGGCTAATTCACGGAGTTCGGTGATTAGCGTCTGCTGGTCCGATACGGACTCGGCGGCATTCGGCCACGGTTCGGCGACGATTACGGGACGTTGTGAACCGGCCGGCCCCACTCCGACCAACGCCGAACGATAAATCTGATTGTGCTGATTGAAGATGGCTTCACACGGAATTGTGTACATCGGCCCATCGGCGGTGAGCAATCGGTGCGCTTTGCGGCCGCAAAACCAGAAGCGATCTTGCTCGTCCAGATAGCCGACATCGCCGATGCGGTGCCAGAATGTGTCGCCGTCTTGAATCTTGTGCAGCGGATTGGCTTCGACTCGGGTTACATACTGGCTGGTGACGACCGGCCGCACGATCAGTTCGCCAATTTCGCCTCGCAGCAATGATTCCGTTTGGTCGATTGTGGCTAGGGGTTCGTCGGAAATGCGGATCACTCGCCATTCGATTTGTGAGAATCGTCGACCGACGCACGTTCCCGCGCTACGTGGCGCTGCAAGCTGCCGTTTCTTCCAGCACCTCGCGCGATTCGATCGAGGCCACGGGCAACGACTCGGTCGCTCCGTAGGGCGTGTGAACTTCGCCGTCGGATTCATTAGCCGACGAATGCGCGCAGCACATGCGGCGGCACCGGCGGCCGGCCGACAACACTCGCCGTAGCGTTGGCAGTTGGACATCATGCTGCTCGCAATGAACGCCGTATTCCACAAGGCGGGCGAGCCGAACGATTGGGTGACGTTCCAATCTCGCACATGCTCGATGATGTGCTGCGGATTCACTTGGGCCGGCTTAGTGGCGTCCATATCGGGAATGACCGTCGACACGCCCATCACGGCATTGAACAGGCCAAACAGCGGGAAGCCGGGCAAGTCGATTTCGCCCGGCTGAATTCCATACCGATCGCGAATCTCGTCAACTTGCTGATCGAAATTGCCATGCCGATACAACACGCCTTTGGGCGGACCCGTGCTGCCGGTGGTGAAGATGATGGCCGCCGGTTCATGGGCCGAGGTTCGGGCGGCGGTCCAGTCGTCCGTCGGTGTCCGTCGCAATTGAGCCAGCGTCGCTCCGCCCCAGAACCAACGACGGCCGACGGTCACGTGGTAACGCGACTTGGGAAAACGCCGTCGAAGGACCGTCCGAATCGCTTGAACCGGGGAGATGGCCACGAAGCCTTCAGGTTCGGATTCCTCTAAACAGCGAATCAAGTTCTTGCGGCCCATTCCGGGGTCGATTAGCACCGTGACGACGCCGGCTTTGAACAACGCAAACACGAGCGAGATGAAGTCGACGCTGGGTCGCACGAGCAACACTAGCCGCGTACCGCGTGTCACACCCATGCGGGCCAAGCCGGCGGCGATCGAGTTGCTGTCCTGTTCGAGCTGCTCGAAGTTGACCGTGCGATAGCGCCGGCTGCCGTCCGCCTTTCGGCCGGCTGGTTCGGCCACGGCCATCGCTTGCGGCATTCGTTGGGCAACCTGCGAAAGCCGCAGGCCCACGTTCACAATCGGCGAATCCATCGTGGTCGAATGCGGGGTTGTCGATTGTGAGGAAGACATCGGCGTGCATATCGAGAGTCAGCCGGTCGAAGAAGAACCGGCCGGACACGATAACCTTAGCCGATCAACTCGTCGATTGGCCGACCGTCCGTGACGATTCGCGTCGGACGGCCGTTGAAGTCGTTGATTAGCGTGTTCTCGAAGTCGATACGCAAGTGATGGTAAATCGTGGCCAAGAAATCCTGCGGGCCGCTAAGTCGCTCGATGGCATCTTCGCCGCGTTTGTCGGTCGCGCCGATGAATCGCCCCGTTTCGATCCCGCCGCCAGCCCACAGATTCGAGAACGCACGAGGCCAGTGATCGCGACCCGGTTGTTTCGTGCCCGCCGGAGCGCTGGCGTTGCCGGCGCCGGTGCTGGGCTGGTAAGAAATCTTCGGCGTGCGACCAAACTCGCCGGTGACGACCACCAGCACTCGTTTACTCAAACCTCGTTCGTAGATGTCTTCGATCAACGCCGTGACGGCTTGATCGTAGGCATCCGCGCGGAAACGCAAGGCGTCGAATACGTGATGATTTACCGCGTGGTCATCCCAATTTTGCACGCGACCGCACAACGGTCCATGCAAGCTGGTCGTGAGCACTTCGACACCCGACTCGACCAATCGTCTAGCGAGCAACAACTGTTGGCCCCACGTGTTGCGGCCGTAGCGATCGCGAGTGGCGTCGTCTTCCTTCGAGAGATCGAAAGCTTCCTTCGTGGCCGGATTGGTCAGCAACGTCAATGCCTGCGTTTCAAACTGATCGAGCGCCTCCAGCTCAAGCTGCTGGTCGAACGCTCGCTCGATCGTATCCAGCTTTTGCCGCAGGCTTGCTCGGCGGTCCAGGCGATTCACCTCGTTGCGATCCGTCAGCCCGATGTTCGGAACGACAAAGTTCGGTGAGTTCGGGTCGCCGGTGACCGAGAACGGCGAATAGGCGTCGCCTAAGTACGCGGGGCCGGTGTAGTTCGTCGGCGGATTCACGCCTACATACGTAGGCAGCGGACAAGTACGCGGACCATCCTGCGAACGCACATAATTGGCCACGCTCATCCAGTCGGGCAATCGCGGGGCGGGCTTATCGCGCGTATCGGAATCGCCCGAGAGTAGTTGCATCGAACCGGCTGGGTGTCCGCCAGCCTTTTGATACATGCCGCGGTGAATCGTGAACTTGTCGGCGATTTGAGCTTGGCGAGGCAGCAACTCGGTGAACTGCAAGCCGGGCACTTTCGTCGAGATCGTGCTAAATGGCCCGCGATACTCGCTGCTGGCGTTGGGCTTGGGATCATACGTGTCGATGTGCGAGCAACCGCCGGGCTTCCACACCATGATGACCGCCGTCTTCTCGCGCGAGCTGCCGGAGTCGCCAGCGACTGGGGGACTGGCTGCTTGCAATCGCATAATGCCGGGCAAGCTGAGCGTGGCAAAGCCAGCCAGGCCAAGTTGCAGGAAGCCGCGTCGAGAGGGCGGCGTCCACGCTGGAGAACCGGAGCAATAAGGACCTGGGCAATTCGAACCGGCGACGTGGTTCGACGCAGTGGATTTCCGGGTAACGCTCATTTTGACTCCGCGGGAAGAATGCGAATGGCGATCGGTTCGGATACGACGATGTCGACGATGTCTTTTGGTTGAGCTTGAGTCGTCGCGTCCTTCAGCCGTTTGTCGGCCGCGGCGACGCTGGCTTCGGCCGCCTTCTTGTTTTCGGCAGCCGCGCGGGACAACTCTTCAATTTCGTTCTTTTGATCGGCGGAAGCGGCAGCCGCTTCCTTGGCCAGACGGTCGGATTCGGCCGTCGCTTCGTCCAACTGTTGCTGGGCCTGCTTCAACTCGCGTTCGGCCTTCAGCACCGCGTCGGGATTGTGCCGATGCTTGGCGACCGGGCTGCCGTAAAACGCGATTGTATAGTCGCCCGGCGGTGTCTTCAGCTTGGCCAAGTCCAGCACGGCTTCCGATTGATCGGCGGTCAGCGGCACGTCGAAACTGGCGTTGCGATCCAATCCCGCGCCGAACGTGCGTAGGCCCGTTGTCGCGCCGGAGAAGTCGCCTCGGCGAATATGAACCAGCGGAATCGTCAGCGTCGTGCCGGCCTGGGCTTCATACACTTTGTTCTCTTGAGCCGCGATTGAGATCTGAGCGAACTCCGATCCTCCGACGGAAACCGGCGCGCCGGACAGCAACCGAGGCGCGGGGATCTCTTGCCACGCGTCGCGAACTGGCCAAGCCATGCAAGCCAGATGAACGGGTCGCGTTACCTCTTCTTCGCCAATCGTCGCTTGGCCGAACAAACGGGCGTTCCGCCAGCCGCGCGGAGCGTCTTGTCGAGCCGTTAGCAACATGATGCCGCGAGTCTCGCCCGCCGCGATCTTCAATCCAGTTGCGGTCACGCCGTCCGGCAGATCCTCCATCGTCAGACTGATCTCGCCCGCGAAACCATCCCGACGTACGGCAACCACTTCCAACGCCATCGTCGAACCATTTCGCAACGCCATCGGTTTCGACAACGCGTTGCGATCGCCATTGCGTAGCTCCATGTGTAACGCCCAAGCGACCAAGGCGAAGTCCGGCGCGGCTTGGCGAATTACCAGCCGATACTCATTGTTCGGATCGGTTCGCGTGCCGCCGAACAGATCGGTCAACTGCAAGCGATAACGGCCGTCTTCCGGGATTTCAACCTTGCCAAGGATGTCGGTCGAACCGGCGTTATAAGGCGGTCCGTCGTAAGCATAACCGTTGCTGGAGCGTTTCACGGGACTGGCGATATCGGTTAGCTCGACCACGTCGACCAGCTTCGTCTCGCCGGCTTCCTCGACCACGCGTTGCACGATGATCGACGGATCGGTCGGACGACCAAGTCGCTCGGAGGCGACTTCCACCCACCAGACTTCGCCTTTGGTCGCCGTGAACTCGAACGTATCGACATCGGCGGCCGGAAAGAATCGGCCGGCAATCTCACACGGCAGCGTGATCGGTTGAGCCGCCTCGCCGCCATTGTTCGGTTCGGCTTCCGCCAACGCTGCATCCGGCTCGTAGCCAATGGGCGGCCACGAAAACGAGCTGACGCCGCGCGTGCCGGGCAATCGCGAAATCGGCGAGTCGGCCGGGATGGTTTGCACGGACAGACGGAAGAAGTATTCCGCGCCGCCTTTGAACGTCAGATCGTGAACTTTGACGATGTACGAGCCGGTCGTGGGAGCCGTGAAGTCCAGCACGCCGCCCCGTCGCTCGACGAGCAAATCGCGGCCTTCGGCGTCGGCGATAATGAGCACCGGATTCATCTTCGAGTCGATGCCTTTTGCCGCACAGTCGATCAGCAGACGCTGGCCCGCCTCGGCTTGAATCGAATAGTGATTCACCGCGCTGGCCTGCACTGTGGCATTGCAGATCGAATTCAATGCGATCGGCATGGCGGCCGACACGGTGGTGGTCGCGGCGGTCTGCATCGCTTCGGGCAGCGTGCCGACCGAAAATACTCGAGCGGCCGACAGGCCGAGCCGCGCGAAGACGCGTGCCTCATGTATACCGGGCGGCGTATCGGCGGCGATCGTGACGACGTACTTGTTCGGTTCCGGTTGGCCGGCGTCGTTGAGCTTGGGCCGAGCTGTGATGTCGGGATGCGAAAATACCAGCGACTCGACATCCTCCAAGTAGTCGCCGGTGATCGTCACTTCCACGTCCGTGCCGACTTGCCCGCCCATCGGCATCGTGGTCAGCAGCCGAGGCGCCGGCAAGCAAACCGATTGAGCGGCGGCTTGTGCAGCCCAACACATCGTGAGCAGAAACATCGTGGCCAGCGAAAGCAGGCTCGACGCCGCGATTCGACGGCGACGATTGCGGGCAAAGGGATTTGTCATGACAGTGCGTTCTTTCGGCAGGTTTCGTAACAGGCAATGTCGTAAACAGAGCGTTGTTGTTCGGTGTCAACTTAACTTCAGTGTGGCTCGGGTCGACTGATGGTAGCGTCCGGGTGTTGTAACTGGGGGCTTCGCTGCGCTGCGACCCCAGGCACGACAACCGGAATCTTCGTTATCCCAACACACTAATGGTTGAACATAAACTCCTTGGTGTTCAACAACGCCCAAATCAAGTCTTGCAAATTCTCGCGCGTCGCGGTGGCCGCGTCGACGGCCGAACCATCGGCTCGCGTCCGCGGCTCGGCCAGGTAAGCCAACGCGGTCGCCAGTTCATCGTCGCGCGGCGGCCGAGCGAACGCGGCGATGTATAGCTCCTCAATCCGCTCTTCCATCGAGCGAGCGTCCTTCGACAACCGATCGGCGCGGCCGTTGGCCGTCGCCAGTTTTGTCTTGATATCGCCGCCGTTCAACAAGTGCAGGCTCTGCGCCAGGCTGGCCGACTGCACTCGCTCGCATTCGCAAACACTCGTGTTGTCCGGCCGGCCGAACACGCGTAGAAACGGCGACGAGCGGTTATAGCTGTTGTCGGGCAGCGCGACGGCCCGTGTGCCGGGCGGCAAATTCGCGAACGTCGTGGTCGCGCCGGTCACGCGATCGTAAGCGTCCAGCAGCACTTCGGCCTGCAACCGCTTGGGATAATAGCGCGAGTAGTTCTGCTGATCGACCAAGTTGTAATCGTTCGGCGTCGCGCTCAACTGATAGGCGTGCGAGCGAGTGATCACGCGCACCAACTCCTTGAGATCGAATCCGCTTTGGCGGAAGTGCTCTTCGAGCGCGGCGAGCAACTCAGGGTTCGTCGGCGGATTCGTGTCGCGGATGTCGTCTTCCGGTTCGATCAAACCGCGTTTGAAAAAGTGCTTCCAGTATCGGTTCACGAGCGCCTTGGCGAAAAACGGATTCGAGTCGCCGGCGAGCCAATCGGCCAGCCGCAACCGCGGATCCACATCGGGCGGGATCGCTCCGACATCGTCGCCCATCGCCGCCGGACGCACGGTTTCGCCCGACTTCGGATTCATGGTCCCGGCCAAGCCGCGTTGATGGACAATCAAATCCTCGCCGCGTGTATCGGTCGGCTTGCGGCCCACTTGGCTGAAGAACGCGGCCAAGCCGTAATAGTCGTCCTGGCTCCAACGCTCGAACGGATGATGATGACACTGAGCACACTGCATCCGCACGCCGAGGAACAATTGAGCGATGTCTTCGATCTGCTCCTTCGGCTCCTTCACGCGTTTGTACCAAGCCACCGGCGGGTTCTCGATCACGGTGCCGGTCGCCGCCAACAGTTCGCGGACGAGCTGGTCGTAAGGCGTGTTGGCCAACAGGCTGTCGCGAATCCAAGCGTGAAACGCGTAGTTCGACGTGATATCGCTGGCGTCGTCGCGGCGATTCTTCAGCAGCGTCGTCCATTTGTTGGCGAAGTAATCGGCGTAGTCGGGACTGCGGAGCAGCGCGTCGATCACCTTGTCTCGCTTGTCGGGATCGTCGCTCGCCAGAAACTCTTCGCGGGCCTCATCTTCCGTCGGCAATCGGCCGCCGATATCCAGCGACACACGCCGCAGAAACGTGGCGTCGTCGCACACGGGCGACGGTGGAATGCCAAGCTCGCGGAGGTTGCCGAAGACCAGATCGTCGATGAAGTTTCGCGACTCCGGGCACCGAGTCGACCGCCCAGCGGCACCGAAGCGTTGTACACGGCCGTCCGCCCTTGATAGCGAACCATCACGCTGACCTTACCCGGCAGCTTTTCTGTCTTTCGCTGTCACCAACTTATCGCCCGTGACTTCGGCCAGCGCGACCTCGTTGCATTCATACAAGGCCATCTTGGTGATATCGCGTTGCGAGCCGTCGGAATAACGGGCCGTCGCTTGCAATGATTGCTCGCCCCCTTGCGGCAACATCCCGCGAGCCGGTTGCACTTCGATCGAGACCAGTTCGGGCTCGCCCGGCTGGGATTGCGGCGCGCCTTGTTCGATCCAGCGAAGCAGCGTGGCGTAAGCCTCGGAGTCGACAGCCAACCGCACGCCGCCGCCATGCGGCACTTGCCCCACGGCCTTCATCAAAATCAAGCTGCGTTCGGGAGCGGCCGGAAACAGCCTCCGCCCGCGCGCCTCGCGGACAATGTGTTCGTAATCCTCGTCGGGCTCGAAACCCAACAGCGACAGCTCGAACCCGTTCTGCCCGCCATTCGCCTTGGCGTGACAAGCCCCCGCGTTGCAGCCGGCTTTCGTTAGCACGGGAACCACATCGTTGACAAAGCTGACGGCTGGCGGAGCCGCCGCGCTGGAATCTTCGGCCAAGGCTCGACTGTTCGCGAGCGAGCTGGCGAACCAGCCGACGGCGAACAACAACGCGGCCAGACATTGAAACGCCAGACGCTGCAGACGATCACGAACGCAAATATTCATGGCGGCAGTCGGTGGGATAGTTGTGGCGGGATGGTGCGGCGCTTGGCCGGCGGGAAGCCGAGGTTGCCGGGCGAGCCACGCGAAATCGCCTGTCGCACGGCGGAGTTCGCGTTCGCCGCGAACAACCCCGACACGGAATCATGGTAATGCCCCGCATCGGCAGCGTCCACATTGTTTTGATATAGTGTGCCGCTTGTCGAACGAGCCGACCGCACGAACACTAGAACACGAGGAAGTTGTCATGAGCGCCGATGCGAAGATCGCCGAGCTGGGTTTGGAATTGCCTCCCGCACCGAAGCCGATGGGCGTTTACAAGCCGTTGGTGATCGCCGGCAACATGGCTTATGTCTCCGGCCACGGGCCGCTGAAGTCGGACAAGACGCTAATCACGGGCCGAGTTGGCGGCGACATCGACAAGCAGGCGGGTTACGACGCCGCTCGGCAAACCGGCCTCGCGATCCTGGCCACGTTGCAAGCCGGCTTGGGAAGCCTGGACCGCGTGAAGCGAGTGATCAAGGTCTTGGGCATGGTGAACAGCACGCCCGATTTCGGCGAGCAGCCGGCGGTCATCAACGGCTGTAGCGAGCTGTTCGCCAAGGTCTGGGGCGAGGACGCCGGCGTCGGAGCTCGCAGCGCGGTCGGCATGGGCGCTCTGCCCGGCAACATCGCCGTCGAGATCGAAGCGATCTTTGAGATCGAGTAACTCGCTGGGCGAGCGCGTCCGGCGAGCGTCAAACAATTCGCGATCCGTGGAGGCCAAGCATGGCCCGATCATCGAAACCAACGCCTCGCCAACCGGCGACCAAGTACGCTCACTTGCGAAAGAAGCTGACGCAAGCCAAGCAGTCCGCGGCCAAGGTCAAACGCAAACCCCGTCCATGAACGAGCCTGTTCGCCGATACCGGCCGCCGGGGCTAAGGCCGCCTCGGTTTCGGCTGCTGACACTGCTGCTGGCGATCGCCTTGCTCGGCGCGATCTTGGCTTCCGGCAAAGTGGTCGGCGTCTATGGCACGTTCTGGATCGTCGTCTTCGCGTTGGCAGTGATGGGGCACGTCGCCGGCAACGCTCTCGGATTACAGCTTCGCGAAAGCAGCCACGCTGGCCGCCGCGACGACGAGTTTCCGGTCGACTTGGCCCGAGCCGGCGAAGCGCTCGACGCCGCCAGCTTCGCGCCGACCTCGAAAATGAACCAGCGCCGGTCGCTCGGCTGGCTCGTCATCTTCGCACCGATCGCCGGCTTTGTGTTGGCCGGCATCTGCGGCGGACTGTGGCTGACGCGCGAGAATTGGGCCGAGTCGACGTGGGTCAGCATCGCCGCCAGCGTCGTCGCGGCCGGCACGCTCGGCGCGCTGGGCGGATTTCTGCTGGCGGCCTTTCTAAAAGTCGTGCTCGAATCGCTGTGGGAAGCGTCGCGCGACAGCCGCTAGAGTCACCGACTCAGGCGGTCGGCGCCGCCACGCTGCTGGCCGATTCGATCGTGATTGGGATCCCCTTGAAGGCCGGCGTCTTCGACCGGGCGTCGACATGCCGAGGCACCAGCACGTTCGCCTCGGGATAGTACATCAACACATTGCCGGCTCGAATGCGATCGAACGGCCGCACCAAGATGTTCGGCAACTCGCCCGATTCGCTGCGGATCGTCACCCGCTGGTCGGCAGCTAGCCCCAACCGCCGCACGTCGTCCGGATGGATCAGAATCACGTCGCGGCGAGTCTGGCCGCGATAGTAATCCTCTTCCTCGTACACGACCGTGTTGAACTGGCCTTCGCTGCGGACCGTCATCAGCCGCAGTTCGCCGTCCGTGCCACGCAGCTCGGGCAACTCATGAGCGTGCAGATTGGCTCGGCCCGTCGGCGTCGGAAACTGCGGTTGGTGAAACGTCCGCCCAGCGATCTGAAACTCCTTCTTCGTCTTTTCGATCCCCGACAACTGCTCGAAGCCGGGGACGATCCGCGCGATCGCTTCGCGGATGCGGCCGGTGTTCGTCATCGCTTGCCAATCGACCGGTCCGGCCGAACCGAGCGTCGCGTCGGCGATCGACGCGATCACTTCGACTTCGCCCCGCGGGCCCTCGATCCGCGCGGGGCCGCCGTCGCTGAGCCGCACGAAGTTGAACATCGACTCTTGCGTCGTCGGCTGCGATTCCTCGTCCCGAGCCAGCACGGGCAAGATGATCGACTGGTCGGCCAGCCCGCGAGCATGCCCCGTGTTCAGCGTCGTGTTTAGAAACACCAGCATGTCGAGCTGCGACAGCGCTTGATCGGCGAACGTGGCGTCGGGATTCGAGCCGTAGAGATTGCCGCCCAGGCAGAAGCCGACCTTCAGCGAGCCGTCGTTCGCTCCCTCCATGCAAGCCAGCGTGTCCAGGCCGGGCGTGGTCGGCAGCGTGACGCCGAAGTGCGACTGAATCCGCTCGAAGACCGCTTCCTTCAGCTTGGGCGTCACGCCCATCGACCCGATGCCTTGCACGTTCGAGTGGCCGCGGATCGGCAGCAAGCCCGCGTTCGGCCGGCCGACCATGCCTCGCATCAAAGCCAGATTGGCGATCGCCTCGACATTCTGCACGCCGTGAGCATGATGCGTGATGCCCATCGTCCAGCTAAATACCACGTTCTTCGCGGCGGCGTAGGACTCGGCGATCGCGATCGATCTCGGCTTGCCCGACACCCGACTTCGCGCATGAATCTCGGCCCACGACGTGGCTCGCACTGCCGCGATCCATTCGTCATAGCCGGTGCAATTGATCTTGCAGAAAGCCTTCGTCCTGGGCGCCCATTTCGTCGATCCGCTTGGCGATGCCGGTCAGCAGCGCCAGATCGCCGCCGATGTGCGGCTGGACGTATTGCGTGGCGATCTTGGTCCCGAACAACAGGCTGCGCGGGTTGCTGGGAATCTTGAAGCTGACCAAGCCGGTTTCGATCACCGGATTGACCACGATCACCTTGCCGCCGCGATTCCGCATGCATCAACGTGGTCATCAACGCGGGTGATTGCTGGGCGGATTGCCGCCGATCACGAACACCAGGTCCGCGTGCTCGACATCGTCCAGCACCAGCGTGGCCGTGCCGCTGCCGACCGAGTTCATCAGACCGACGCCGCTGGCTTGATGACAGTAATAGCTGCAATTGTTGACGTTGTTCGTGCCGTACAGCCGGGCGAACAGTTGCAGCAGAAAGCCGGCTTCGTTCGAGCTCCGGCCGCTGAAGTACCAGAACGTTTCGTCCGCCGCGGTCGCCTTCAGCTTGTCGGCGATCCGCCGCAACGCTTCGTCCCAGTCGGCCGGTAGTAATCGTGGCCGCGGCAAGCCCAACACCGAGCGAGTCAACCGCCCGCAGGTTTCCATCTCGCGGGGCGAAAAGCGGCTGAGCTGTGCGACGCTATAAGTCTGCCAGAACTCGGGCTTGATCACCCCTTGCATGTCCGAGGCCATCGCTTGCAGCGACTTCTTGCAAACCTCGGGAAAGTGCCCGGCTTCGTTCACCATCCCGCCGCGTTGCCCGCCCATGCCGAGCACTTGGGTCTTGCAAGCGTTCTTGGTGCGCATCGCACGATACAGTTTCAAATACCGCCGACTTCGCGAGCCTTGCGGAGCGACCCGTAACGAATAATACGTGCCAACCGCCTGCGGATTTTAGGAGACATGATGTTTTGTGGTGGAGTGTGGTGGGTGGAGTGAGATGTGAGTGGTTGTGAGGCGTGAATTGTTTTGAGGCGTGTGTTGCTAAAAGGCGTGTGTGCCTGGGGTCGTAGCGCGCTTGAACCCCCAGATGTAAACGTTGATTATCGAGTACGAGTACGAGTACATTGCACTAGTACAGTACGAACGGAATACACGATGCAGCATGATTCCTACTCGTACTCCTACTCGTACTCGTTCCCGGTGGCACGCCCTGAGTCTTCAGAAGGGCGACTGCCACGTGCAGTTATGTCAGATGTGAGTGGTTGTTAGGTGTGAATTGTCTTGAGAGCTGTGTGTTGCTTAAAGGTGTGTGTGCCTGGGGTCGTAGCGCGGCGAGCCCCAGATGTAAACGTTGATTGTCAGTACGAGTACAGTACCGTTGCACTGAGTACGAGTACGAATGGAATACGCGATGCAGCATGATTCTTGCTCGTTCCCGGTGGCACGCCCTGAGTCTTCAGAGGGCGTGGATGCCGTGCGAGACTGCTTAGCGATCCCATTGGGCCTCGCCGCCCGGCGCGCGAAACCGGAGAGCTCGCGCTACCGCTACAAGCAACGCCGACGACAACCCCCTCACTCCTTCCCAGCCAGCGGCGCAGCTCCTTCCTGTTCAATAGCCTTAATCTGCTCGATCGACATTCGATGCTGAGCGGCCAGTTTAGGAATAGGTCTCGGTCGTGTTCCATCACCTTGCGGATATTCTGAGCCGCTCCGGGAAAACGTTTATCCGACATTTTCATCCGTGGATCTTCTTGGGCGAGTCGATCATAACCCGCGATGCGTTTGTAGATCGCTTGCTTCAGCGCCCAAGTCGCGACTGACCGGCACTGGCCGTGGGACTGCTGCCGAAATTGCCTGGCCCTGGCGGTGTATGTCGTTCGAGGCGGCATGGCGGCCGAGCGTCATCCCCGGCGGTGTCATCCCCGGCGGCGTCATGCTCCAGGCGTTCGTCGTAGTGACAACATCGGTGGGCGAGTAGGGTTCGGCCGTGGTCTCGTCGATGTCGCCAGACTCGAGTCCGCCGCGCTTGCTCGACGGCGGCTGATACGAAATGCTCATCGAGTTGAAATAGCGATCATCCTCGGAATCCGACCCGGCTCCCGGCTCGCCGATTTTTAACGCCATCACCATCCGGTTGCCGGCCAGCACCACGCGGGATCGCGCCTGAAACGGTCGCCCGGCCATGTTGCCGCTAAATCGAATCTCGCGGCCCGGGAAATCCGCCGACGGAAATTGTCGTCTTCAGATTGATTGTGCCTTTGACGTTCTGGGCCGCTCCTTCGGCCGCCATGTCCAACATCGTGTCGATCGTCTGCGGCGTCACCAGCGACGGCGGATAATCCGCGTGGCTGCACATATAGACGAACTTGCCTTTGTCTGAAGCTGGATGTAATTCGTGATCGGACCGGCGGGCGTCGGAGTAAATTGCGTTCGCGGCAGCGGCACCGGCCCTGGCATGTCGATCGAATAGCCGCCGGCAATCGAATTGAACGTTTGCCACTGCGAAGAGTCCGCCGCGGTTTGGTTGATCATCGGCGGAGATGTGCCGGGCGATGAACGAACGTCGACTTGGCGTCGAACCGCTGGCCGGCGTGTTTGCCGGCGTGGCCTGTTGAGCTTTCCGCGGCACATCGCGGGCCGCCCGAACCGCTGGCAAGAGCAACGCTACGGCCACAAAGATCACCAGCAACAGCGCGACCGCGCGCCGCCTACGGCCAGAATCAAACGGTCTTCGACGAACCCTTTTGCCAGCCCGGTCGCGGCGAGGCGCTCATGCCGCCGGCCGGTCGTTGCACGGAGCGCGACCGCCGGGCGATAAGCCCCGCCAGGCATCTGCAACAGCATGCTTTGAAAACCTCCCACCAGCAGGCAGGCCGAAGTCCAGGCCACCGAGCGGATCGCCCAACGGATCGCCGGCCTGGCCAAACGGTTGAGACTGGCTGCTGGGCCTGTTGAGGCACTTGTCGGCAGCGGCTGAACGGCCGCCGGGCATGCGGCACCTGAAACGCCTGTCCGCACTTCGGGCACTTCACCATCTTGCCCGCCAGATCCGGGCGAGCTTGAAATCGTTGACCACACGGACAAGCGGCGATGAGGCTCATAAGACAACCTCCAGGAGTAACGTAAACGGCGTGCGAACACTCCGGTAACCATTGATAACGTCTCACCCCACGCATCACCGGGCGGCTCGCCTGCAAAACTGCCTGTGTAGCGGCATTGCGGCATCAGTTCCGCGGCGCAGCTAAATAGCCACTCACCAGTAAAGCACGTCTGGCCAGTATACGCCATCGCTCTCGGCAAGTCGCCAACGCCGAACCGCCATGGCCAACGCGACCGGCAGATGAGAACCTACCGAAATACGAGCACGACGCGCCAGCGAGTATGTCGGCTACCAAAATACGAGCACGACGCGCGCCCAGCGAGTATGTCGACCACCAAATACACCGAGAACAGCGCGCGCGGTAATGCCCTTCGAAATACCAACCTGACGCCAGCAGTGTGGCGCCAATTCGCCTGCTCACTGCAACCGGTACCAATCACGCAGTACCGCTCACGTCACCGCCGCCAGCGGCCGCGGCAAACTCGGATCGTGCGTGAGCCGCGAGCCACCGTCAGATTGTTCATCGACCGCAGCTCGAACTCGTCCAGCTCGTCGACCAGCGACACGTTCGGCCACTCGATCACTTCGACGCTGCCGGGCGTCGGTTGCTTCAACGTCCGCACCTCTTCCAAACCGCCCTCGCGCACATAAGCCATCTGTGCGTCGCCCGCCTCGGCCGGCACCTCGTGCCAAGTCTCGATGCCAATTGGCCAACGGCTGATGATTTAAAGATCGCACGGTCGGCAACCTGCCCGCCCCGTTCGACTGAGCCGGGACAGATCGGGCAAGCTGTCGGCGATCGGCTGCGTCGCGAACATCGCCCGCACGATCGCTCGGTACAGCAGCAACCGCGAGACGATCGAAGTCTCCTCGCGCACCTCCTCGGCCTCGTCGCCAAACAACTGCTCCCGCTGCTCGCGAATAACGGCAACAGTACCGTCTCCAACTGTCGAAATCGCCGTCATCTTCTCCGCCAAAGCCGCCTGCTCGGCCTGCAACATCGCCAACGTATAAGGCCCCAACGTGAACGCCGGCGTCACCTGGGCGTTGACCTCCGCCCAATGGTCGACGAACGCTTGCAGAATTCGATTGAAGTGCTTCGGAGCCACTCGGCCGATCGCCGGGACGGTGCGAGCGAGCGGGTTGCGGCTGCCGAGCCGGGCCTTGAGCAGCGGCTTGTAATGCTTCAGCCGCCCCCAAACACCCTGATCGTTGGTCGCTCCGAACATGGCGTTGCGGTCGGCGCGAGCAACGATTAGCTGCATTCATCGCACCGATCGGTCTTGCAAATCACGCAATTGATTCCGCAACTCACGAAGTTGCTCTAGGCCAAAGCCGGGCACGATCTCGAACGGCTCACAGCTGATCGTTGGCCTGAAACTGATGGCCGAGATGGTTGTCGACGACTACCAGGCGGCGGTAATCGGGGATGCGAGCCATGCCGCGAATCCTTTTAGCGAGAGAGAAGATTGCCGCAGCTCTGGGGCGGCGGCGATAGGAATGGGCAGCGATTGCCCCTCAATGTAGCGGACGACAATCTGCGATTCAGGGTTTTCCGCAAGGCGCGGCTCGATTTCCCTTAGCAGGACCTAGCGCCCGACGCGTGTGACGAGATCGATTCGCCAAAGGCCACCGTGCCGGAACGTTGGGCGTCACCTGCATCGCCTGATGCCTGGCCGGGAGGGCGTGATGGAGGAGCGGTACCGGGTGAGATAGCAGCAGTATTGCGTGAGGGCCTGTCGGCATCGCCTGACGGTGGTCTGGCATTTCATGATGGAGGTCCGGTATCGCGTGATGGCTATGCCGGTATCGCATGAGGCTACAACAGTATCGCGTGAGGACGGTACCGTATCGCGTGATGGTGCGGCGGTATTGCATGAGGCCGCTGAGGTATCTCGTGACGGCAGGACGGTATTGCGTGATGACGATGCGGTATCGCGTGATGATGCTGCGGTATCGCGTGAGATGGCACCGGTATCGCGTAGTGATGCACAGGTATGTCATGCCACGGCACTCCGGATCTAAAACCGACGCCATCTCATGTCATACCGTTCCAGAAAATCAGTCGCCGACAAGCAAACTACAAAATCCTTATCAGCCAGCATGGCCGTGCTGCGAACAACTGCTCTTCCGTAATGCCAATCGCTACTAATAGAAAGACGCCACGCATTGCCGCAGCAGCAGAGGCTGGCATCCTACCAGGCAAAAGTTAGGATGACAAATGGAAAAGATAGGCGTCCGTATCAGCAACACCAAAATCCGCCGTTTCAACAGCAGATTCCGCCAGCCACTCACCGCCGGTGCGAGCTTTCCAGCGACTTCCGGACGGTCTTCCGCCACCGCACCCATCGCCCCACGCCGCCAATCAAGACTTCACTGGCGCCCAGCCTCCAGCCGTCGGCCGCCAGTTCGACGGCGGCATCGGCCGATCGCTCGACGCCGCCAGTCAGTTTCAGTCGCCCGCCTCGCCGACCTTCCACCGCTGCAGCGTGTCGACCTTCGCCTCATCGCCAATGACCGCCGCCAGCTTCTTCAGCCAGAATGCCGGCGGATGCCCGCATCCGCCACGGCCCGATCCACGTTCGGCACCAGGTCCCACCCCGGCGACCGCACCCATCCACCAACAACCGCTTCAACTTCGCCAGCCACTTCCCCCGTTCCTTCGCCGGCCCTTGGGCATACCAATAAAACGCCAACTCCACCGCCACGTCATTCGCCTTATCACCGTTCGCCGCCGTCGCTTCTTCCAGCCTCGCCAAGCCCTTCGCCGTTTCACCTCGCGCCAGCAACAACTGCGCGTAGTTGCCCAAGCTATGCGCGCATGTTTGGGATCAGCTTCAATGGCCCGCTCGTAGAGCTGCTCGGCTTGGTCAAATTCCTTTCGGATGTTGTAGGAATGTCGCGTATTTGCCCAAGCAGTCCGCGTCCTTGGGATGGGCTTCCACGGCACGCACGAAGAAATGCTCGCTTGGTCAAAGTCCTGTCGGACGGTGAAGAGGAATGCCGCATAGTTGACAGATTGTTAGAATTAACCGGATCGCTTCCACAGTCCTCTTGTAGAATTGCTCCGCTTGGTCGAAGTCCGTTCAGACGTTTTGCAGGAACAGCCGTAGTTGCCCAAGATAATGGCGTGATCAGGATCGGCTTCGAGGGCGCGTTTGCTAGAACTGCTCAGCAGTCTGCAAAATCCTCTCGGACGTTTTGCAGGAACATCGCGTAGTTGTGCGAATGACCAGCGTGTTTGGGAGCGGCGGCAAGCTGGCTTGCTGTGAAATTCATCGGCGCGTTGAAGTCCTTGAGGATGTTTTTCTGAAATATCGCATAATTATTCATCAGCTCATGCGATTGTGGAAACGCTTCAATCCCATTCGATACATCGCATCGGCCAATTCAGGTTTTTCTTTCAGAGCAGCTGCGGCGCGATCGTAAAGCCACCAAGCGAGCGGCGCCGATTGCGACCGCTTCGCACTATCAGCCGTAGCCGCGATACGCTTGCCAAGTCCTTCCTTCGTGGCTGAGTATTTGTCGTAGATGGTTTGCAACTGATCCCGGTCGGATCGCGGGGAATTTCAGTTCCTTTTGCAAGAGCAGCATCAGCTCGTCAGTCTTGCTGCTTAACCCAGACAGCGTCGCGACCGCGCTCTAACCGTACGCGAGAAACAGGCCTCTTGGCTCGCGTCCGCTGACCCAATAAACGCCGAACGGCAAGGCTTCGTCGGGCAGGGCTTCGAGCATGGCCAACACCGACTCGTCGTTGCCGCCATAGCCCATCACATTCAATCCCCGATCGTGCAATACGGTCGCCAGACGTTCGGCCAATCGTTTGTCCAACACCGCCGTTTCCTCGGGCGTATTGCGCGGAAACAACTGGTGGTCGCCATGCACCTTGACCAGCAGCGGATGCAACGGCGTGGAACGGATAAAGGGCAGCGAATCGTGTGATTAACAGCGGCCGTTTGCGATGAAAATAGACAAAGGCATCAGATAGTAGATCATCAAAGTTCGTAATTGATGGCCACATTGAACTTGCCATCGCAACTGACCATTAACCCATAAGGACGATGTAGCCGAAATTGGGTTGCTTCCCTTGGCACTGGTTTCAGTCTCTTGTTGCCGATCGCCCGCATAGAGAAACAGGCGTTCAGTCAGCTCGCCATAGGCGGCGGCCGGGTTATCGGGATCCCAATGCGAGAGAGTTCCTGCGAGCCCAGTCCGTCCCGCTTCTGGTCACTCACATCCGCAGCAGCCACATCGCGCAGCCGCCGTAGCCAATCCGTGGGCGCGTCCTTGTCTCGCACCAATTGCCGGTCAGCGGATGCCGACGTCAGCCGCGACATCGGCTCCAACCAGAAAGCGACCGCTGTCGGTTCCACAAAGTGTTCGCGCAGCCGTTGGCGAACTCCTCGGCGAATGGATGACTCCTGGCTTTACGTCATGTTTGCATCATGATCACCATCAAAGATCGAAGCTGCCCACCTCAAGGAAGGTCGAGCATAATTCGACCACGACGAGATTCCATTTTCCGCCCGTCGCCGGATGCAACGGAGCCAGGACGCCTGAACAAGCGGATCGCCGGCATGCCCTACGCTTACTTATCTACCGATGCTGGCAGCATCGGCCACGTGGTGGACGTAGCCGTGTTGCTGGAACCACTGCCAGGCCGCGGTGATGGATTCGCGCGGCGGGCGGGGCGAGTAGCCGAGTTCGTCGATCGCTCGTTGGCTGCTGTAGTAATGCGTGAGTCGCGACATCCGCACGGGGGCGGAATTAGAGCGTCGGTTCGCGGCCGCTGACCTTCGTCGAAATCTCCGGCCGTGCCTGCCTCCGATAAAGATGGGGCGACCGCTCGTGCGAAGACCGGCGGGCGGCGGCCGGTGACTTCGGCCATCAACGACCACAGTTCAGAGCAGCGGGTGTGTTCTGCCCGGCAGAATGTAGGTGCGGCCCTTGACCCCGCTCGATCGCCGACAGAATCCCGCAGGTAACGTCGCGGGCTCGCGAACCGCTGCACCGCCGGAAGGAGTCGCGAACGGAGCTCGCGTGGCGACCTCTAACAACATTCAGCCCGACGAGGGCTTCCAATCCCACGGGCCCAGCATGAAGCCCGGATTGACGATCACCGCGTCCAGCCTTCGGCGACCATCTGCTGGATCGCTTGTTCGACTCGCGTTTGGTCGCCACATAGCAGCAGTTCGGTTTGCCTTCGCGCGGCGAAGTTTCGTCGGCCGGTTCGTCGATCGTGCCGACGCCGAACGTATCGACGGTGGATACATAGACGAGCCGCACGCCTCGTTCCCGCGCGGCTCGCGCCACATTGCGGCTCCCCTCGACATTGACGCGTCGGCCGGTTTCCCACTGCGTCCAGCCGATATGAATATGGGCCGCCGTGTGAATGATGGCGTCCACATCGGCGGCGGCCCGCTTCACGGATTCCGCGTCCGTCACATCGCCGACCTCGCGGTGCACGGGCAGCTCGGCCAACGGCCGCGAATCGCTGCTCGCGCGCACCAGCACGGTGACTTCGTCTCCGCGGTCGATTAACTGGCGCACGACGTTGTTTCCCAACAACCCCGTCGCGCCGGTCACTAACACCTTCATCGTTGCGACTCGAATCGGCTACTGAACTTGTTCCATCACTACGTTTGAAAGCCCCAATGTAGCCGAAGCCCGCCGAGCGAGAATGATGGCGAAGGCGGCGACGCATGGCGGACGGTTACCGCACCGAGGTGTCGCTCGGCGCTCGGGCCGAATCGTGATCCTCGATGTTGGCAAAGCCGATCACGCCGATGGCGATCCGAGCGCCCGCGTCGCCCGACGGTTGGCTCTTCAAGTCGTCGGCCTTCTCATGCACGACGATCGCGCGACCGATCGCAAAGTGCAGCTTCAAGTCCTTCGACTGCTTTTCGACCATCGCGACGCCCTCTTCGTTCGCCGTGATATTGCCGAAGTCGCCGGCGTGATGTTTGGCGTCGTCCGGTCCGCCGTGTGGATGATCGTTGGGGCTGAAGTGACCGCCGGCCGACTTGCCATCGGCAGCTCGCAAATCGCCGAACTGATGGATGTGAAACCCGTGCTTGCCCGGCGACAGGTTCCACACTTTGCCTCGCAAGTGAACCGTGTCGCCTTCCTGCCGCAGCAGAATCACGCCGCGGACATCGTTGCCTTTCGTCGGCAGCAGCACGGCGACGCCTTCGGTCGGCTTCTTCACATCGTGGTCGTGTTTGTCGGCCGAATTCGCTTGCTGAGCCAAAGCGGGGAGCGCGACGCCGAGCGCCAAGGCACATGCGATCAGGCGAGTCATCATTAATGTTCCGGTCCTTTTCATCGTCTTCGTCCTTTCGTGTGAAATTCACGGTGAGGGTAGGGCGAGGTCCGATGAAGAGTCCGCAAGTCCGATGCCACCGAGAGAGCCCAAAATACGAGCACGTAACCCATGTTTCTGGCCACTCGTACTCAGCCGAGCGGTACTCGTACTCGTAATCGCATCCGTCTCGCGGGGCGTCTGGGCTCGCTTCGCTCGATACCGCGAGCACCCCGAGTCGAGAAATTGAAAAGCGGCTGGGTGGCACGCCCATAGCGAAGCGGTGGGCGTGGACGGTGGGAGCGATGCTCAACGTGGTGGGTAATCACTCGAGCGAATTGGCCACGCCCATCGAAGACTCTGGGCGTGCCACCCGACCGATTACGAGTACGAGTACCGCTCGGCTGAGTACGAGTACGAGTAGGAGAAGAGGGAAGAAGACGAAGCGAAATTTGGACTACAGCGAGCGGAGAAAAGCCAGTAGGTCGCGGAGTTCCTTGTCGTCTAGGTCGCGCGGGAGCTGGTGGCGGAATTTGCGAAACACATCGTCCAGCGTCACGGCTTGAGGCGGGTCGTCGTAGCTGCGGGTTTGATCGTCGTGCAGATAAGGCCCGCGTTGCGAAACGCCGCGCAGCGACGGCGGGTTGTACAGCCGGTTGCCTTCGCGATCGACGAGCCCGACGTCGTAGGTGTCGGGCGTCGTGTACAACGGCGGGGCATGGCACGACGTGCATTGCAGCGACGCGAACAACTCGCGACCGCGAGCGACCGCCGCTTCATCCGCGCGAGCTCGCAGCACTTCGTAAGCTGGCGGCGGCTCCAGCGTCCGCAGGTAAGCCGCGATCGCTTTCACCTGATCGCCCTTCACCTCGTCATCGCTCTGCATCGTCTTTTCGATCGAATTACGAATCTGATCTTCCAGCCGATTGACTCCGCCGTTCCAAGCGTACGGCGCGGTGTCTTTCACACCCAGCAGCGACAGCACGCGTTTCGGCGCCCCGAATCCCTGGTCGCTGAGATTGTCGTTCTGCATGCCGTTCGTGTGGCCGTCGATGTGACAGCTATTGCAAGTCATCCAGCCATCGTGCGACAGCCGACCATCGTGAAACAGCAGTTCGCCATGCTCAGCCAGCGACAATTCGGGCGACGGCCCGAGCGGCCCTTCGCCTAACAGTTTTCGCTCGCCGAGGTCAATCACCGACAACGAATCGCTGAACATATTGGCGACGAATGCCGTTTGGCTATCGCCAGTGATCGCCACGTCCACCGGCCGACGTCCGACCTTCATCCGCTGCAACGTAAAGTCCCGCTCGCGGCCATACGCAATCTCGCCCACGCCGCCCATCGTCGCCACGACCGTACCATCGGCGGCGACGAACAAATCCTCGGGATCGGCCGTCGCTCGACCCGCTTCGCCCAACGGATGCATGTGAGCTTGATCGAACAGATCGCTATCCATGTCCAACACGGCGTCGAGCTTGAACCAACGCAAATCGTTCGACATCAACAGTCCCCAGTGGACGTCGTTGCGAATCGTGTTCGCCAGTTCGTTCAACATTTGATGCGAGACGAGCAACGTTTCCTCGCCCGGCGTCACGGCGAGTCCGCGGATGTTATGAGCCGGAAAGTGACGGTCGCCCAGTAGCTCGAGCTGCTCGGCGTCGAGCACCGCCAAGCGACCGGCGAACGAGTCGGCCACGATCAGCCGGCTGCCGCCTCGCACCAAGCATTGCCGGCGCGGAGCGAACGGCAGATCAATACGTCGCGCTTCGCTGAGATTTCCGGCCGCCGCATCGACATCCACGACCGTCAACTGCCGCGACCACAACGACGCGACAAACGCTCGCCGCCGCTCGGCATCAAACGCGACCGTAACTGGATAGGGAGCGACATCGAGCTTGGCGAGCGTCTCAACTTGATCGTCCGCCGTCGCTTTCAATAACAGCAACTGATGCGATTGCTCGTCGGTCGTCAGCAAATAAGTTTCTTCGGCCCGACTCGCCGCGAAGCTGACGAGGTCCGTCAGACGCTTGCCGACCGGCGATTCCGCGACCACATATTCAGCCGGATCGTGCAACCGCGCCGCGCGACCTCGGCCAGCGGAATTAGGACCGTACTCGCCGGCCTCTTCTTTCGGAGCGTAGCTGTCGCGAATGGCCGCTGCTTTGGTTTCGACAGGTCGCTTGGCCAACGCGGTTCGGAGCGCCGCGGCATCAATCACGCTGATCGAGCCGCTGTCGCGATTCGCCACGAACAGACGTTGTTCGTCGGCGCTTAGCGCAATTGCCGCCGGTCGGCGAAGCTGAGTCGTGAATTTCGACGCCTCGGCAGTCGCTTCCTCAGCGTGCAACGCCGCCGTCGCGCCGACTCCGCAAACGCCAATAACCGTCGCCAACAACCACGATCTTCGCCACAACATTCGCCGTCTCCTTCGCCATGCGAAACGCCATCCGGCCATTTCGTCAACCCTTGTCGCTCAAGCGGCTTCAGTTTCCCACAACCCGCGTGAATTCACAAGTGAAAGTTGATGCGTCGACCAAACCCGGGCCGGCTCACCTTCGACGGTTGGATGGCACGCCCGTAGCGAAGCGGCGGGCGTGGACGGTTTGGGCGATGCTCATCGCGGCGGGTAATCACTCGAGCGAACTGGCCACGCCCATCGAAGACTCTGGGCGTGCAACCCAACCGAGGATCAGTTGTCGTGGAGCGTCGGCGATGGGGCTTTCGTTTTTCTTCCTTCCGGTCCGAATCCATAGCTTGGTGTGTTTCTTTTCGCGGGCGAGGGCGATTGACGTGTGTCGACAGCGAATCCCCTCGGCACTTCAAACGCAAAGAGCGATTTATCCAGTGGCTCGTCAAAGTGGAAATCGGACCACGTCTCCGCGACTGGCGACGCGTTCTCCCGGTTTGGCGTTCCACGTCGCCGCATCTCCAGGGGAAGATGCGTTGCCGGATCAATCCAAACATCGAATTGGACACCGTTCTCCTCAAAGATGATCCCCGTTGCATTCTTTCCGTCGATCTCACGGTTTGGCAGCATCGGCTGACGCTTCCTCGACGGCCAAGGCCTTCATACGCTGGAAAGATTTCAGGATAACGTCGAAATTCCTCGGGCACGGGGACGTTCTGCGGATGTGAACCTTTGGACTCATGAGGGTCGACTTCCATGATCCTTTTTCCTTTAACGTCGAAAATCAAGTAGATGCCATTAGGCTGCTCGATCCGACAGAGGCTTCCCGCCGGAGGACTTTCACCGTCCAGGTTGGGACTTGGTGTTCACCTGTTGTGTGAGTAACGGTATAGCTGGCGGTCGCCACTTTCCCAATCGCGTCCTGGACCTGCGCGAGCACCCGAATTGCCGCCCCACAACCTCAAGAAGAGGGCAACGCAGTTATACTCGCCGCATACCCCCCAAACTCCAAATCGCGTAAGCATGAGCATTCTCCTTTGAGACCATAAACCTGATTCCGGCGGCGTCTGCGACGTCGCCGACTTCCGCGTTCACCTCACCCGCTGTTCCGGTGTGCCGCCGGACAACGTCGCGTCGTTCCACGGCAGCACCGCAAGAATGCAGCATCGATATCAACACGAACGGTCGAGGCTTTGTTTCCGAAACATAAGTCTCTAAATCAGCGTCCGCGTCCGACTCTGGCCAACGGTTGCACTCTTGTTCGTTTTGCATATATCAACTCCATCGAAAACTGTGATTCATACGAACGATCAGCTGGCTGCTCCCAGCAACCGAAGCGTGACTTCGCTTTCGCTAGTTGTGATTTCACCGTGCTCGGCGGCTGATCTGAACAACACGCGATTTCCTGAACGTCAGGTCCGCCGAAGTAAAGCGACAGGATCGCCTAACCGGCGAAAGTTTGGCGATCGACAACCGTTCACGGGACTTCCGCCTCGACTTCGCCCAACGGCGATGAAGTGCCGGCCGCCGGGACAAGGCCGCGAATTCCGCTCACGCGTCTCTTCCTGATTTTGTTTCCGAACTCGCGAAATCGCTTCGTTGACCGTACAGCGAGTCAACCACGCACCAACACGCGTGACTGCCGCTGGCTTCCGCAAAGCTGCAGGAACTGCACGAAAAACGGCATGCCGCGGTGTCTTCCGCCTTCGGATCGACAACTCATGATCCGAAACGCAAATTTCGGCTAATCTATTCTCATGACCGTTCGACAATCGCGGCAAAAGCCGCTGAAAGCGCTACTGTACATTAGTCCGCAACAAGAGTTGCTCATCCGTGGACGACACCGCAGTCGACGTCGCATCTGGAAAACGGTCGTGTTCCATTCAGTTAAATGAACTGATTCGGACGACTGTCTGCCGCTGTCGGCACATCTCTATGACGCACGCGAGAAGTATTTGGACGAACACATTGTCGAAGAATTGTGCGGATTCTGGCAAGCGGCGCACGGCGGCTGCTAACGCCTGGCCTGTCTTGATGGCATGTGTGGCCTCCTGCTCTGCCCGGTGATCGCACTTGTTGTCCGGGTTAAGCGAGCGTCTGCGGCCGACCAGACGGACCGCGAGCGCGCCTTCAATACCAGAACCAAGAAGCACCGCCCGCGTCGCTGGTGGATATAGTGAGTGCCGCTAAGTAGGCGACACTGCATGGGAACGGCTACTTGCGGCGGCTTCCTTGTTCTCGCAGACGGTTGTCGGCGCCAGTGGGCGTCGTAAGCGTCGAACGGCGGTTGTGGAAGTCATCCCGATAGCGATGCGGTGATAGCGGTCGTCGCGGGTAGCAGTCGCCGATCAGCGGTTGCAACTGGATGAACGACGCCGCGTTCGCCGCGTCGCAATGGAATCTGGATGTTGGGTAACGACTCTTCGAGCGGCGCGGCAACCTCGAACCGGTCCGGCTCGGTATCGCGATGAACACAGACGAGATACGGGGTTTATTCATGCAGGGCAGCTTGTAGCGAGGCAGTCGTCTGGCGGCGCGGCTATGGATGAGTAGATTCGCCCTGCCTGAACGATCGATCTCAACGAGATTCACGCCCAGGCGTCAATATATTCCGCTTGTTTGCGAGTGTATTGCTGGTGGCCGCGTGCACCTGACTTTGTTCCAGGGGCTGAGGAATTCGATCGCCGTAATTACGCGACCGGTTTGATCGACGATCTCCACGTGCCGCTCCAGATATTCGGGGCGAGGAACCAACAACGGTTCGGCCATGGCCACTTGCACGGCGACGCCGTCGACACGTTCGCCCCGCCGCCGGCGAATTGATGCCCTCGGCGATATGGAGGTCTGGCCGGATCGACCTGGTCAGGTTCGTCCTCAAAACGGGCCTGGCGAGATTCGCTTGATATTGGCCTGTAATTCCTCGGGAAGTTGCTGGTTGATCCGGTTCGCGCTGGCAGATCAGGCTCGCGTGGACTTCCGCCACTTCGACTCCAGATAGGGATCCATACCGGGAAACGGGGCTTTTCATCTCTTGAGTTCCAGATCGAGAACCAGCGTCGCTGGCTCCGAGACAGTCGAATCGGTTCGCTGCCGTTCGCGATACGGCCAACCGACGACGCATTGTGCGCTGGCCACGCCAACTCGGTGCCGGAAGGCCGTCCGCTGCAGGGCGCGAGAGTGCGTGAACCTAGCGGGGCGACACGCGCGGGCTAGAATTTCGCCTTCGATTTGGCCGCTTGCATTCTGATTCGCTTGAGAACCAACATGCCTGACGCGCCCTGATTTTGAACAAATTCAGCCGCCGCGTGACCCAGCCGAAAGCTGGGTGCGCTTCGCAAGCGATGCTGTACGGCACCGGCTTGACCGAAGACGACTTGAAGGCCTTAGTGGGCATCGCCAGCGTCTGGTACGAAGGTGAACACCTGCGCATGCACTTCGAACATGTTGGCTGACAAGGTGAAGCAAGGCGTGACCGAAGCGTTTGCGGGTATGTGCGGTTCAACATGATCGCGCCAGCGACGTATCCTGATGGGAACCGAGGATGAGCTTCGCCCAGGTCACGCGACGTAATCGCCGACCTGATCGAAACCATCATGGGCGGCCAATGTACGACGCGCTGGTGGTTTTGTTTCCGGTTGCGATGTTGTTATGCCGGGTTGTTTGATCGCCATGGGGCGTCTGAACCGACCGGCGTTAATGGTCTACGGCGGCACGATTCGTCCGCTGGATGAACGGGGAGAAACTCGACATCGTCTCGGCCTTCCAGTGCTACGGGCAATACTTGGCCGGTTCGATCGACGAAGACACTCGCAAGGAGATCGTCAAGGGTCATGCCCTGCGTAGCGCCTGCGGCGCAGGTACACGGCTAACACGATGGCCAAGCGCGATCGAAGCGATGGGGATGTCGTTGCCTTATGCTGCGTCGATCCTGGCCGAAGATCCGGCCAAGCTGGAAGAGTGCGTGGAAAGCCGGCCGCGCGATCCGGCGGATATTGGAAAAACGACATCAAGCCGCGAGATATCATGACTCGTCAAGCGTTCGAGAACGCGATGGCTCGGTGATGGCGCTGGGCGGCTCGACCGTCGCTGTGTTGCATTTAATCGCGATGGCCTGCCTGGTCGACGTGCCGTTGTCGATCGACGATTTGCTGTCATGGTCTCCGCGTGCCGTTCCTGGCCGATCTGAAACCCAGCGGCAAAGCTCTGTGCAGGAGGATCTGCATTCGATCGGTGGGGAACGCCGGCCGTCAGAAATACCTGTTGGAGAAGGGACTCATGAACGGCGATTGCTCTTTGACCGTAACCGGCAAGACGTTGGCAGAGAACCTGGAGCCGCTGCCGGGCTTGAAGGAAGGGCAGACGATTGTGCGGCCGGATCGAAAACCCGATCAAGTCAACCGACACATTCAGATTTGAAGGGGAATCTCGCCCCGGAAGGTCTGGTACAAGATCACCGGCAAGGAAGGGCTGCAATTCACTGGGCCGGCGAAGGTCTTCGATCTGGAAGAAGACATGCTGCACGCATTGGAAGAGAAGCGGATTGATAAGGGCGACGTGGTCATCATCCGCTACGAAGGCCCGAAGGGCGGGCCAGGCATGCCCGAGATGCTGACGCCCACGAGCGCGATCATGGGCGCGGGTTTGGGCAGCGACGTGGCGTTGATGACCGACGGTCGATTCTCGGGCGGATCACACGGGTTTATCGTTGGCCACATCACGCCCGAAGCTCAGGAGGGCGGCCCGCTTGCTTTGGTGCGGGACGGCGACCGAATCAAGAATTGACGCCGAATCCCGCCGCATCGATATGGAGGTCTCCGAGACGGAACTAGCCGCCCGCCGAGCCGCCTGGAAAGCCCCGGCCTACAAAGCCACGCGCGGCACGCTGTTCAAGTACATCAAGAACGTCAAAAGCGCCTCGGAAGGCTGCGTGACGGACGAATAGTGGTTTAGCTCCGGTCGATCGAACGAGGCTCGCCGGTCGCCGACTGTAGCGAGGCCAACCCCACGTTGGCATACAAGCGCGATAGGCGGCGGGCGTGTTCGTCGTAGGCGGATTCGAATAGCTCGGTGGCTCGGTCGCGGCCGACGAGGCTGCCGGCGGTCAAAACCGTGGGTGGCGAGCCGGCGGCGGTTAGTCGCGCGGCTACTTCGGCTTTGATGGCGTTGACCAGCAGACAGCCGCCGACCGTGGAACCAGGCGACACGGGCGTCTCCAAGTTATCGATGCGCACCATCGCATCGCCGACCGGAGCGCCCGTATCGAGCACGAGATCGGCACAATCGGTCAGCTTCACGCCGCGCGGATGGTTCGACGAACTGGCTTCGGCGTGTTGGCGGCTAACGATCGCCACGACGCGAATGCCGCGCTGCTGGAACAGCTCGGCCATCTCAATCGGCACGGTGTTGCAGCCGCTGGACGACGCGATCAATGCGCTGTCTTGCGGCGACAGATCAAAATTGCGCAAGATGCGTTCGGCCAACCCGGACCGAGTCTCCAGAAACATCGCTTGACGCTGGCCGTTGGCGCCCACGACCGAATTGTGAAACGTCAGCGACAGCTCGACGATCGGATGAAAACCGGGAAACGATCCGTACCGCGGCCACATCTCTTCGACCAAGATGCGGCTGTGTCCCGCGCCAAACAGATGGACCATCCGCCCGGCCAGAATCGTCTCGGCAAACCAATCGGCCGCTTGCTGGATGGCCGAGATTTGTGTTTCCGCAATTTCAAGTAAGTGGCGCGAGGCCTGCAAATAGTCTTGGGCTGGTGAGTTCATCGAGTGTTATGGATTACGGGACGGCGGACGCGAGAAATCTTGCTTGGATTGGAGGTAGCGAGCGAAGTTCTTTGCTCACCCACAGTCGGGACAATCGAGCAATTAGAGTGTTGCATCATACGCCAATTATCGTTCACAACGAATTGCCGGTCGTTGCCGAGCACGCATAATCACCGATTCGCGCCAAATCCGTAGACGCGTCCATTTTCGGTGGCGACGACTAACCAGTTGGAAACCACGGCGGCGGAACCGCTGATGGGGCTGCCAAGATCGAACTCATTTAGCTTGCTGCCGGTTAATAAGTGCAGTTCGTATAGCCGACCGTCGGCCGAGCCGACGAAAACCCGATCGTTCACGATGACGGGGGAAGCATCGACACGTTCCCGAGCCACGAACGTCCAACGCACGTCCCCGGACTCGGCGGCTAGTGCAACGATTCGGCCGTTGCGACCGCCTGCGACAACCAGTTCTTTATTCGCGGCCACCGAGCCACGAAAGCCTGGCGTGCCGATTGCCATTCGGCGTGTCCAACGCACCGTGCCTTTGCGCCAATCGACGCCGTACAGGGCGCCGCCCGCCGTGCCAAGAAAGGCCGTCTCGCCGACGACCGCTGGCGTAGCGCCGGTCGGACCGTCGAGTGGCACCTTGACCTTGGTTTGGCCAAGTGTCAAATCGATCACGTGCAGCGAGGCGTCGCAACCGCTCACCAGCGCGAATCGTTCGACAATAGCCGGGCAGCAACGAATCTGGTCATCGAATTCCAATTTCCATTTGAGCTCCCCTGTGTCCGCCGCGACGCAGTAAAGCCACTTGTCTTGCGAACCGAACAACACTTGGCCGTCGCGCATTGCTGGGCCTGCCGCGATTTCGCCACCTGTCGTCAAGGACCAAAGTGGCCGTCCGGTTGTTGCATCGAGACAGTGGAACTCGCCGGCTAAATCTCCGATCAACAGCCGATCTTGGTGGCAGATCGGAGCGGCTGTGATGCCGCCCGCCAGTTGAGTCTGCCACCGGAGTTTGCCCGTCGCCAGTTCCAACGCGAGGAGCTTGCCAGTGCTGCCGCCGATGTAGACGACACCGTTGCAGATGGATGCCGAGCTTTGGAATTGGATGCCGCGTTCTCTATGCCGCCACTGTTCGAATAAACGCGGAGGCAGATTTCCCCCGGAGACTCCGGTTCCTGCCGCATCGCCTCGATACATGGGCCAAGCATTGCTTGGTGCTTGAGCTTCGGCCCGAGTGACGACAATCATGATGAGCATCACCAACACGATAGCCGGCCCGATTCCGAGGCGATGGATTGATAACATCGGAAGAGACTCGCATTAAATACTTGGATTGAAGATTGGCAAGACGTTGCCCCACCGCACCAAGGCCCGAATTCTCGCATTTCAAGAGTGCGACCAAGCCACCGAACACCGTCGAACGGTAGAGTTGCAGTCCAATGGGACGAGGGCGGCCCGGGGTATCGGTCATCGATTACAACTTGTCGATTGGCGTGCCTTTGAGCGTCACGTCGAACTTGCCTGTGGCCGGGTTATACGCGTACCAATATCCAGCGTTCACAAATTGATCGAAGTTGTTTGTCTGCAAGCCAGGGTCGCAATAATCGGTATTGTGGAGAAACGCATTGCCGTCTGTTGGGTACTTTCCCTGGTCGAAGAAGTGCCGTTCAATTGAGCGGCGAATCTCATCTTGGCCTTGCTTTACCACGTTGGCCATGGCCGTCTGTCGGGAGGTTGTGACGCGTGGCACAACGACCACGGCGATGATTCCCAGGATCGCCACGACAGCCAATAGTTCGAGCAAGGAGAAGCCATGTCGGCGCTCCCGCGTAAATGCTCGGCCTGCGCTCATCGAATGGTTCCTTTCGTTAGTGAGGTTACAAATTCGCCGAGCCAAACTTAGCTCGGAGTCCAGAATGAACTGGGGTACGGAGGCCGAAAATTACCGAGAGAGTGTGGCGGCGCGCAACACTAGCGCCGCTGGCGGGTACAGTAGGTGGCTGGAACGTAGCCGAAATGAATGCGTGTGGACACGGAGTCGCGCCGATCGCGATGGATTAGTGGAGCAACGAATCATGCAATGTCGACAAACGTGGCCTGCCGTGGCGTTGATGCTAATCGGAACAGCGTGCTCCGCCGCAGATCTGCCGGTCGAGATTCCGGCGGAGTTTGCGGCGCGCGACACGCTGGATATCGGCGAGGAATCCAACGAGGACGCTCGGCAGTGTTTGCAGGGGTTGGTTTGGAAGCCGCAAGCGTTCGCGGTGCGTTGCGAAGCGGGGCAGCCGGGGCGAGGCGATTTGCTGGTACGGTTTCCTTCGCCCGTGGCCAGCGGAGACGAACGCAACAATTCGGTGTCGATGGAATGGTATGTGGCTCGCGACGAGCAGCGGCGGCCGATTACCGCGCCGGCCGTCGTCGTCGTACATGAATCGGGGCGCGGCATGCAGGTCGGTCAACTCTTCGCGCGGGGCCTGCGCGTGCAAGGCTTGCACGCGTTTCTGATCCATCTGCCTGGTTATGGCGAACGCCGCTCGCCGGATAAGCGTTCGCGTGCTGAGAACATCGTGACGGCCATTCAGCAAGCGGTCGCGGACGTGCGGCGAGCTCGCGACGCGGTTGCCGCTTTGCCTGCGGTCGATTCGCGACACATTGCGTTGCAGGGAACCAGCCTCGGCGGATTCGTGTCGGCCACGGCGGCCGGTTTGGATGACGGATTCGACAGCGTGTTCATTGTGTTGGCGGGAGGCCAGCTCTACGAACTGATTCAATCCGGCGAGCGCGAAGCGGCCGAGATTCGCGAGCAGTTGGCGGCAGTCGGCATCACCGGCGAGCGACTCCGAACGCTGGCATTGCGCATCGAACCGACGCGGCTCGCCCATCGGTTGAATCCGCAACGCACGTGGCTTTTCTCAGGCAAGTACGACACGGTCGTGCCGCTGAAGAACGCGCTGGCGCTCAGCGAAGCCGCGAAGCTGGACGACGAGCACCATATCCAGATGACGGCCGATCACTATTCGGGCATCGTGTTCCTGCCGTGGGTTCTGCCGCGCATTCACGGCTGCATTCAACAGAGTTTGACGGCGGAAGCAGTCGGCGAGTAGCCGTGCTGCGTCGATCGTCGATTTTGTGATTTTGGATGCTTGCTTCGCGAAAGAAGTGTCGCGCGAAGGCTGGGTTTGTCGTCGAATCGCGAAATCAACGCCGCTCGCCGCGTTGTGCACTGTCTGTTACGATTCACCGCTTCGTGCTCCCGCTTTCGATGGCTTTGAAACTTGCGGTTCGCGCCGAGCGCCGCCTAACGAGTGCAATCACCCATGTCGATCGATAAATTTTCGCAGTGTCCTTGCGGCAGCGGTAAGAAGGTCAAATTCTGTTGCTCGAAGGACTTGCTGCATGAGTTCGAGTCCATCTTTCGCATGATCGACGGCGATCAACGGCTGGCCGCCATTCAGTACGCGAATCGGACGCTGGAATCGCATCCGAACGTGCCCAGCTTGGTTGCCGTCAAGGCCGAGCTGCACTTGCAGTTGAAGCAATGGCCCGAGGCGCTCGCGGCGGCCGAACGATTGAAGCAGCTCAGCCCCGATTCGAGCCGGCCTTATGCGTTGCTGGCGATCGGCGCCGTTTCGGAAAACGAGCCGGCCAAGGCGGTCTCGCTGTTGCAAGATGCGGTCGATCGAATGACCGACAACATCATCGACAGCTACGCGCTGAACGCGTTCGCGATGATCGGCGTGCTGTTGCAGTCGCACGGCGATTTCGTGGCGGCTCGCGGGCATCTTTCCTACTTCGTGACGATTGCATCGCGTTCGGACGAAAACGCATCGCAAGCGTTGGTGCGCTTGGACAGTTCGCCGGAAGTGCCGCTGATCGCCAAGGATTCCATCCTGCCGCCGCCGCCGGCCGAAAACGCTCCGTGGCTACAAGCCTATCGCGACGCGATTCAGGTGCTCGGCCAAGGTCGGATGCGGGCGAGCGTGCAAGGGCTGCGAAAGCTGGTCGAGCAATATCCGAAGGAACCGGCACTGATTGCAAATTTGGCAACCGAGTTGGGTTGGCTGAACGAGACGGAGCAGTCGGCCGAGCTGTGGCGGCGATTTACGCTGCTGCCGGACTTGGATCACGAATTGGTGGTCGAGGCCGAAGCGCTAGCACAAGTGACGCTGCATCAGCCGACTTCGGATTTGGTGTTTCCCACGCGAATCACCTGCTCGTTCGATAACTTGGACGCGGTCATGGAGCGGCTGTTGTCCAGCCCGCGTGTCATTAAATCGAATGTCGATCTGAGCCAAATCGCGGAGGAAGATCAACCACCGCCCAAGGCGGTGTTCTATCTGTTAAATCGGGAACCCAAGGAGGAATTGGCCAAGCCGTTGGTTCGCGGCGATTTGCCGATCGTCCTGGGCGATGTATTGGTTTACGGCCGACAGACCGACCGCCCGGCGCGGTTGGAAGTGGATGTCACGGCGGAAGTGGATCTCGATCAGTTCATCAGCGAGCTCACGGAGATCGTCGGGGAGTTGTCCGATGTGACGCGCGAGCCCATCGAGGACGAGCCGACCACTTGGCTGTCGCGGAACCTGTATCCGCGATGGTATGTCGGCGGTCCGCTGGAACAAAGCGAATCGAAGCAATTGTTGCAGGAGCAGTGCCGCGAGGTGTTGCTCGACAAATGGCTGCGCCAGCCGTGCTCGACGTTGAACGGCAAGTCGCCCAACGAAGCGGCGGCCGATTTCAACCTGCGTTTGCGGGTTGAGGCGATGATCTTACGGTTGGAAACCGAAGAGGCGTCGGCGATGCAGGGCTTCGATTTTAATGAAGTGCGGCGCAAGTTGGATTTGCCGACGCGAGGGCCGATCGACCCAGCGAGCGTGGATGTGCGGCGGCTGCCTTTTGTTCGCCTGGAGCGTCTGCCAGCGGACAAGTTGGACGACGAACAACTGTTGGTCGCTTTGCGTCGCACCCAATTGGTGATGGCAGTCCCGGCGCTGATGAATTTTGCCCGTGAAGCCGTGGGCCGTCCGTCGTTGGATGCGCGAATCAACAAGTTCGAGCTGTTCCGGTTGTTGGTCGAAACCGCGCCCGACTCGGACAGCGCCATGCACTTCTTGGCCCAAGGCAAAGCGTTCGCTTCGGCAAGGAACGAGTCGCTGGCGCCGTTTCTCCTGATGGAAATGCAGATTCACATAGCGCGGCGCGATCCGGAGTCGGTCCAGCGCGTTATGTCGCAATTGCAGTCCAAGCATTTGAACGAACCGGGCGTGGCCGAAGCGTTGTACCAGTTTCTTTACATGATCGGAGCGGTGGGTCCCGACGGACAACTGGCCCCCGAGCTGGCCAACGACCAAGCGGAGGCGACTGGCGCCGCGGCCGTCGGTTCTTCCGGCGTACTATGGACGCCGGACGGCCCGGCATCGTCTGGCGGCAGTAGTGAAGGCGGCTCGAAGCTGTGGCTGCCCGGCATGGACTAATCGCGATGGACTAATCGCGGCGGATGCAAGCGATGCCCGACGATGATCGTTTCATGCGAACCGCCCTGGAATTGGCGGCTCGCGGACAAGGCTTGGTCGAACCGAATCCGATGGTCGGCTGCGTGCTTGTGCAAGACGGCCAGATCGTGGGGCAAGGTTGGCACCGACGGTTCGGTGGACCCCATGCAGAAGTCGAGGCGCTGCGCGACGCCGGGGCGAACGCGGCCGGCGCGACGATGTATGTGACGCTGGAACCATGTTGCCATCACGGAAAGACGCCGCCTTGCACTGACGCGGTCATCGACGCCGGAGTGCGACGCGTGGTGGTCGCCATGACCGATCCCTTTCCACAAGTTGCCGGCGGCGGCCTCGAGCGACTCAAACAAGCGAACATCGAAATCCACACGGGCGTGCTCGAGTCCGAAGCTCAGCGATTGAATGATCCTTATCTTTGCCTGCTCAAATATCACCGGCCTTGGGTGATTGCAAAATGGGCCATGACGTTGGATGGCAAAATCGCCACTTGGTCGCAAGACAGCAAGTGGATTTCCAACGAGCGGTCGCGAGCCGTGGTGCATCAACTGCGAGGCCGTGTCGACGCGATCATTGTCGGGCGAGGCACCGTTGAAGCGGACGACCCGCAATTGACAGCGCGTCCGCCCGGACCGCGAGTCGCGACGCGCGTGGTCTGCGACCGGCAAGCCAGTCTGCCAATCGGATCGAATCTGGTGCGTTCCGCTCGGGAGACGCCGGTGATGCTTTGGACGGGACCAAGTGCGTTGCCCAGCCGATGCCAATCGCTGAGCGACGCAGGCTGCGAAGTGGCCCGAGCTTCGTCGGACGAACATGTGGCCGGACTTCGCGAATTGCTTGCCGAACTCGGCTCACGTCGCATGACCAACGTGCTAGTCGAGGGGGGAGCCAAGCTGCTCGGAACCTTTCTCGAAGCGGACCTTATCGACGAAGTCCATGTCTTCGTCGCGCCAAAACTCATCGGCGGTGGGCAATCCGCGACGACTGGCCGTGGCGTCGAATTCATCGCCGATGCGACGCGCTTGGACCACGTGCGTTCGACCAACTTGGACGGCGACCTACATATCTCGGGACGCGTTGTTCGACGATAAGCCCCGTTCGGCTTTCCACCGTGTCGCCCACGAGCGGGCGATCTCCGTTGTCGCCAGCTCGATTGCCCACGAAAACTCCAGATCAACGATCGCCGTTGGGTCACTAACACACGTCCGCCAAAACCGCTACACTCTCCCCGTTCTGCCAGAACGACGCAGTTTAACTTCTGGCGAATCTCCCAGCATCTCTAGCTTGAAAAGGAGAGAGTATGGCGACTGACCAGCTCTTGGATCGCGCCCGCTGTCGGGCAATAGTCTTCGTGGCGATTTTAATGTCCGCGATCAGCAGCGGCGCCTATGCGGCGAATTCTTCGGGCGAGTCGAAATCTGAGCCTTTTCGGCTGATGTCGGCGGCCAAGGATCGGCAATTTCGGGCGATGCTGCCGCCTGTCGAAGACGCCGAAATGCAACGGACGTTGGCGGATCCCGCCTTGATCCTCTACACGGATGCCGAGATTACCCCGGCGTTTCAGGATTGGGGCTCGGGTTTGCCGGGGATTCATTCGGTGATGTACAACATCTCGGCCAACGGCACGGAACCTTTCGGCAACGGGAATCGGGAATTTCCCTGGAACGTCGCAGGCGGAACGCATCGCACGACGAATGTCACCACGTTTCGATTCCTTCGTCTGCCCCAGGACGAGCAGGGTAAGACGCTGCCGATCGTCTGGTATCGATCTTCGCAAGCCGACGATCGCCAGACTGGATATTCCTGGATCTACCCGGTCGGCACGCTGTTCTGCGAAGTGCTGATGATGCGTGGGCCAGATGGCAAGCAGTATGTGTTCGAGCTTCGCGTGCGTTCGCGCGAGCAAAGCGCGTGGAAGGTCGACCTATATCGTCCGTTCCGCAATCCAGAGCAGTTGGCCAACCGCATTCGTGAACTGCGGCCGCAATGGGAATCGACTCCCGCTTTGACCAAGCTGGTCGCTCATCTCGAATCTGAACCGACGATGAAGCGTCACACGCTGGCTGATAACCACCCGCACGTGGCGTTTCGTGCGACGGCTGGCGTCGACGAATTGCCCGCCGTCGGCGACGACGAACTCGTGCGAGAATTGCTGACCGGCACGACCTTCCAATCCGTGCTGGGCGACGCCTGGCGGGCCGACCAACAGGGCGTGCGAGCGTTCGCGCCGACCACTTCGGCCGCGTTTCACATCGTTCCGGCCCGCTACGACGCCGGATTTCTGGAGAACGACAGCCGCTCGTGCATGCGCTGCCACGACACGGCGAATCAACACGTCAATCGCTTCGACTTCGGCCGCGATTGGTACGGCCACATTCGCGGCAGCGACGGCATCTTCTCATTCCATCCGTTCGATCCCAGTTGCATCAGCCACAACGGGTTCGGCGTCGGTGTGCGGATGAATTCACGGCTGGAACAAGCGGGTCTGCTCGCGCCGTATAACGCCACTCAGCATCCGGTCGCCAAATATCAGCGGATACCGAAGCTGTTCTGAACCGCTTCGGCCGCGGACGCTCGATATGTCAAGAGTCCTTGGCCTTGTTGTCAATGCCGCGGGCTCGCTCCATACTGGGATGCGAGTCCGTGGCCTCCGTGGCGGAGCCAAACGAATGCCGCCACTCGGCCGCTGCTTCCATCCGCAGCCAAATATCCCACCGGCCGAGCATGTCCACACCTTCGCTTCCCGCCGCCGACACAAAACCCGATCCCGATCTGTCGGGCCGGACGCTGGGCGATTATCAGATGCTGCGACGTCTGGGGCGTGGTGGAATGGCCGATGTGTATTTGGCCGAACAGAAATCGCTGCGTCGCCAAGTTGCCTTTAAGGTGCTGAAGCGCAGCTTGGCCGACGACGAATCTTACGTCCGTCGGTTTCATCGCGAAGCCCAAGCGGCCGCGGCGTTGGTGCATGCCAACATCGTGCAGATTCACGAAGTCGGCTTTCTGGACGGAGTCCATTTCATCGCCCAAGAGTACGTCTCGGGGCAAAATTTGCGTCAGATTTTATCGCGGCGTGGTCCGATCACGGCGCCGGTCGCCGCGAAGGTGATGCGCCAAGTGGCTTCGGCTCTGCAAAAGGCCGGCGAACAAGGCATTATTCACCGCGATATCAAACCCGAAAACATCATGCTGTCGGCCGATCATGAGGTGAAGGTCGCCGACTTCGGGCTCGCTCACGTGGCGACCGATTCCCGCGGACTGAATCTGACGCAAGTCGGACTGACGATGGGAACGCCGCTGTACATGAGTCCCGAGCAGGTCGAAGGCAAGCCGGTCGACCCGCGCAGCGACATCTACTCGTTCGGCGTCACCTGCTACCACATGCTGTCCGGGCGACCGCCATTCGAAGCCGAAACGGCGCTCGGCGTGGCGGTCCAGCATTTGAAAAAAGAGCCGGTGCGGCTGGAAACCTTAAGGCCCGACATACCCGAAGGGCTTTGCCAGATCGTTCACAAGATGCTGGCCAAGGAGCCGGAGCAGCGGTACCAGCGAGCCAGTGAGTTGATCCGCGATTTGCGCGCCTTGCGAATCGAAGGCAACGACGACGATTGGCCAGCCGACATGGAGAACTGGCCAACCGAACCCGGCACAACGCCCGGACAACTCGCGGCGACGCAACAGTTGGCCGCACTTATGCAGCAAGAGACGCAACAACGTTCACGGCGTTGGCCAGCAATCCTCGTCGCGTCGCTCATGGTCGTTGTCGCGGTAATGCTAGGGGCGTTGTTGGCTTGGATCACTCGCCCCGAACCTTTGTTAAGCCAAACAACTCCGGCGGCTCTCGCCGTGACGAAGCTTGATTCGTCCCAAGCCCAGTATTACCACGCCATCGGCCGCAACACGGAAGAAGCGTGGTTGAGCGTCGCGAAGTATTTTCCGCCGACCGCCGAACCGCGAATTATCAACGAACGCTATGCCCTGCTGGCGAAATTGCGTTTGGCCGAATTCTATTCCGATCAAAACCGGCTCGCGGAAGCGAACAAAGCCTATAACGAAGTCATCAACTATGAGACGTCAGACCGCCAATACGAAGCGTTCGCCTTGGCCCAACAAGCCAGTTTGTTAGAGCGTCGCGGCGATCACGATGCCGCGCTCGCCAAGCTTCAACACCTCGGCACATCGGTCATGCCGACCTTGGACGAGCGTTACCGCCAGCAAGTGTTGCAACAATTGGACAGCGGTCTACGACCTAATCTCGAAGCGATGCTGGCCGCACGAGATTGAACGCATCCACGTCCGGTACGATTTGGTCCGAAATAACTTCCCGATCTGTCATTTAACCGCGTGCCCAACGAGCCGCGCGCAATTTCCGATCTGTCGTTTAACCGCGTGCCCAACGGGCCGCGCGCAATGCCGCTCGCCCCAATGGGCACGTGGTCAAACAAAGAACTCGTTTTGGTACCATTCCTCCGGATCACCTCTACCAAAACAAGAAAAAGATCACATAGATGCAAAGCGCCATTAGCAGCGCCGCATAGATTCGGGGATCTGCCCACACCGGAATGTCACCCGCAAACGGGTGCTCGCGCAATTCAGGCAACTCCTCGCTGCTCCGTGCCAACCACCCTTCGTGCTCAACTTCCAAGATCGGCTCGGCTCGGTCATGCGCCACGCCTCGCTGGATGATTTTCGTCCAGACAAGATGAGCTACTAACATGGCGCCGGTTGTTATCAATAGCGACCATCCAAACGCCGCCCAATGATCGGTCAGCCATCGCGGGACTTGGTCGACCTCGGGCAGCCAGGATATCTTCCGCGACTCGCGGCAGTAGAGAGCAAACATCCCATAGGCCGAACCGCACAAGAGCCCGATGATCCCACTGCGACGGTGAATCCGAGTCATCGCCCCCAATACGTACATCGTAAACAGAGGCGTGACAAACACCGGGATCAACGTTACAAAGGCGTCGATCATGTTTCGCTGCATGAGAATAAACGGGAGATAGATGAATCCACTCAGCAGCACAATCACGGTCGCGATTCGCCCCACGATCACATAATGATGATCTTCGCGACCACGCACCAACAATCGGGCGTAGATGTCGCGAGTAAAAATGGCTGACAGTGCCGACCCCATCGAGTCGAACGTGCTAATCGCCGCCGCAACCACACCAGCTACGACGAGGCCCTTCAGTCCCACGCCCAAAAACTCGCGAGCCAATTGCGGATAGAGAGAATCAGGATGATCCAACTGTTCCGTTCCCGGCAACACTCGCCCCATGACTCCCATACAAGCGCAAGCAATCATCAATGGCAGACTGAGCGCGACGCCCACCGTCGCCGCCATTTTCATGTCCCATAACGATCGGGCTCCCATCAATCGCATCGTCTGGGTATGATTAACCGTCCAGTACCCGCATCCGACGATCGTCCATCCCATAATGACGACGTAGGGCGCCAGGTCCGTCGTCTGCCCATTCCAGGAAACAAGGTATGGCGATTCGGACGAGCCGCCGTTGAATCGTCCCAGATGAACCAAGTCCGTAAAGTGGGTTCCTTCGCTCGCGTCGCGCGCGGCCAGTTTTTGCAGCGTGCCGCTCCAACCACCAGCGGCTTGCCAGAGAGTCACGAAAATGACCACGCTGCCGACCATCATCACCACGCTCTGCAAGGCGTCGGTCCAGACAACTGACTTCAACCCACCCCAAGCCGTATAAATCCCCGAACATATCACGATTGCGACGATTAGCGCCCAAGATGTGGTTGCGTCGACAATGTTCAATCCGGTCAACAAAAGATGGACCGACAAGATTATCAGGCCTAACATGCTGCTGCGATATTGCAATTGAATCAGTGCGCTCAACACACGAGTTGCCGGACCAAAGCGAGCCTCCAGATACTCGGCATTGGTATAGAAGCCAGCTCGATACATGGCCGGCACAATATAGAACGAGGCCAAAATGCCTCCCAGGGCGCTCCCGGTGGCATAGACTGTGAGCAGGTGCAGCCCTTCCGTATACGTCTTTCCCGTGACGGAAACAAGGTCCGCGTTATCTACATTGGTGGCGAACATCGACAGCCCGATTGCCCACCATGGCAACGCTCGCCGACCAAGAAACCAATCGCTGCTGCTACTGGTGCCGCGAGCCAGATAGAAGCCGTAACCGATGATCGCTCCGTTCAGCAACAATACGATCATCCAGTCGACGGCATGCATCGAGTCGTCCTCGGAGCGGTTGTTAACTCACGAACCCCGGTCGCTGCTATTGCAACCGACCGCGCGCTTCCAGCGGCCAAATCTTTTCCAGTCGATCGCCCCGGAACCCATAGAACCGATCGTGCAGCACGGTTGTTAGATCGCCGTAACCAGGCACGATCTCCAAACGATCTCCGATTCGCAAATCTTGGGCGGAAGGCTCCAGCCGCAATTGACCATGCTCGGCCGAAAGCCGTTCGATATGGATATCATCGCGCCCAAGCACTTTCGGCATTGCGACCTCCATGTTCATCGTTTTGCGGCCGGCGTCGATGATGGCCCGCTCCGGCGTGGGACGACTCACAACGGTAACAATCAGAAACAACGCGTCGCGCATCTCGGCCAACTGGCATTGATGCCGATAGAACTCGTCCATGAACATCGCGCCGCCGGCCTGCAATTCCGTGATGCCATCATGATCCAGCGACTGATAGAACGACCCGCTGCCTCCGCATGAAACAATGGGACAAGCAATATCGTTTTGCTCTAACAACTGCTTCATATCACGAAGGATATTCAGCGCCGCGTGAATCTGGCTTCGCTTTTCATTCGCATCGGGCAACGTCAATAGATGACCTTCGTATCCCATGATGCCGGCGAAATGCAGTCCAGGAAGTTGCACTACCTGTTTGGCTAAGGTGAGCGTCGCCTCACCAGGCGCGACGCCGACGCGTCCCAAGCCGATGTCCACTTCCAAAATCACACGTTGACGCAAACCGGCCGCTTGCATCGCATCGCTGATGGGCCGAGCCTGGTCGATGTGATCAATACAAACAATGGGGTCGGCAATCTTACGCAACTCAACCAATCGAGCCACCTTTTGAGGCCCGACGATCAAATTGGCGATTAACAGATCCGTGACGCCGCCGCCCGCCATGACTTCGGCCTCACCCAATTTCGCGCACGTCACGCCAATCGCGCCGGCCTCGACCAACTCGCGAGCAATCGCCGAAGACTTGTGACATTTGCTATGAGGCCGCCAATCCACGCCTCGCGCCCGACACGCTTCGGACATGGTGCGAACATTGAACTCAAAAGCGTCCAAATCCACATATAAAGCCGGCGTATCGAGGTCCGCCTTGGTGCAACCGATCAGCGGTGGATTCATAATGAGGCTCCGATGCGCGGACGAGGCGAAAACCAACGGCGGCTCGCTATCCTCCGCCGATGGCTGGAATGAAATGGATAGCACTGTGCGGCCCGAGCTTCGCCCGCAGACCGCGCGAGTTCATCACATTGTCGATGGATACTTGCAAACCGGGTGCTAACGCATCGGCTCGGCACAACCGATCGCGAAGCCCTGGAAACTGATCGTCGAGCGACTCAATTGCCTCCCGCACGTTCGTCCCGTCGACCTCGACGCGATCGACGCCGCCCGTCAAATCTCGCATCATCGTGGGAATAAAAACGGTCGGCATCGCGAGTTCACTTCTGTTCCGAAATCGCCTTCCACAATCGCGGCGGCGACATCGGAAGATCGCACATCCGTACTCCGGTCGCGCGTTGGATCGCGTTAGCGATCGCTCCGGGCGGCGGTACAATCGGCGTCTCGCCCACGCCACGCACGCCGTACGGATGATCGGGATTTGGCACCTCGACGATAATCGTGTCGATCATCGGCACGTCGTAACAAGTCGGCATGCGATAGTCGAGGAAACTGGCGTTCGCCATGCGGCCCGCGGCGTCGAAGAAATACTCTTCGTTCAACGCCCAACCGATTCCCTGCACCGCGCCGCCCTGCATCTGTCCTTCGACATAGCTGGGATGAATCGCCTTGCCGGCATCCTGAATCGCCGTGTATCGCAGGATCGTCGTCTTGCCGGTTTCGGGATCGACTTCCACGTCGACCAGATGCGCGCCGAAGCCGTTCGTGAAACCTTCGGGCGAAACCGCGGCGCTGGCCACGATCGGATCGCCGTGGGCGGCCAACTGTTGAGCCAATTCCTTGAACGACGCCCGCTGCCCCTCGGCGGAGAACACGCCGTCGTCAAACGTGACGGATTCCGTGGGGACTTCCCACAGTTCCGCCGCGCGAGCCTTCATCACTTTGATCAGTTCCAGGCCCGTCTTATAAGCCGCCAAACCCGTGGCGAATGTCACGCGGCTGCCACCCGTTACATCGGTGTAGCCAACGCTGTCCGTGTCGACCACTTGCGGAATGATGTCCTCGGCGGCCAAGCCAATCGTCTCGGCCAACTGCATCGCCACGCTGGTGCGCGTGCCGCCGATATCGGTCGAGCCTTCGGTCAACGTCACGGTTCCATCGGCGTTCACATTGGCCGAACAACTGCTCTTCAAACCGATGTTGAACCAAAATCCGGCGGCGATTCCACGTCCGCGATTCGGTCCTTCCAGCGGTGAATTCCAATGTTCGCTGGCCTTCGCGGCTTCCAGCACTTCAACCAAACCGACGCGGGGATAGACCAAGCCGTCGACGCGCTGCGTCCCTTCCTTGGCCGCGTTCATCAGGCGCAGTTCAATCGGATCGATGTTCAACTGCTGAGCCAGTTCGTCGATCACCGACTCGCAGGCGTAAGCCACATGCGTCGAGCCCGGCGCGCGATAAGCCTGCGTCTTAGGCTTGTTCAACACCACGTTGTACCCATCAACGCGAGCATGCGGCAGGTCGTAGCAGCTAAACACGCACATACAACCGGGACCGATCACGCCGCCGGGAAAAGCGCCCGCGTCGAACACGATGTAAGCTTCGCCGGCCACGAGTTTGCCGTCGCGCGTCGCGCCCAGCTTCACTCGCATATAAGAACCGGGCGTCGGCCCCGAGCCTTCGAACACATCCTGACGTTGCATCACTAGCTTCACCGGCCTGCCCGCCTTGCGGCTGAGTGCCGCGGCGACCGGTTCCAAGTAAACGGCGATCTTACCGCCGAAACCGCCGCCGATTTCGCACGGCGTTACGGTCACCTTCGATACCGGCAACTCAAGCAACTCGGCCGTTTGCTGACGACAAGTGAACGAGCCTTGCGTCGCGGTCCAAATCCGCAGATGGCCGTCCTCGTTCCAATCGGCCACGGCCGCATGTGGTTCGATATAACCCTGATGCACGCTGGCCGTCGTGAACTCGCGTTCGACGACCACGTCAGCGGCGGCAAAACCTTCGGCCGGATTGCCTTTCTCGAACAGCATGTGCATGTCGACGTTCGTCGGCGTGTCGCCGGTCTTGCCCATTTCGTCCGTGCGCACGTCTTCGTGCAACAGCGGCGCGTCGGGCTTCATGGCGTCCAAACACCAAGTCACGGCCGGCAGCACCTCGTATTCGACTTTGATCCGCTGCACGGCTTCGTTCGCCTGATGCAACGTCTTCGCCGCCACGGCCGCAATCGCGTGGCCTTTGTACAAAGCCTTTTCGTGAGCCAAGCAGTTCGCGCCGAGATACTTCAAGTTCACGGCGCCTTCGCCCAACTGCGCGATCTGGTCCTTCAGGCCCGGCAGGTCCTTCGCCGTCACCACGGCCACAACGCCCGGCATCGTTTCGGCTTCGCTAGTGTCGATTGACAGGATTTTGGCGTGAGCATGCGGGCTGCGCAGAATCGCTCCCTGCACCATGCCCGACAACTGCACATCGGCCGTGTAGATCGCCTTGCCCGTGACCTTGTCGGCTCCGTCGTGCCGAATCGGACGCGTGCCGATCACTTTGTATTGGCGAGTGGCCGATTGAGCCTCGGCCACGTTCTTCGTTAGCGGCGTGTTCACGATACCGTCTCCTTCTGCTGCAATTGTTCGGCGGCGGCCTGAACGGCCCGCACGATCTTGTCATAGCCCGTGCAGCGACACAGATTATTGGCCAAATTAAAACGGATTTCCTGTTCCGTCGGGTTCGGATTCTTGTCAAGCAAAGCTTTGGCCGTGACCAAGAAACCGGGCGTGCAGATGCCGCATTGCAACGCCGCGCCTTCCAAGAAGCATTGCTGCAACGGATGCAGATGGCCGTGCTCGGCGATGCACTCCACAGTCTCCAGCGTCGCGCCCTCGGCCTCGGCCGCCAATACCAAACAGCTCACGACCGGCACGCCGTTCATCAGCACCGTGCAAGCGCCGCAGTTGCCGTTGTTGCAACCTTCCTTCGCGCCGGTCAGCCCCAATTCGTCGCGCAGGACTTCCAGCAAACTCTGTCGCGGCTCGCAGAGAAACTCGACCTGCTCGCCATTGATCGTCGCAGTGACGTGTAGCTTCTTCGCCACTTGATATCCTTTCCTCAGTGATGCGGTTTCGCGGACCTGTTTCGTTAGACGCCTTGCGTCTTGGCGCGGTCGATGGCGATCCGCAACGCACGCTTCGTCAAAACTCCAGCCAGATGGCGACGATACTCAATCGTGCCTCGCATGTCGTTGATCGGCTCGGCCACGGCGCGAGCCAACTCGCCCGCTTGCTCCAGCGTCGCGTCCGTCGCCGGCTGGCCAGCCAACCAATCGTTGGCTTGCTGAGCCATCCGCGGCGTCGGCGCTACGGCGCTCAAGGCGACCCGAGCCTGTTCGATCGTGTCGCCGGCTGCATTGAGCTGAACCCAAGCCCCCGCGCCGACCACGGCTATATCCATTTCATTTCGCGGGATGAATCGCAGATAAGCCGATCCGCTGTGCGGTGGAGTCGGCGGCATTTTGATTGTCACCAACAGCTCGCCGTCTTGCAGGACGTTGCGACCCGGCCCCGTGCAGAACTCGGCCGCGGACACTTCGCGCGTTCCGCCCGCCGAAGCAATCTCGCAAGTCGCGCCAAGCACCATCAACGCGGGAATCGAGTCCGCGGCAGGCGACGAGTTGCAAAGGTTGCCGCCCACGCTGGCTCGGCTTTGAATCTGCCAACCGCCGATGATTCGAGCCGCGTCGGTCAGCGCGGAATAGGCCGACTTCACTGCCTCGTCATCGTACAACCGGTAACAAGGCACGCTGGCCCCCAGATGTAGGCCGACGCCGTTCAAGCTCAGCGACATCAGCTCCGGCACGCGTTTCACGTCGACCACCATCTCGGCCGAGCGTCGACCTTCTCGCAATTGCACCAGGATATCGGTGCCGCCCGCCAACACGCGGGCACGCGAGCCGAACTCCGCCAACAGCTTTGTCGCTTCGCCCAACGACGACGGAGCGGCATACTGAAAATCGTTCAAGGCAACCTCCTCGCCAAACCAGCCGATTCAATTCGCTGACAATTCATGGCCCAAGACTCTCGCCGAAACCCAGCGGCCGCCGACAAGAGTCCGTCAGCTTACAGCGCTCGCCGCGCCCGTTCCAGCAGACAAGCAAACCCACGCTCGGCGAAAGTCTTCTGACTCCGCGCTCGGCGAAGGTCTCCCGACCGAGCCGAAACGCGCGACCGCAGGTCTCCCACACCTCGCGCCGCCCCCAGCATCAAGCCACAACCCGCACAAACAAAGTCAGCCGCGCTTCGCCCAGATCATGTTCGATCGGCTCCGACTCGGCCAACGGTTGCGCAGTGATCGAAACGGCCAGCGTCTCGCCTTGGATGTAGGCCGCGTTCTCTTGCACGGCCAAGCCCACATCGGCTGAGTCGCTGACAATCGCGATCTCGATGCGGTCAGTGTATTCGCAACCCAGCGACTTGCGGCGGTCTTGAACCAGCCGCACGAGGTCGCGGGCGATACCTTCGCGCAGCAGCTCCGGCGTCAACTCCGTCGACAGCACCACGACGCAGCCACGCCCCTGAGCCGCCGCCCAACCGGGCTTGGCTTGCAGCCGCACTTGAATGTCGTCTTGATCTAGCTCGACGGTCTCGCCGCCAGCCGCCAAAGCCACTTTGCCCGTGTCGTTCAACTCGCTCAGCAACCGACCGCCGTCGGCTTCGCCCAACGCCTTCTTCACGGCCGGCAACAGCTTGCCGATTCGCGGGCCAAGTCGTTTGAAATTCGGTTGCACTTGGTAGTCGATATACTGCTCGGCTTGCTTTGTATAATCGACCTGCTTCACGTTCAATTCGTCTCGCAACAGCGCGTCGTGTGTTTCCAGCCACGCTTGATGCTCGGCGCCCGCCAGAATCACTTCGACCTTGGCCAGCGGCTGACGCACCTTCAGCTTGTTGTCCATCCGTGCCGCTCGGCCCAGCGACGCGATCTCGCGCAGCAACTTCATCCGCTCGGACAACACCGCATCGACCGCCGCCGAATCCGCTTCGGGATAGTCGCACAGATGCACGCTTTCCATCGCCCCGTCGCCAAACACACCGGTCAGATTCCGCCACATCGCCTCGGCTAAGAATGGCGTGAACGGCGCGATCAACTTGCTGGTCGCCAGCAAGCTTTCGTACAGCGTCCAATAGGCGTCCAGTTTGTCGGGCGATTGTTTGTCGTCGCTCCAAAACCGATCGCGGCTGCGTCGGACATACCAGTTCGACAGCGCGTCGACGAACTCGTTGATCCGCTGGCAAGCGCCGTAGTTGTCGTAAGCATCCATCCGCTCGACCACTGCCGCGATTGTGCGATGCAACTCGCTCAACACCCAGCGGTCCAACTCGGCTCGCTCGGCAATCGGCCGATAGCTGGCGGCCGTGGCCAGCGAGTCCGGCGTGAGCTGACTCCGCTGTCCGGACAGCTCGACCTGCGCGGCCGGGTCGAAGCCGTCGATGTTGGCGTAGATGTTGAAGAAGCTGAACACATTCCACAGCCGCAACAGGAACTCGGGAATGCTGTCCTTGATCGCCTGTTCGCTGTAACGGATCGAAGTCCACGGCGGTTGATTCGCGAAGAAATACCACCGCAATGCATCGGCCCCGTGGCGGTCGAAAATCTCGCGCGGCTCGCGATAGTTCCGCTTGCTCTTCGACATCTTCCCGCCGTCTTCGCCCAACATCAGGCCCAGCACGATGCAGTTGCGGAACGGATGCGGATACGGCTTCGACTCGACCGCCCCGTCGCTTTCGCCAAACAACAGCGTGCTGATCGCCAATTGGCTGTAGAACCAACCGCGCGTCTGGTCGATCGCTTCGCTGATAAAGTCGGCCGGGAACTGCTCGGCGAATCGCTCGGCATTCTGATGCGGATAGCCCCATTGGGCGAACGGCATCGCGCCGCTGTCGTACCAACAGTCGATCACTTCCGTCACGCGACGCATGCGGGCGCCCTTGGCAAACGGCGAGTCGTAAGTGACGGCGTCGATGTACGGCTTGTGAACGCGAAGATCGTCCGGCAATTCGGGATTCTCGGCCTTCGCCTTGTCCCACACGTCCGTGCCGCGCACGCCTGGCTTGGTCAGCAGTTCTTCGTAGCTGGCAACCGCTTCCATATCGCCGGTCTGTTCACAAACCCAGATCGGCAGCGGCGTGCCCCAGTAGCGTTCGCGCGACAGAGCCCAATCGACATTGGACTCCAGAAAGTTGCCAAATCGACCGTCGCGAATGTGCTCGGGCAGCCAGTTGATCTGCCGGTTGTTCGCCAGCATCTCGTCCTTGAATTCGGTCGTGCGAATGAACCAGCTCTTGCGCGGATACTGAATCAGCGGGTCTTGTTCGGCTCGCCAACAGAACGGGTATTCGTGCAGGTACTGATCCAAGTGATACAACAACCCGCGTTCGCGCAAGTTGCGGCTGATATCCTTGTCCGCTTCCTTGACCCAGCGACCACGTAACTCACTCGGTGCGTCCGACGAAAACTCACCATTCGGCGAAACGCAGTTAAGGAGAGGAATAGCACTCGCCCTGTCGCGAAATCGTTTTCGCTCCGCCTCCAACACCGTGTAGTCAATTTCACCGAAAGCGAAGGCATGTGAACCGCCCCAGTCCCGCTATCGACAGTCACGAAGTCTCCCAGAACAATTCGCCAACCGATGTAATCAACCTCGTTCGGTCCGTCAACCTACTTCGGACATTTCCTGCACGAGGCACAAGCCCTTCGGTGTGTTAAATACCTGCTACCGTGGGCATCCAGGACCACATTTGATCGTGACATCGCGACACACAGATCATAAAGAGATCGCGAATTGTAGCTAGCTGTATCGTTGTCGAGCAAATAGTCGCGAAAACTTCGGGGAACGGGAGGCAAATACCTTCGCCCAAGCAACTCACTTCCTCGGCAAGTCGACTCGACCGCTTCACCCTCGCGCTTCACCTTGGCCGCAATCGTTTCGACCAACGCACTGGCCACGATCAACCGTCGCCGGTCTCGCCGTCGACCACCGTGGCATATTCCAAATCGGGATGCACGGCCGCGAACTGGTTGCTGGGCAACGTCCACGGCGTGGTGGTCCAGACCAGCAGCGACGTGCCGGTCAGCTCGCCCTCGTGATCCAGCAGCGGGAACTTCACATACACGCTCGGATCGGCCACTTCGCGATAGCCTTGGCCCACTTCGCCGCTGGACAAAGCCGTGCCGCCTTGCGCCCACCACCAGACGATCTTGTGCCCCTGGTACAGCAAGCCCCGGTCGAACAGATTCTTCAGCGACCACCAGACGCTTTCGACGTAGCTCTGGTGATAAGTCACGTAGGCTTCGTCCAAGTGAATCCAGAACCCGAGTCGCTCGGTCAGACGCTCCCACTCCTTCATGTACCGCCAGACGCTCTGCTGGCACTTCTGGATGAACGGCTCGACGCCGTATTGCTCGATCTCTTCCTTCGAGTGGATGCCCAGGTCCTTGCAGACTTCGACCTCGACCGGCAACCCGTGCGTGTCCCACCCCGCCTTTCGCTCGCACAGCTTGCCGCGCATCGTCTGATAGCGGGGGAACAGATCCTTAATCGCCCGCGTCAAGCAGTGGCCGGGATGCGGCATGCCGTTGGCCGTGGGCGGCCCTTCGTAGAACACGAACCGCGGCGCGTTCCGACGCATTTCGAGCGACTGTTCGTACACGCGCCGCTCTTTCCAGAACTGCAAGATCTGCTCTTCAAGCTGCGGAAAACTAACGTGACTGGGAAGCGGGTCAAACATGCGAGAAACCGCCAAATGCTCGGGTTTTCTTGAGGATTTGCGAAACGGCAAGTAGACCACGCCCCGCCGCTTTTGGCAATTGCGGCTAGTCCGCCGCGCAGCCGACCAACCGTCCGGCGAAACGCACCGCCCCCACGACGCCAGCGGCCGGGCAACAAGAAACAAAAAAAGGACTTGGGCGGTCCCAAGTCCTTCGCATTTCAGTACCAGAGGTGGGAGTCGAACCCACACGTCCTTATCGGACACTGGATTTTGAATCCAGCGCGTCTGCCATTCCGCCACTCTGGCGCGTGCCAACCAGACTAGTTTGCGAGCGCTGCCAAGAATTGTCAACGGGCCATCGAACCGCAGTCATTCGGACGGCGGGATCGCACTGGCCGGAGGATGCCGATGGACGCCAGACTTAGCCGACGGCTGCATGGCAAATCCGTGTCCTCGCTGGAATCGGCAAGTGGCGAGTGATCACTTCCACCGTCGTGGGGACCGCGTTCCGAAGATGCGTTTGGCGGGCGATATGCTCTCGATGCAGGCCCAATTCAGCGATGAACGATCGAAGTTGCTCCTGCCGAACTTGCTCCAACAATTCGAATCGGCCGCAACCCATCCGCTGAAGCATGAAGGCGTTGATGCGTTGTT
>JAWKTM010000019.1:0-110285 GCA_041399085.1 Pirellulaceae bacterium
ACGATGGCCGACGGAGCTCCGAACGGATATAGCATCATCACGTTCGACGGAAATGAGTACACGTTGGATTTCCACGCCGCTGGTCGACCGGACGATTGGCAGATGCACATTCACGCGCCGGAAGTGATTACCAGCGACCAATCGGGCGAGACGGACGTGTTTGTGAATGTGTTCAATGGCTCCGAGCGATCGAAGGTGGCGATGCGGATGGACGGCGGCGATTGGGTGGAGTTGGAGCGGCGTGTGACGACCGATCCGGCCTACGTGCAATTGTTCGAGGCCGAGCAGAAGATCACCAACAAAACGTGGCGTGATCTGCCAAAGCCGAAATCGTCGACTCATCTTTGGCAAGGCAAGCTGCCGGCGGAGCTTGCGCCGGGCTTGCATTTGATCGAAGTTCGCACGGTCGACATGCATGGTCGCGAGTTCGTCGATCGTCGTTCGATTCGCGTGGAATGAACTGAACTCGGTCGAAGAGCGTTCGGCGGACGGCCGCGCCCTACGCCGCGCGGAATGCATTCGTTATATTCGCCGCCTCAGCCCGTATCGCGGCGGGCGGCCGATTCGCTTGGCGGATTCGGAACGCCGCCGCGTTTCCGCAACGCTCTTCCGCCGCCGAGGTGCTTTTGATGTCCGATTTGAAATCCCAACGTGTGTTTGTCACTCGCCGAATTCCCGAAGCCGGTTTGCGGAAGGTGCTCGACCAATGCTCGGCGACCGTGTGGGACGAACCGCTGCCGCCGCCGCGCGAAGTGCTGTTGGAACGAATCGCGGGTTGCGATGGAGTGCTGACGCTGCTGACCGAAAAAGTCGACGCGGAATTCATGGACGCGGCGGGCCCGAATCTTAAAGTCATCAGCAACTTTGCCGTGGGCTTTAACAACATCGACATCCCCGAAGCGACGCGTCGCGGCATTCGCGTCGGCAATACGCCGGGCGTGCTGACCGAAGCGACCGCCGACATGGCCTTCGCCCTGCTGATCTCGGCCTCGCGCCGGATTGTCGAAGGGCAGGACTACATTCGACACGGCCAGTGGAAAACGTGGGAGCCGCTCGGGCATATCGGCGTCGACTTGATCGGGCAAACGATCGGCATCGTTGGCATGGGGCGAATTGGGATGGCGATGGCGCGGCGTTGTCATGGCGGCTGGGGCATGCGGGTGCTGTATCACGATCGCTTCCGCAACGAAGAGGCCGAGCGGGAATTCGGGGCTCGGCAAGTTGATTTCGACACGCTGTTGGCCGAGTCGGATTTCGTGTCGGTTCACACTGATTTGAACGACGCCACGCGCGGCATGTTCGATCAATCGGCGTTTCTCAAGATGAAGAAGTCGGCCGTTTTCATCAATTCGGCCCGCGGACCGATTCACAATCAGGCGGATTTGTACACGGCGCTGCGTGACGGCGAAATCTTCGCCGCCGGCTTGGACGTGACCGAACCGGAACCGATCGAGTTGAACGATCCGCTGCTGACGTTGCCCAATTGTGTGATCGCCCCGCATATCGCCAGCGCCACGGTTGCCAGCCGCAATGGAATGGCCGACATCGCGGCCGACAATCTGCTGGCCGGCCTGCAATCGGCGCCGTTGCGGTGCTGGGTGAATCCCGAAGTGGCGAATGGCTAAGCCACGACACCGGATGGCTCGCGCCATACCGCTTCAAACGATTCGTGGCGAATGGCTAAGCCTCGACGGCGGATGGCTCGCGCCATACTGCTTCAAACGATTCGGGAGACGGATGGTTCGCGCCCTCCCCGCTTTCAGCGAATCGGCAACTTGATTGCGAACGGTTGCTTACGGCGTGGCGGGAACTGGGAAGCGGCACAGCGGCTTGCGGCTGCTGGGTACGTCGATCAAGTCGGCGATCGTGGTCTCGCCAAAGCTGTCCTCGATCGCCTGGGCCGCGTTGTCCAATTGGCGATGCAGCGGGCACAGGCTCTTGCCGTGGCTGGGAAGGCCGAGCGGGCATTCGTGAAACCGCCGGATGGGATCCACCGCGTTGATCACTTCCAACACGTTGAGTTCCCGAGCTGGTTTCGTCAGCGTGAAGCCGCCATGCAAACCTCGCTGGCTGTTCACCACGCGAGCGCGGCTGAGCAACTGCATCACTTTGGCCAAGTAGCTGGCGGGAACCGAAGTCGCTTCGGCGATCTGGGCGGTGGTCGCCGGTTCGCCAGCTTGGTCCGCCAGAAAAACGATTGCCCGCAACGCGTACTCGGCCGTCTGTGAGATCATCGATTCATCCCCGTGCGACAAAAACTGGACATTGACATCCACAATAGGACCGGCTAAGTTGCAAGTCAAGTACAGAACTTGTACTCCCGCCCGACATCACCTTTCCCTTCGAGGATGTCATGAACGCACGCTTCCGCATTTCGACGTTCGCCAGCACGGTGATCTTGGCCGTCTGGATGGTTACTTCGCCCGCCCTGGCTCAACTGGAGGTTGAACGCCCGCCGATCGACTACTTGAAGCGCGAGACGCGCGATCCCGTGGCCCAGTTGCAACAACGGATCGACCGCGGTGAAGTGAAGCTGGAATTCGACGATCGTCAGGGTTATCTGGCCAGCGTGCTTCAGTTGCTTGACATTCCCGTCTCTTCGCAAGCGCTCGTCTTCTCCAAGACCAGCTTTCAATTGCGTCGCATCGCACCGGCTCATCCGCGGGCCATTTACTTCAACGACGACAACTATATCGGTTGGGTGCAGCAAGGCGACGTGGTCGAGGTCGCTTCGGTCGATCCCGAGCAGGGGGCGATCTTCTATACGCTGTCGCTCGATCCGACCGAGAAGCCGAAATTCGTGCGGGATCGCGGTCAGTGCCTGACTTGTCACGCATCCTCGCGCACGCAAGGCGTTCCTGGGCATCTGATCCGCAGCGTTTTCGCGGAAGCCAGTGGTCAGCCGTTGCTGGGCAGCGGCACGTTTACCACGAATCACGAAAGCCCGTTCAGCGAACGCTGGGGCGGCTGGTACGTAACCGGCACGCACGGTTCGATGCGGCACATGGGAAACGTGCTGGCTTCGCGGCATGAACCGGAGAACCTGGATCGCGAGTCTGGAGCCAACGTGCTGGAGCTTTCCGATCGGTTCCGCACGTCGCCCTACTTGACGCCGCATAGCGATATCGTGGCCCTGATGGTGCTCGAACACCAATCGCAAATGCACAACGCGCTGACGTTCGCCAGCTACGAAACACGAAGCGCATTGCACTACGATCAAGTGATGAACGAAGCGTTGGATCGTCCGGCCGACCATCAAAGCGAATCGACCGACCGACGGATCGCCGCGGCGGGCGAGCGGATACTGCGGCACCTGCTGTTCACTAACGAGTTTCAGTTGGAATCGCCGGTGAAGGAACTTCGACGTTCGCGGAAGACTTCTCCGCCGTCGGCCCCCGCGATCCGCAAGGCCGCTCGCTGCGGGACTTCGATCTGCGAACTCGAATGTTCAAGTATCCGTGCAGCTCGCTAATCTACTCCGCTTCGTTCGACATGCTGCCATATCCGATGAAGTCCTACGTGACGCGGCGACTGGGCGAAATTCTGGATGGCCACGATGCCAAAGATCCAGACTTGCCCATCTGACGGAAGCCGACCAGCGGGCGATTCGCCAGTTCTGGTCGCCACCAAACCGGATTTAGCCGCATGTTGGCAGCAGCAAGCCGCGAAGTCTCCGTAGGCGAAAGCTTATTCAAGGCGAGCAGCCAGCAAAAGCAAACCGGCACGACGCGCGGCGAGTGATCGACGAATTCACTTGCTTGCGGCTTTTCACTTGCTTGCGCTGCGTGCTCGCATTTGGATACATGCTCATTAGCCGGCCGGCGGCGGCTCAGCCGTGCACTCAACTCTGGACTCGCGGGCTATCGGCGATGACGATTGGCCGGCCGAGCAGACTGAACTTCGGCCAGCACGGCCTCGACCAGCGGTTCGTCGTGGGGCGCTGTCCGACGATCTCGTACTCGGCGGCGACGAGCGCTCGATGCAAGTGGTTCAAACGGTCGCACGAATCGTCCAGCAACGCCTGCGTTTCATCTGGTGGGAAGTTCGCGACTTAGCAGCAGCGATTCGTGTTCGGTCCGCGAACGACATAGGCGACGAGTCGGCCTGAGTCGGCCTTGATTAACAGCCCGTTGCGGTAAGCCCGTCGGAGTTCGCCGGTCGCGCGGAACTGGAACACCGGATCGAAACCGAAAAAAGCTGGCCCGCTCCGTCGCGGCGAAAACCTACGACGATCGACTCCGTCAAATCGGGCAACCGCAATTCGATGCGGCACTTTCCAATGCGGTTGCCTCATGCGCTTAAGTCCTCGCGGTCGCTTTCATGTCGTGCCATGTTGACTTCATAACCTCGCAAACAAATTCGCGGCGAGAATTTCTTCGGTGCAGACGCTGGAATTACCGCCAGAATGTGCCGGAGAGCGGTGGCGAGGCCTGCCGCGGCACCGCTACCATATTTTCCACAATCTTTCATCGCCATTAGGGATGCGATGTTGACGCATGTGATTTTAGAACCTTCCGGCGGCGACGAAGCGACGCCCTGCGGCGGATATCGATGATCGCGTGAAAGAGATATCTTCATGGCGGGATCGTCGATCATCCAGCGCGGGCTGCGACCTGGTTATTGATTGATCGTACTTACTGCGATTAAAATGCGTATGATCGTTCAGCATCGGCGTCGCGCGGTGTCGGTACATTTGGTGGGCGTAAGGTGTCGGGGCGGATCCAAGACCGCCTGGGTCCTACGCGTGTAGGCGGCTTTGCCCTTTGGGTGGCTGCAAACGTTGGCCGACGGCATCAAAGTTGATTGCGAAGGAAGACATCACGCCCGGTGAGGCGGATCGTTTTCTGTTCAAGATTGCTCCGTATGTTAGCTTCACGGCCAGCTACGCGGCCTATTTGGCTTTGCCCTTTGCCGATGGATGGGTCGCGAATCAAGTCAACACGGCCGTCTTTTTCGTGTTGGCGGTGCTCGGTCTGGAAGTGTTCGGCGTAATTCTGGCCGGGTACGGCTCGGGATCGAAATGGTCGCTATTCGGGGCGATGCGCGAAGCGGCTCAGGTGGTCAGCTACGAAGTGCCGCTGGGCATGTGCGTGGTGGTGCCGGTGCTGATTTGCGGCACGATGAACTTGGTAACGATTGGCAATATGCAAGCCGGCTGGTTCACGAATTGGCTGGTTTTCCACGATCCGTTCACCTTTGTTGTGTTCTGGGTCTATTTCACCTGTGCGGTGGCGAGCGTTAATCGAGCTCCTTTCGACTTGGCCGAAGCGGAAAGCGAACTGGTCGCCGGTTTCCATACGGAATACTCGGGGCTTCGCTGGAGCTTCTTTTTCATGGCCGAATACGGTTCGATGTTCCTCGTCAGCGGTCTGGCGTCAATCCTGTTCTTCGGTGGGTGGCATGGTCCAATCCCGGTGTTCGACATCCTGGGCTGGAGCTATTTGCAGGGCGAAGAAGGATTCCGAGTGCTGGGCTTTTTGGCGACGGCCGCCGGTTGCGTCAATTTCATGTTGAAGGCGGTGGTCGGTGTAACCGTGATGATCTGGGTTCGCTGGACTTTGCCGCGATTGCGGATCGATCAGGTGATCACGACGTGCTTGAAATACTGTGTGCCGCTGGCGGCTGTTTGCTTTGTGTTTGTGGTGTTGTGGCAAGTGGCCGAGATTCCGTTTTTGAACGATGCGATGCCGGTTCGAGCCGCAGTTGAAGTGGTGGAGGATGGCGAGACGGGGCCAGACATTGTGACTCGCGGCGGCAAATCGTACCGAGTTGCCTACGGCAAGGGCGCCGTGCGAGAAGCGTGGGTCTTGCAAGCCGAGAGAGCGGCCGAGTCAGTAGATGAGACGACTCCGGCGGATGAAGATGCCGTGGCAAGTCAAGTTAAACGAGCGGGAGGAGCGGGCTAATGTTGTTCGCCGCATTGGATTGGCATCAACTGTTCTTCGCTCTGTTCGCGTTGATCACCTGTGTCTTCGCGCTGGCCGTGCTGTTCACCAGCAACGTGGTGCGAATGGCGTTTTACTTGGTCATTTCGCTCGGCGCGACCTCGGGGCTGTTTTTTCTCGCCGGGGCCGAGTTTGTGGGCGCGATGCAATTGATGATTTACGTCGGCGGCACCTTGGTGCTGCTGATTTTCGGTGTGATGTTGACCGCGCAAAGTCGTTTCGTCTCGATGAAGACATCCGCTGGCGACTGGGTTGTGGCAGCGGGCGTTGGCGGCTGTTTGCTGGCTCTGTTGGCTTTGGTCGCGTTTCGGGTCCCGGCCTGGAGCGAACCGAATGCGGATGTGGCCAATGTTGCCTTGGCCGAGTCAAAGACGAGCACTCAAATTGGTTTGGCGTTGTCGGGCATCCGCGTCGACAAGCTCGACCAGCCGAACGAAGTGTTGCGGTCAGGCATGTCTGGTTATTTACTTCCGTTTGTTATTGTTTCCGTTCACTTGTTGGTCGTGCTGATCGGAGCGGCTTATATGGCTCGCACCAAGATCCGCGCGGATCGCATCGACGGTTGATCGGCTTATGAATCTTATGCTGTTTGGAACCGTGACAGTCGCCCAGTACATGTTGGTCGGCGCGGTGCTGTTTGTGACCGGCGTCGTCTGCATGGCGACAAAACGCAACGCGCTCGGCGTGCTGATGGGCATCGAGTTGGTGCTCAACGGAGCCAATATCAATTTCATCGCTTTCGGCAGCAAGTATTTGCGACCCGAATCGCTGGGGTTGGATGGGCCACTGATCGCGTTGTTCGTGATCGTGTTGGCAGCCGGCGAAGCGGCCGTGGCCTTGGCGATTGCGTTGAACTTTTACAACAATCATACCACCATCGACGTGGATCGGGCTGACGACCTGAAGGGCTAATGGATCCTGCTCAAATACTTCCCGTGCTGCTGGGCCTGGCGGTGATTTCGCCGCTGGCTTCGTTCGTCGTGATTTTGCTGTTCGGCCCTCGCATGGGCAAGCACGGCGAATACGGCGCCTATGTCGCGATTTCCGCCATCGGGTTTTCGTGCCTGCTTTCGTTCATTGCCATGTTTGGCGTCTGGTTGCCAAACCACGCCCACGAATTGGCAGGTGATGGACATGGCGGCCATTCTACGGAACAACACGGATCAGCGGACGAGAAAGAGGTGTCCGCCAGCTCATCGCTTGATGTGGTGCCGGTTGCCTATTTGGCTGACAAGACCGAAGCTGGCCATGCGACGGCGACAGGTGAGCACGCTAACGAAGAAGGGCACGCGAAAGCATCAAGCGACCACGGTCATGGAGCGGCAGCGAGCGGCGGACATGGCACTGAACACGACGGCCACGGCGAGCACGATATCAATGGGCCGCCGACCGCTTACACCGGTGTTTACTACCTGCTAGGCAAATTCGGTGACCTGCGGCTGGAAATCAGCTACTACATTGACAGCGTCACCTTGTGCATGTTCTGCATGGTGACGCTAATTGCCACCTTGATTCACTTCTATGCGTCGGGCTACATGCACGACGAACTGCATGACATCACCGATCACGAAGTGACCTTGACCGACGGCTCGCATTTGAAGCGGCCGGGAAGATTCCCGCGGTTCTTTCAATATCTGTCGTTGTTCTCCTTCAGCATGTTGGGTTTGGTGCTGGCCGGCAACATTGCGATGGTATTCGTGTTCTGGGAATTGGTAGGCGTTTGCTCCTACTTCCTGATCGGGTTCTACATCGAGCGAAAGAGCGCCTCGACGGCCGCAAACAAAGCGTTCATCGTCAACCGCGTTGGTGACTTTGGGATGTTGATCGGCTTGATGGCCTTGTGGTCGGGGATCGGCACGTTTTCCTTCGGCGATATTGACTACGACGGCGACGGCGTCAAGGAAAAGGGGTTGTTCTCGACGGTACGGCCGGCCGAGAACGACTATGCGTTGACAGTTCCCGATCGGATGGTATTGCTGTCGGCGAGGGATGAGGTTGACCAATTCGTATCGGCTTATCGAACCGATCATCCGAATGCCAGCCAAGACGAAGTGCAAGCCGCGGTGCTCGCGAATGTTGAGAATTGGCGGGATGGGTCGAGTGGAACTCATTACGGACATTGGCTTCTAGTTATTGCCGGGATTGGCATCTTTTGCGGTTGCGTGGGAAAGAGTGCCCAGTTCCCGCTTCATGTCTGGTTGCCGGACGCGATGGAAGGTCCGACGCCCGTTTCCGCTCTGGTGCATTCGGCCACGATGGTTGCGGCAGGTGTCTATTTGGTAGGACGCTTTTACCCGGTGTTTCCGCCCGAGGCGTTGTTGGTAATCGCGATTGCTGGTTGTATCACCCTGTTCATGGCCGCGTCGATCGCGCTGACAGCGACCGACATCAAACGCGTATTGGCCTATTCGACCGTCAGCCAGCTTGGCTACATGATGTTGGCTCTCGGTGTTGGCGGGTGGCTGGCGGGTATGATGCACCTCATCACCCACGCCTTCTTCAAAAGCCTGTTGTTTATGTGTTCGGGCTCGGTGATTCACGCCGTTCATACGAATGAAATGCCCGAGATGGGCGGACTTCGCAAGAAGATGCCGGTGACGGCTTACACGATGTTGGTTGGCTGCATGGCGATTGCCGGTGTGAGCATCCCGTTTGTCGTTGGCTTTAGCGGTTACTACTCCAAAGATGCGATTTTGGAGCAAGCCTTTTCGCTATTGGACCACAATGAGTCCTCGTGGGCGTCGATATTCTTCGTGTTCGCCGCTGGCGGCGCCGCCATGACGGCGTTCTACATGTTCCGCATGTGGTATTTGACTTTCGCGGGAACGCCGCGAAATCAAGAGCGATATGACCATGCCCATGAATCTCCACGCGTCATGTATATGCCGTTGGTGATCCTGTCGGTGTTCGCGGTTTGTGTTGCCTGGGCGGCTTACACCGATCTGCTCATCGGGGCGGCAATCGCCGTGCTTGTCGGAATCCTGGCGATGCTGCTATTCAAATCGTCGTCGGCGGGGCACGATTCACATTCCGTCGCCCATGGCCACGACAGCCACGGGCATGGCGATCACGGCCATAATGACCACGGTCACGACGAACATGGCTCGCACGGGCACGAAGCTCACGGCCATCACGGCGGCCAATCGGAGGCTTACCTTCGGTATTTGATTCTGGGGCTCGGCGTGCTGGTGCTCGTAATTGGCTTGCTATGGATGGGCGCCGGTTGGCAGAACGTGACACTCGCCAGTTTGCTGGAGCAATCGCGACCGGTTGGGACAACGCGTTCGGTGACCGGTGTGATGGTCGATTGGACTTGGCCGGACGAGCATCTATCGCATGTGCCTGAAATCAAAGTTCCGGTGACGCTGTTGGCATTCGGAACCGCAATGGGCGGCATCGCGCTGGCTACGGTTATGTATGGGTTTGGTTGGCTTAGTCCGTCGGACGTGCGTCGCCAGTTCAGCCCAATCTATAGCTTTTTGATTCACAAGTGGTGGTTCGACGAATTGTACGACTTCCTGTTCGTGCGGCCCACGCATGTCATCGGCCGGATGATGGCCGGTTTCGACAAGAATTGGCTCGACTGGCTCATTGATGGTTCGGCGAAAGTAACAATTGCCTTCTCGAATTTCTGGGAGCGATTGGCGGACCAAACCATTGTTGACGGAACGGTGAATGTCGTTTCCGGATGGCTGTACTCGCTGGGAGTTTCCTTGCATCGTGTCCAGACCGGTAAGCTGCGGCAATACATTGTGTTCATTGCCGTGGGAGCGATCGCCATCTTCCTGTTGGTCAGCTTTTTCTGGAGTCCGGCTCAGGCGGTTCGCTAACGCCGCCCGCCTTCCATTCCTAGCACCTACGAATACCTGTCAATCTCGTTCGGAAATAGAGCACCATGAACGTGGCTTGGTTACTGACACTTTTAGTCTTCCTGCCTTCCTTAGGCGCGGTCGTCCTCGCGTTCTTTCCACGCGAGAAGGACGAGGCGGCACGTTATTTTTCGTTAGCCGTCACGGCCGTCACATTCTTGCTGTCGGTCGCCATGTTCTTTTCGCCCAGCTTTCCAACGTACTTTCAGACGATGTACGAAGGACAACCGCTCGGCGAGATGCAAAGCACCTTCGCCGTATCCTGGATTCCGACGTTCAACATCGATTACATGATGGGCGTGGACGGAATCAGTTTTCCGCTGGTGATGTTGACGACGTTCATCAGCTTGTTGGCGATGGGGGCCAGTTTTTCGATTCAGAAGTACGTTAAGGCATATTGCATTCTGTTTCTGATTTTGGAGACCGCGATGATCGGCGTCTTCTTGGCGCTGAATTTCATCCTGTTCTTCGTGTTTTGGGAAGTGATGCTGCTGCCGATGTACTTCCTGATCGGCGTGTGGGGAGGTCCGAGACGCGAGTACGCGGCCATCAAGTTCTTCATCTACACCCTGGTCGGCGGCGTGTTCATGTTGATCGCCATCCTGCTGCTGTATTTCAACAGCGATTTGCGACCGTTGTACGCGGTTTCCAATGCGGGTGGTGGAGCGGAAGCGGTTGTTGATTGGGATTCGTTGCTGATTGCCGATGACGTAACAGAGCAACTGCGCGAGACCGCTGGCGAAGTCGGCGAGATGCCGCCGGTCCATACATTCAACCTGTTGGCACTGTCCGCGATGGCTCAGCACACCGACGTCTTCAGTCGCGACTTGCAATGGTGGGCGTTTTTGTTGCTGTTCGTCGGCTTCGTCATCAAGGTGCCGTCGGTGCCGGTGCATACTTGGCTGCCAGACGCCCACGTGGAAGCTCCCACGCCAATTTCGATGATTCTAGCGGGTGTGTTGCTCAAAATGGGTGGCTACGGCATCATCCGCATTTGCTATCCGATCTGTCCCTACGGTGGGTTTGACTTGCGATATGTGGTGTGTGCGATCGGCGTAATCAGCATGGTCTACGGGGCCTTCGCAGCCCTGGCCCAGAAGGACTTCAAGCGAATGGTCGCCTACAGTTCGGTCAGCCACATGGGATATGTCGTGCTTGGGCTTGGTGTCTGGTCGGCGACCTCGCCGTTCTTCATCGGTGATTATTGGAATATGGGAACGGTCGGAGCCATGTTCCAAATGATTGGCCACGGCGTGAGTTCGGCCGGCATGTTCTTTATGGTGGGCGTCGTCTACGACCGCGTTCATCACCGCAATCTGAATGAGTTCGGTGGCTTGTTCTCGCGAATGCCGGTATACACCGCGCTGTCCATCGGGATTTTCTTCGCCGGCTTGGGCTTGCCAGGACTGTGCGGTTTCATTGGGGAAGCGTTAGTTGTCCTGTCTGTGTGGGAGTTCTCGCCGACGCTGGCTATCATTTCCGCGGCCGTGGTGATTTTGACCGCCGGCTATATCCTCTGGGCCGTACAACGGGTTTACTTGGGGGCTGAATACAAAGGTCCGCACGGTGACCACCTAACACCCTCCAACTTGCGTGAGAATTTGATTGCGGGCGTGCTGTTCGTGAGCGCCATTATCCTGGGCGTCTTCCCGTATCAGACGGTGATTCAGTACATGGAGCCAACGATCGATCGTCAGATTGAACAATTGGCGGATTGGACCGAGGAGAAGTGGCCAACGGCGACTGCCAGCGAGGCGGCCGAAACCGCGGATCCGGTTACGGCATTGGCGCCGGCTGCCGACGAGACTGCCCAAGACGCGATTCGCAACTAGTGGAAAGACCGTAACGTGAATCTGCACGAAATTGTTAGCCAGCTGATCATCGACACCAAAGGCGAGGGCGCCGGGTTATTTTCCGCCCCCGCACCGGGATCGAGCATCGCTTTGTTCTACCCGGAACTGCTGTTGTGCGCCACGATCGTATTGATGCTGTTGGTGCGAGTGTTTGACGCCAAGCAACGGATCAACGCGTTCTATATTGCCTTGGCCGGGGCATTGGCAGCGCTGGTGATGGCTCGGCCATGGGATCTGTTGGCGACCGAGCCGGTGATTGAGCGCGTGGAGATATTTACGGGCTTATTGGTGTTTGATGGATTGACGGTCTTCATGCGTAGCGTCTTGGCGCTGTTCGTCGTGTTGTTTCTCGTCATGACTCGCTTGACGGGACTGCCCGACCGCGAGGACGGCCCGGATATTTACTCGTTGGTATTCGGAGCCACGTTGGGCATGATGTTGATGGCATCCGCCAACCATCTGCTGACCGTGTTCTTGGCCGTGGAAATGGCGAGCGTCCCGTCCTACGTTTTGGCGGGCATGTTGAAAGGTCGCAAGGTTGGTAGTGAGGCGGCGCTGAAATACTCCGTTTACGGCGCCGGGGCGGCTGGTGTGATGCTGTATGGCATCAGCCTCGTGGCCGGAATGCTGAATACCGTGCATCTGCCTACCATCGCTCATCAATTGGTCGAACGTTGGCCCACCTTTGCTGGCGAAGAGATCATGGCGTTGGCTCTAGGTGGATTGATGATCGCCGTTGGCTTGGCATTTAAGCTCTCGGCAGTTCCATTTCACTTTTGGTGCCCGGACGTGTTTGAAGGCGCGTCGTCCGAAGTTAATGCATTTTTGAGCGTAGCATCGAAGGCTGGCGCCTTGGCATTGTTGATCCGTGTTGCCTTGGGGTTTGGAACATTGGCGCCGGCCACGGAAGTGGCGACTGTGGCGGACGCTCGGGACGCCAGTTCATCCGCTGCGGTAGTTGTCGCGGCGGACGAGGTATCTCAGGTTCGGTTCGTTGCGGAAGTCGTAGAGGAGTCCGCCGAAGAGCCGCTGGCAATTGGCGACGGACTGGGTCCCGTTCGCGGCTTCATCGCCAAATTGGTGGCATTCTTTGCCGTCGTGACCTGTACGTTCGGCAATTTCGCCGCTTATGGCCAGCGCAATATCAAACGTCTTTTGGCCTATTCAACGATCGCTCACGCTGGTTACATGATGATGGCTGTTCCGCCCATCATGGCACTTGCCGAGTTGGATCCGGTGGGAGCGAGGGCAGCCGTGGGTTCGCTGGCCATCTACATCTTCGTCTATCTGTTTATGAATTTGGGCGCCTTCGCAGTCGTCGCTTTCCTGCGAAATTCGATGCGCAGCGAAGACATCGACCATTACAGCGGTTTGATCCGCAAAGCCCCCGTGCTGACCGTCTGTTTCGCGCTGATGCTGTTCAGCTTGATCGGCCTGCCGCCGTTGGCTGGCTTTATCGGGAAATTGGCAATCTTCGCCTCGCTGACGGAAGCGTACCGAGAAACCGGCCAGACTTATTTGGTTGTCTTGCTGGTGGCGGGTGGCATCAATACGGCGATCAGCTTGGTCTACTACATGCGAGTCGTAAAGGTGATGACAATTGACGGCGAGCCCGAGTCGCGGCTGCCTTTTCAAGTTGGTCTACTGCCGGTGGCTTATACCGTTTTGTTGACCATTCCGGTGGTTGGTACCATTGTGAGTTGGGATAAAGTTAATCAACTGGCACTTGCCGCCGCCGCGAATTTGTTGGGTTAAGTCTTAGCATGAGCGCACCAGATCTGAACGCCATATTGAATCGCCTGCTAATCCTGCACGGCCGTTCGCTGCCGATGTACCTGAGCTACGCTCATCCCGTATTGGCTCGGGGCGAAGATGCGGCGGGCGATGTATTGCGGCAAATCGTGGCGGACCAGCAAGGTTTGGCCGACCGGATTGGCGAGATGATACTGGAGTGCAACGGCGAGTTGGTACATGGCGAGTTCCCGATGGTTTACACGGGATACCATGATGTCACCATCGACTTTCTGTTGCCAAAATTGATTCAGCAGCAAATTCGCGACATCCGTATTATCTCTCGGTGCTCGGAAGCGCTGTCCCAACATCCTCGTGCCAAGGCACTGGCCGACGAGGCGCTTGGGGCAGCGAAGGCACATCTTGAGTCGTTGGAAGAGCTGCGACGTCCAGCGCTGTCGGTTGTTTCTTAGCGCTCTAGCACGACCATTACGTGGTTGCGGGACCTGTGGCCGATACTCCGTTTTCGGAAGGAGCTCTTTGATGTCCCGACTTGTTTCTGCCCAGGTGTGGGTTTGGCTACTCACGACGGTTTGCGTCGGGGAATTGTCGGCGCAACACCCGCCTTATGATGTCTTTCCCCAGGCGAACCCGCCATACTATCGAGTTCGCTACGAAGCTTCGACCGTGGAGGGAGAGCTTCCGTATGGCGTGAATTACACGATCTGGATTCCGCCAAACGCAAAAACGCTACGCGGCGTGATCGTGCATCAGCATGGTTGCGGCGAAGGCTCGTGCAAATCGGGACTGACCGGCGCATTCGATCTCCACTGGCAAGCGCTGGCGAAGAAACACGACTGTGCGTTGCTGGCGCCTTCCTACGAACAGCCTCAGGACGCGGATTGCCAGATGTGGTGCGACCCGCGAAATGGTTCCAGCGCGGCGTTTCAGCGAGCGCTTCACGATTTGGGAGCCCAGTCGGGACACCCCGAGTTGGCCGATGTGCCTTGGGCATTGTGGGGGCATAGCGGCGGCGGTCATTGGGCTGGTGGCATGGTATTGCTTCACCCAGAGCGTGTCGCGGCCGCTTGGCTGCGTTCGGGCGTACCATTGTTAGTGCCGAATCCAGAACGCCCCACGATTAAGTCTCACACATTGCCGGCCGCGGCGTTGCATGTTCCCATCATGTGCAACCCAGGAACGAAGGAAGGGGTCACGGTTAAAGATGGAAGGTTCGCCGGCGTTTGGCCAGCCAACGAGGCATTCTTCAACGAAGTCCGGGGGCGAGGCGGGTTGATCGGCGTCGCAGTGGATCCCCTGTCCGCACACGAGTGCGGAAATCAGCGGTATATGGCGATTCCTTGGCTGAACGCCTGTCTGACCAGCAGGCTTCCCCAGACCGCGGGCGAATCATTGCGGGCGATGCCGACCGACGAGGTTTGGCTAGCCGAGCCAACGGGATTCGAAGCTGTGGCGGCTGAAGCGTTTGCCGGCGATCCGCTGAAGGCCGCTTGGCTGCCAAACGCCCGGATCGCGCGGAAGTGGATGCAGTATGTCAAGGACACACAGATTGCTGACGGCACGCCGCCTCCCGCGCCGATCGATCCACGAGTTGATGGCAATGAACTTACGTGGCAAGCCGAGGCGGATCTGGAGAGTGGCCTGGCCCAGTTCATCATTGAAAGAGACGGCGAGCTGCTGGCACGCGTGCCGGAGAACCCCAAAAATCCTTTCGGCCGCCCGTTGTTTCAGAATCTCCAGTACAGCGATACTCCGACCCAGCCATTGGCTTCCATGTCTTACCAAGACGAGACCGCCAAGCCGGGCGAACGTCACGCCTACCGCATCATCGCGATCAATACTGTGGGGCTGAAGTCCGAAGCGGTGGAATTTCGGGCAGCCGCGGAGTAACGGTACCGGCTCTCGCCGGAGTTCGATTGCGATTGCTGGGGCGAGTACGAGTACGATTACGAGTACGCTTCGCTGAGTACGAGTAGGATTCGATATTCCGGGATAACGAAGCTCCTGCCGAGCGCCGTCCGGGAGAACGAGGCTCCTGCCGAGTCAGCTCATTGCATTGGGGCGTAACTTGGCGCGCTCCCGTTCCAGCGGAACAAGCTCGCGTTCCAGCGGAACAAGCCTGCGTTCCGGCGGAACAAGCTCCCGTTCCAGCAGAACAAGCTCCCGTTCCGGCGGAAGAAGCTCCCGTTCCGGCGGAACAAGCTCCCGTTCCGGCGGAACAAGCGTCCGTTCCAGCGGAACAAGCGTCCGTTCCAGCGGAACAAGCTCCCGTTCCAGCGGAACAAGCTCCCGTTCCAGCGGAACAAGCTCCCGTTCCAGCGGAACAAGCGTCCGTTCCAGCGTCAACTTCCAGCGGTCCGAGGTCTCGTTCCAGCCGTCCGAGCCCTCGGCCCAACGGTTCGAGCTTGCGTTCTACCGGAACCACCGTACAGCCCGGCGGGCCGAGTTCGCGTTCCACGTCACCGCTGGTCGGTTGAGCTTGACGAGCGGCCGGTTGGAGGCAACGGACGCGCGGGAGTCGTTGTCGAGTCGTCGGTTGAGAAGATCAGGCCGTTCGTTGAACATGAGCGGCGAATCAGAATACAAGTACAACATGTCTCTGATGTCGCTATTGACCGGCTCCCGAAACAATCGCTCCGATGACTCCAATAAACAGGAATACCAGCACTCCAACACTCACGCAACAGAGCAAGATTGGCATCAGGATAGCAAATGCTGCTTTTCCGCCCGAAGTTTCGTGAGCATTCATCACGGCAATAATGGATATGATAAGCATGCCAATCAACTGAACCAACGCGCCCAGACACGGTATTACACCGCAAAAGGCGAGTGCACCGTCGGAGTAGGCCAGCGCCCGAAATGTTGTTTCGTAGCTTCGATTCGCGCCTTTAACCATCATGAGAAGTAGGTGTGTGATGCCAGCGAAGACAAACATTCCGATCGTTGCCCGAGTGCCGGCTTGCACCAATGCCATGAAAAATTGTTGGCCGATCCCAATTCCCAGCGCCGCCACGGAGCCTCCGTCCGCGTCGCCGCCCAAAAAGAACCCAATCAAAAGAAAAACCGCAGCATAGCCAGCCGTAGCCAAGTTGCCGATCACATTGCCCATAAAGGCAAACCCGATTGGGTCGCCGAGCCCACCCTCCGTTTTCATCGCTTTAAAAGCATTGGAGGAGTCGAATAACACCATCTTCACGGTGCCGAGAAATGGTGAATCAACTCGGCCCGATTTCCGATTCTCCCACGGCAGTCCACGCCGTGCCCCGCCGCCACGATAGGCGGACTTGCCTCCCTTTGCTTGTTTCACCGGCGCTGGCGGGGCAGCGTAAGGATTGAATGAAGCGGGCGCGTTGAAAGCGGGCATTGCCGCGCCGGATCCCAAGTCGCCGAACTGGTTCAAATCGCCCAACGGATCACCCCCGCCTCCGAAACCTCCCAGCGGATCGCCGCCGAATGGGTCGTTGCTCATGGGTGTGAGGCCGCCGTCGATCGGTGTGAGACCGCCTCCGCCGAAATCAGCCAACGGGTCCGCGCCGCCGATTGGTGTGAGTCCGCCGAATGGATCATTGGCCGGAGTTTCGGGCAGGAACGTCAGACCGGACGACGCGGGCGCGGCGGGACGTTGGCTTGTTAGGGGAATGTCGACCACCGTCTGGCACTTCGGACATTTGCCCTTTTTGCCGGCGGCCGAAGCGGGAGTCTTCACCGAGTTGCCGCAGCGTGGGCAAGCGAATTCGATTGGACCGGTTGCGGCGGGAGCGGGAGTCGGTTTCGCGGCCGCCGTCGACTTCAGGGGAATATCGACGACGCCTTGGCAATGCGGACACTTGCCCTTCTTACCGGCGGCCGCGGCCGGAGTCTTCACCAGCTTGGCGCAAAGCGGACAGTTGAATTCGATCGGGCCGCCAGCCGATGAGGCGGCCGGTGAACTGGTTGTGGAGGATGCAGCGGCAGATGGCTGGGTTGCGGCCGGATGCGGAATGTCCACGATCGTCTGGCAATGCGGGCAGCGTCCCTTTTTACCGGCACTGGAACCGGGCACGCGAACTGGCTTCGAGCAGCTTGTGCAGGCGAACTCCAGCTTGCCGTCCGGCGTCAGCTTGGCTCCGCCGGACGCCGAGTTCGGAGCCGCGGGGGCTGGCGTCGCGGTCGGCTGGCTCGTGGCCGGAATGGGAACGACCGCCGAACAAGTTGGGCAGCGGCCCTTCTTTCCCGCCGCCGAATCGGGCACTCGCACCAGTGCGCTGCATTCGGGGCAGCGAAACTCGATCGCCATATCTCGGTTGTTCCCAATCTTCGGTGGATCATCGTGGGCCGCGCCGAACAATCCACCGCGCGGCGCGTGAAGCGTTCCAGCTTGATTAACCAGTCGAAGTTTGGCAACGACGGCGACGAACGTCAGTCGCCGGTGGGCCGCACAATCACTTTCATCGCGCCAGGCTCACCCGCATACAGGCGGCGGAACCAATCGGAGGCTTGTTCCAGCGACGCGGTGGCGGTGATCAGCGGAGCGACTTGGATCGCGCCGCTGGACATCAATTCGATGCAGGCCGGATACTCGCCGTTCGACGCACAGCTTCCGTACAACGACAGCTCGCGCGTGACGATCGCCTGCAACGGCACTTCGACTCGCGGGGCCAGATTGCCAACCAGCGTGACCGAGCCGCCCTTGCGAACGCTCTCGATGGCCGTGTTGATCGTGACCGTCGCTCCGACGACTTCCAGCGCCACGTCCGCGCCTCGCCCGCCGGTCAGCCGTTTTACTTCGGCCGGCACATCGCAATGCTTGGGATTCAAGCCGGCGGTCGCCCCGAGTTGCTTGGCCAACTCCAGCTTGCTGTCTTCCAAGTCGACGGCGATCACTTGGCTGCAGCCCGCCAAGCGGATCGTTTGTACGGCCAGCAAACCGATCATGCCGCTACCGACAACCACGGCCGTATCACCCAGCGTGACGGGCGTGCGGTTGGCGGCATGCACGGCGATCGAGACCGCTTCGATCATCGCGGCATGTTCGAACGGCAAGCTCTCCGGCAATTCGTAGACGATGTTTTGCGGCACCAGCACGTACTCGGCAAACGCCCCGTGCTGTCGATACTCGCCGCAGGAAACACCCAGCACGCGGCGGTTGTTGCACAAATTGATGTTGCCTCGGCGGCAAAAATCGCACTGACCGCACGAAACGGTCGAGTCCATCGTGACTCGCATGCCGGGCCGAAATCGCTGGACATTGGCTCCCACCGCCGCCACGACCCCGGCAGCTTCGTGCCCCATCACCAACGGCGGAATGCGTCGCCCAGTGCTGCCGTCGTAACCATGAATGTCACTGCCGCAGATGCCGCAAGCCCGCACCGCGACCAACACATCGTCCGGCCCAACTTCCGGCATGGGCATGTCGGTCAGTTCCAAGTTTTTGTATTCCGTCAGCAGCAAGGCTTTCATCGAGGGCTCCGGTCGACCAACAAAGCGAATCTAATGCAACGCGGCGAAATGGACACGTCCGCGGGCCTGAGACTAGCGGCAGATCAAAACATACGAGCACGCGGCGCGAGCAAGTGAATTTGTCGACTCACTCGCTCGCGCGTCGTGCTCGTATTCGGGTATTTTCTCATCTGCCGGTCGCCTGAGACGGCACGGGCGAGTTCGCAACGTCGACAGTTTAGCCGAACATCTCTATTCATGCCGCAGGGCTTCGATCGGATCCATTTGCGCGGCGCGGAAGGCCGGGTAGATGCCGAACATCACGCCGACGAAAACCGAGATGCCGAAAGCCAGCGGGATCGACCACGGAACAATCACCGGCGAAATCGACTGGACGACTTCCGGCAAGCGGCTCATCGTCTCGGCGGCGTAGATCTTCATCTGCTCGCGCACGAAATCGACCACCGGCGTACATAGCACGCCGCCCAAGATTCCGGTCGCTCCGCCCACGGCCGACAACACCAATGTTTCGACCAAGAACTGGCGGACGATGTCGCCTCGTTTGGCGCCGAGCGCGCGGCGGATGCCGATCTCGCGCGTTCGTTCGGTAACCGTCGCCAACATGATGTTCATAATGCCGATGCCGCCCACGACCAACGAAATCGCCGCGATCAAGCCCATGAATAGCATGAACATCATCTGCATGGTCTTGGCTTGCTCCAGCAGCTCGCGGGGCACGATCACCGCGATGTCGTGCATTTCATCGTGATGTCGCAGCGAGTCCTCGACCAGCGAGGCCGTGCGGAACACGTTGTTGACGTTGTCGACTCGCAACGTAATCTGGTTCAGCTCCAGAATCTCGCCCTCGAAGCTGCCGCTGCCGCGCGTGATTACCGTGTCGCCGATGCGGCGCTGCATTGTCGTGAGCGGAATGTAGACGTCGTTGGAAAAGTCCTGCGAATCGAGCGAACCGCCGATCGCCGCCGTGGGATTGCGATGCTCGAGCACGCCGACGATCTCGTAGAAATCCGTGTGCTCCGCCAGGTAGATGCTGCGACCGATCGGATCTTCGTAGGGAAACAGCCGCTCGGCCACGCGGGCGGCCAGCACGCAGTAGGTGCTGCGATGAATCAAGTCGGCGTCGTCGATAAACCGTCCTTGAGCGATCTTCAACTTCGTGACGTCCGCATATTCCGGCGTGCAACCAACCAAGCGTCCGTCGACCAATCGGCCGCCATAGCGAAACTGGCGACGCATCTCGCGAATCTGAATCGCGCTTTTGATCGTATCGACCGTCTCGACCAGCATGTCATATTCGGCTCGCTTCAAGCCATAGGGCGTCGGGCCACTGCTGCCCGCCGTCACTTCGCTGGGCGGTTTGACGCTGCGAATGATGATCGTGTCGGCGCCCAAGTCCTCGATCTGCCGTCGAGCTTCGCGGCTAATTCCCTCGCCGATTGCCAGCAACCAAATCACGCTGGCCACGCCGATAAAAATGCCCAACACCGTCAGCAGCGAACGCAACGGATGCAGGAATAGGCTTTTAACGCCCAATCGCCATGTGCGAAGCCAAAGCATGTGGTTCCGTGTGGTGTGCTAGAAGGATTCGACCGTTCCGCTCGTCGGCTACGCCAACATCGCGGCGCGGTTCAGCAGGATGCGCTCTTTGTTCACGATATCGGACTGCAACAATCCATCGCGCAACCGCACGACTCGCTTGGCGTGCCCCGCCACGTCGTCTTCGTGCGTGACCATGATGATGGTCTTTCCTTTGTTGTTGAGCTCTTCGAAAAGAGCCAAGATTTCGGCTGTGGTGTGAGAGTCCAGGTTACCCGTCGGTTCGTCGGCCAGAATGAAGTAAGGATCGTTAATCAAGCTGCGGGCGATCGCCACGCGTTGTTGCTGACCGCCGGACAGTTGCGTCGGACGATGGTCCAGCCGCTCGCCCAACCCGACCATTTCGGCCAGCAAGCGACAACGCTGACGATCCTGGGACGAGAGCTTGCCTTGGTAATACAATGGCACTTCGATGTTTTCCAAGACCGTTAGCTGTTGAATTAAATTGTAGGACTGAAAGACAAACCCAATACGCGACGCGCGGATGTGGGAGAGTTGGTCGTCGTCCATCCGCGAGACATCGTCGTCGCCCAAAAACAATCGACCCGCGCTCGGTCGATCCAGACAGCCGAGCAGGTTGAGCAGCGTGCTCTTGCCGGAACCCGAAGGCCCCATAATGGCCACATAGTCGCCTTCGGGTATATCGAACGAAACGCCCCGTAGCGCCCGCACCGTTTCGCTCTTGAGCACATACTCCTTTTTTAATTCATCCGCGCGGCAAGCGAGTCTCATTGGCCGCCCCCGCTGAAGCCGCCGCGAGGTCCACCGGGCCCGCCCCCGCCGCCCGATGCGAAGCGCGCTCGCATGCGGGCCGTCATTTCCGCGCGATCCAACATGCCGTCGCCGTTCGTGTCGCTTTGCAGCATGTCGTCACGACGTTCCGCCGGCAGTTCGTCCGCCGAAAGCTGGCCGTCTCCATTGGTATCCATCCGCTGGAACATCCCCGCCACCATCTGCTCAGGGTTCGGAGGCCCGCCACCAGCGTTCGGTTCACTACCGCCAGGCCCGCGTTCACCCGGCGCTCCGCCACTGGGGCCGCGAGCCGCCCCTGCCGTTTGGCTGTCGGCCGAGTTGGCGCTTTGTTGATACTCGGTAAAAGCCACGGAGGTCGTGACGGGCGTATCGGCAATTTCAGGCAACTGCAGCAAGTCCAAATGGCGGCGAGGATTCATCGCCACCATATCGCCTTCGCTTAAACCGTTGGCGATCGTAACCGCTTTGTCGTTGCTGGCGCCGATCTCGATTTCGCGCGTCTCATAACCATTGCCGTTCTTCACCAAACAAAACGTATGGCCACGATGCTCGTGAACTGCTTGGACGGGAATCTGCAGCGCGTCGCTTTGATGATCGACCATGATCCGCACCTCAGCCGTCATGCCCGTGCGAATCGACGACGGAGGATCAAGAATCGCGATCGTCGTGGCGAATTCCTTGACCTGCGAGCTGAACCAACTGTTCGGTTCCGCATACTTGTTCACCTTCGTCACTCGACCGCGCAACGCTTCGCCGTCCGATGCGCCGATCTTCACTTGCACCGGCATGCCTTCCTTGATGAGCGAAATTTGCGACTCGTTCACCTTGGCTTTGACTTGCATTTTCGTGGGATCGGGCAGCCGCACGATCGTTTGCCGCTCGCGAACGGTCGAGCCGGCTTCGACCACGAACTCGGCGCTGCCGCGGCTGCTGAACTTGTTCGCGTGAACCACCACGCCGTCGTCCGGAGCCAGAATCACGCACTTGGTGATTTGGTCCTCCAGATCAGCCAGCTTATCGAGCTCTTCTTCGTGGATCTTCGTTTGCGATTCGACATTCGCCTTCGCGGTTTCGATGTCGCTATCGAATTGCACCAGCATCTTCTTCTTGGTCAGCTCGCGAAGCACCGCCAGCCGGCCGGTTGCCGAATCCAACACGTTCATCGCGTTGCGCACGGCAAATTGATCCGCCTCCAATTGCAGCGACGTGACCAACCCCTTGGCCGCCAGACGCTCGGCCGATTGCAGTTGCAGCTTGGCCTTTCGCAAGTCCTGCTCGGCGACGGCGATCTCGCTCAACAGAGCTTTCTCCTCGGTCGTGAACGTGCCGTCCAGATACTCTTGCTTGGCAATAATCGCTTGTTGTAACAACGCTTCGGCCGAAATCTTCGCGGCCAAGCTGGAGTTTACCACGTTCCGCTGTTGCTTCATCTCCTGCTCGAGCGCCGACGCATCCAGTTCGACCAGCCGTTCGCCCTTCTTAACGCGGGCGCCCTCGTCGATCACCCACAAGATCGCGACGCCACCGGAGCCCATGCTCCGCGACTTGATCTCGCAAACCACGTCCACGTTGCTCGAACTTTCGACCTCGCCCTGTTCGATCACCACGTGCTCGAACGAGTCTCGCTTGGCTTGACTCAACAGCGGCGCGTCGATTTCGGCGTTCGAGTCACCTCGTAGGAAGAACCAAGTCACGCCGATCAGCAAACCGACGACGACCATCGCGATCACAATGGTCACGACAATCGAGCCCGAGCGATTCGCCATCATTCGCTTGCCGTGAGATCGGCCGGTCACCCAAGACCGACGATCGCGACGCATAACATCGTGTTGAAAAGACCACCGCCTGGCCATGAATAGATCCTTATTCTGCGGGGACAGTCACGGCGGGACGATCAACGTCTCGCGAGCGACCGCGGTGTGAGGCGGGTGAAGCAAAGGGCGGGAAACATGAAATGAACGTGGCTTGCGGGGCCTCGTCCATCAACCCGAATATTTTAATCGACTAGGGAAGACTTGTCACAAGTTTCACTGGGCAGACGCGACCGCAATGTCGGCGAAAACAGACGCAGCGTTACGGGAACGGGCCAAGCCCACGAGCCGGCGGCCTCGCCCATCGCGGCGCACACCGACTCGCGTGAATTAAACCCCGCTGCCTGGGACGAGTAACGCGAAACGCCCGAAATTGCGGCAATTCGCTTGGCAGGCGACGGCCCTGAGGACTGGACCATCGAAATATTCGCTGCGTCCGGCAGATCTGTCGCTAGTCGAACTCTTCCACGACGCCGGTCAGATCCACATGGCCGGCGTCGCCCCAGAGCTGTTCAAGCGAGTAGTAGTCGCGCGTTTCCTCGTCGAACAAATGGACCACGACCGTACCGTAATCGAGCACCACCCAGCGACTTTCATCGAAACCTTCGCGGCCCAGACGGCGATCGTTCAACTCTTTCTCCAGCACGCGATCGATCTCTTCGGCCATCGCGTGAATCTGCCGGCGGCTGGTACCAGTGGCAATCACGAAGTAATCGAACCAAGCGGTCTGCTTCGTCAAATCCAGCACGACAAGGTTGCGACCACGATTCTCCGATGCGGTGCGTGCCGCGGCCAGCGCCAATTGGAGGCTGCGGTCGGGATCGGTGCGAGCCACCGCGGCCGTGGTTTGTGTCGTACTGCTCACGAACGATTTTCCTTTTGCGGGACCAGAAACTTGAATCGAGTGCTCAATTCTATACGGGCCATACCGCGACTGTCACCAGCCAAAACGTAAGTGGCCACGCCGCAAAGGACGTGTCCGCAAGCAAGTCATCGAATCGCTTATAGCGGTAGGGCGCGTGCGGTTCGGTTTCGCGGCACCGGACGGCTCGCGCCGTGCCGCTTGAATGGCAAGTCGGGTTTCGCGTTACCGGACGGCTCGCGCCGTTCCGCTTCAATGGCAAGTTGTTTTCAAGCGGGTCGCTAAGGCCGCAGCTCGACATGAGCCAGCGGGTCGTGCGACGGGCCGGTGCGGTCCAACGTGCTGGCGTAGACCGTGACTTCATCAATTTCGATCTGGCCGATCGGCGCGTCGGCTTGCTCGGCAATCAAACGGCTCAGCTCGCGCTGTTCCGGGCCGCCGCGCCGTAAGCGGCCGATCGTCAAATGCGGATGAAACAACCGTCGCTCGGGCGGAAAACCGAGCTTGTGCAGCGCTTCGTCGATTCGTTGCTGAAGCGCGATCATCTCGTCGGTTCCCTCGTGAGCTCCGATCCACACGGTTCGCGCGCGAGCCACATCGGGAAACGCGCCGACGCCTCCCAGCGTCAATGCGAACGGCTCGACGCCCTCGCAAGCCCGCGCGACCACTTTACAAACATCGGGTATCTCGACGTTCGGCACATCGCCCAGAAACTTGAGCGTCAGATGCAAGATGCCGGTATCGACCCATTTCACATCGGCCCGAGCCGCCTTGAGCAACCCGATGATATCCGACACGCGCTTGTGCAACGCCGGAGGCACATCGACCGCCACGAACGTTCGAATCGTTTGCATCATGCTGCTTTCATAAGAGAGCGAAACAACGTTTGCCGGTTAACCGTGAGCTTCACGAACGATCGGTGCCACGCCCGAAATGTATTGCCGCCAAATATCGAGCTGCTCGGTCGTCAAACTGTTCTCGCGCGCGATCTCGTGTTCCAATTCCGCGCCGGTGCCAGCCACTTGCACCTTGACCGTTAGTCGCCCGTTTTCTTCGTAATGAAAGCGAACTTCGATCGGTGTTTGAGCCGGCAAATCCGCGGGCAGATCGCGCACGCTGCACTTGCCCAGTTGCACGCAATCGTCGGGCGACGCACTCTCGCCTTCGACAATCTGCACACGAATCGATCGTTGGCCCGCCTTCTGAGTTTTGAACACGCGCTTGGCGGTCACCGGCAACGTCGTATTACGCGGGATCAGCACCGCCGTGCGCGGCCGCTTCGTGACGCTGTCGGTCGCCACGACGCCCAAGCTGTGACTGTTGACGTTGCGAATCCGAAACTGCGGCGACTTACCTTCAAACTGCGACAGCAAAATCCCGGCGTGCAAAGCCGCGCCGTGTGCCACCGCTTCATCCGGCGAGATCGAAGCGTCCGGCTCCTTGCCAGTCAGTTGCCGCAACATTTCCGGCACGGCCGGCATGCGGGTCGAACCGCCGACCAGCAGCACGCGGTCGATGTCTTTCCATTCCAAACCGGACGCCTGCAACGTCTGTTTGGTGGTGAAGGCCGTGCGGTCCAGCAAGTCCTGCGTCAATTCGTGGAAGGTCGCCCGATCGATCTCGACGCGAGCCGCGAAGCCGCGATAGTCGCACGCGATGCTGGCCTTCTGCCGAGCCGACAACGTTCGCTTGGCGTCTTCGCATTCGCGCCACAGCCGGCCGTAAGTGTTCGGATCCTCGCGCGGATCGAGGCCGTGCTGCCGAATGAACTGCTCGGCCACATGGTCGACCAACCGCTGGTCCCAATCGCGTCCGCCCAAATGCACATCGCCGTCGGTCGCCAAAGCCACGAAATCGCGGCCGCCAATCTCCATCACCGTCACGTCGAACGTACCGCCGCCCAAGTCGTAAACCAAAATCCGCTTCGGTTCGCCCGATTCGCCGTCCGGTTTTAGAAAACCTTGCTGAAAGCCATAAGCCACGGCGGCCGCCGTCGGTTCGTTGATGATGTCCATCACCTCGAAGCCGGCGATGTAACCCGCGTCTTGCGTGGCTTTGCGGCGGACTTCGTCGAAGTAAGCCGGCACGGTGATGACCACTTTGCTGAAGTCGCCGATCTGCCGCTGCGAGTCCATCCGCAGCTTGTTCAGAATCCAAGCCTGCAACGCTTCGGGCGGATACTGCCGCCCGCCGATCACCTTGTGAAACACGCGATCGCCCAAATCGCGTTTGGCGCAGTCGGCCACCTGCTCCATCTCGGTCGCCATCGCCTTGACGGCTTCTTTGCCGACCACGACGTCGTTTCCCTCGAACAACAACACGCTGGGCGTGATCTTGTCTCCTTCGGCGTTGATCAGCGTTTGCGGCCGGCCAAGATCGTCCAGATGCGCCACGGCCGAATAGGTCGTGCCCAAGTCGATGCCGACTGCCTTTTCCTGTGAATTGCTCATGACCCGTTCAATGTGCCTTTCTCTCGTTTCCTTCGCCTCCGCCGGACAGCGAGCCGCTCGGTTCGCCCCGACTTTTCCAGCATAATCACCGCCTCCGCCCCGAGGCCGGTCGCATCATAGCAGCCTCCCCCACCCCCGCAAACGACCCGCGCGGCCCGCGCCTCGCTCGGAAGCAACGGCCGACGACGTTGCATCCCCGAACACCGCCACGATCGGCATCGTCGGCATGATCCGCGAGGCGAGCATGGTCGCTGCGATCTTGTCGCCGGTGGTGCGAGACGCTCGGGCCGGTCGATGAAACAGGAGATAAAGGCGGCGAACCGGGCTTTCGCTGCCTTGACGGGTCACGGAACAGGGACGGTGGAAAGATGACGACTCGGCGAACGTTTCTGTGCGGATTGTGCGGGCTGGCGGTGTGGGCCGGAGTGTCCGAGGCGCAGGAGCCAATGTCGTTGGCGCCGCCCGGCCAGAGCCAGCCGTTCGACGCAAGCAACGACGCGACAATCACCGCGCCGTCGATGCACGAGCCAGCCGATTTGCGTGACTTGGTGTTCTTCGCGGGCGGAGCGATCGAGCTGCGAGTGCCGTTGAACTGGCAAGTGCGCGAGTGGCCGCGAGCTCGCGAGATGCGGCTGCTCGTTTCGCCCGGCGAGTTTTCCGGCGGGCTGCAACCGCCGCACGATGGAATCTGGCTCAGCGTTCTCGCCCAGCCAACCGCCCAGCCGCTGTCGCCCGAACAGTTGGCGGACTACGTGGCCCGACGTTGCCGCAACGGCGCCGAAGACCGGACGACGTTGCAGCAAACCGATTGGATCCAATTGGCCGGGCAGCGAGCGTGGCGGCAAACGTTCGCCGTCGATGTGCCGGAGGCCGGAGGCACGGGCGAGTCGTTGCGAGTGGTCGCCGCGCACTGGGCGATCCCGATGCCTTGGGGCATCGTCGAGCTTCAAGCCCGCGCGCCGGAACCGCTCGGCTCGCAGCGATTCGCCGATTGGGACTTGTTGCTGGAAAGTCTCGTTCTGCGAGCACCGGAGATGAATCGGAGTCCGGCCGTTGCCAACGTCGCCGAGGCCGAACCGATCTTGGGCTCGTGGCGTTCGTTCCGCGGCACGATGCGTCTGCATCCCGACGGGCGGATCGTCATCGCCTCCGACCCCGATCGATTCGCGCGGCTGGACGACGAATCCCGCCCGCGGCCGAAAGCAATCAGCGGCCACTTCGAATCGCGGCAAGACCTGCTGCTGGTGCAGTGGGACGACGGCAGCAAGCTGAATTTCCGCTGGCGATTGGCGGACGGCCGACTGTTGCTGACCGACCACGAGGGCAAGACCAGCCAACTGCGGCGGATTTGGGAGTGAGTCGACTTCGACGATCCGGCATCGGAAGCCAACCGAAGCCTACGCCGTGCGCAACCCGTCGCGGCCTCGGTGCAACACGCCGGCTCCCTGCCGCAAAGCCGTAATCGGCTTCGATATCGCCGATAACCAGCGTCGCAATCGCCGCGAACGGCTCCGTAACCGCTTCGGACGGCTCCGTAATCGCCTCGTATCCGGTCGTAATGGCGTCGAACTGTGCCGTAATGTCGTCGTATCGCGTTGTAATGTCGCCGTATCGCGTCTTAATGTCGTTGTATCGCGTCGTAAATGAAACAGTTGCACTGCTCCGCAATCGCATCGTATCGCGTCGTAATGTCGCTGCACTGCTCCGCAATCGCATCGTATCGCGTCGTAATGGCGTCGCATCACGTCGTAATGGCGTCGCATCACGTCGTAATGTCGCCGGACGCGCCGTGGTCGGCGTCGCACGGGCCGTAATCGCTTCGGCATCGCGTCGTAATGGCTCTGGTCAACTGTGTGCCGCGATGCTTTACCCGTCCCGGAAGGAGTTCGCCGTTCAACGGGCTAACCAAGGCAATCTTGATGAGGCGATTAATACGGTCCGTTGATTAACGATCCCCGCCGAGCGACTTCAGCACTCGCTGGCGTCTTTGCTGGAACGGAAACGGCTCGTAGGTGATGAACGCCGAGGCCACGGCCGAGAGCGAGCGGGCCTGATTGGATGTGGCGTTTAAGGGCGGCGGGCTCGACGTTCGATGGCGTCGGCCTGTTTTTCATTCTTCGCCAGCTTGTCGAGCTCCGCCGCCGTTTGGTTCAGTTGGCCGCCGATCGTGCGTTGCAGCTCGATTCGCTGGCGTTGCAACTCTAATCGCTGTGCCGTCACGACCGCCACTTGGCGATCGAGCCCGCTTAAGTCGACCGCGTAGCGACGAGCCACGGCGGCCAACCGCGCCGCCTCGCGGCGCAACGCATCGCGCAGAAACGGGTCCTCCTCCGTGTCGATCCGGCGGCCGAGTCGCGATAGCTCCAGGTCGATCGCCGCCAAATCACGTTGCATCGCGACGATCTGCGTTTGCAGTCGCGCTTGCTGCGTGGCCAGCGGCTGATCGGTCTTCGTCAGCTCGGCCAATTGATCGGTCATCTCGCTCCGCAGCCGCTCTTGTTGGTCGCGCAAATCCTCGCGTTCGTCGCCGATTCGCTCGCGCTGTTCGGCGACCTGATCCAGGCGGTTCTCGCGATCCTCGCGAGCCGCCGCAACCGCCCGCTGCTGACTCGCCTCCTTCGACTCGGTCAAATCCAGATAGCGATTCGTGACGGCATCGAACGCTTCGTCAAACGCCGTTCGCTGCGACTCCGTCAACCGATCGAGCAGATCCCGTTTGGCGTTGGCCACCAGCCGCGGATTGGCCGCCGTGGCCGAAGCGTCGTTGGCCGGTCCTTCCAGAAAAGCAATGACGCGGCCGAGAACGTGCTTGCCGTTTCGGCCGTTTCGGTGGTCCATCCTTTCCTGTTCGGCCATGGCGGCACTCAGTTGTTCGAGCTGCACGAGCGTCGCCCCGTAGTCGCGCAGCATCGTCGTTAGCCAGACGCGAGTTCGCAGCACGTCCAAGTTCGTCGGTTCGGAGCGCTACGAGTTCCTTGAGCAGCGGATCGGCTTCGCGATATCGACGCTGATTGATCGTGGCCACGACGCATACGCGTATCGCACGTCGCGGATCGCCGCCGCCAGTTGCTGGAGCTGTTCGTACTGCTCGTCCACTGCTGGCGAGCGGCCGTGAGCGCCGATTCGCTGGCGTCCAGCATCGCTTGCGTCGCACGCAGCGTCTCTTCAGGCGAAGCCGCATGCACGGGCAAAGCCAGTTGCCTGCAGCCAGCATCACGGCAGCCACGACCGCGCGAGCCAACCTGGATTCGCCAACGATTCACTCGACCGCGTGAAGGTTGTTGCGGCGACCCCATGCGGGTTGAAGAACGAGTCGTTGCATTCGAGGAAGGTTGGTCGTTGGCCGGGGAGTTGTTGGGAGGATTGATTTGGGGCAGAGGAATTGGGGGTGCAGAGGAATTAAGGGCAAAGGAATCGAGGAGTTGCGAATTGGAGGAGTTGCGAATTTGAGGAGTTATGAATTGCGAGCAGGAATTGAGGAGTTGCGAATTGAGAGTTGCGGGAATTGAGTGAGAGGAGTTGAAGATGGCGGTTGGGGGCAGGGGAGTTGAGGACGGCAGAATTGGGTGGAGAGGAGTTGTTTCGAGTGAAATTGCTTCTGGCGCGAGGGATCTGCGGATCAATGGTCGTTGGGTGATTGATAGCTGCTTGGACCGACATCGGCTTGTCCCCCGCGTCTTCGGAAGTTTCCCGGCTTGCCCGACCGCCATCGTATCGGTCTGGCTGCCCCACGGCAAACATTTTGCCGCACCCACCGGGAGAACGAGCCTCCTGTCTTTGCCGTATCGGGTTCTGAGGCTCCTGCCGAGCCTTGCCGATCGGAGACCGAGGCTCCCGCCGAGTCTTCTCGCTCCTGCCGAGTTCCCTCCAACGAAATGCCGGCCGCTCTCGCGAGATGACGAAAGCTCCCACGCGCGGAGCACTCCCAAGAGGTTTGAAGGTCAGACGTGGGATTAACCCGCGAACTGTCTCAGAACAAGGCTGCAGATATCCATGTCGAGCACCGAAGATCTTCGCCGATCATGCCGGGTTGCGAAGCGAAAGCAGGAACGTCGCGCGTGCGTCGTCGTTGACCGGAGCACCGTGCGAGCCACGAATTAGCGTTGCGTCCAGCGGGATCGACTTCGTCGCAAAATCGAAATGTAACTCGACGGGGTCGTATCCCGGCTTGCGGTGGATGTCGACCGTGCGAGCGTAGCCAGGGCTCGGGCATCGTCGGTCCACCAATAATAAGCCTGCCAACTGTTGGCAGTGGAAATCAAAATCACGTCCCCCGCTCGCTCGTGTTCAAGAGCGTACTTGGCTCGCTCGGTTCCTTCCAACACCTCCGCGATTCCATCGACGCCGCGGAACAACTGGGCGACTCGAGCGATGACTTCCAACAACAGTTCTTCATGAACACGTGCGAGAACTGATGATCGACCAACGCCCAGGCCGAACTGGCCGCGAAGTCCAAATGCTCGCCGTCGGGTTGTTCGCTGACTGCAGCAATCCGGCTTCGCGAAGCACGCGATTCGGATACGTCACGTGGTCGACCGGCGTGATCACATACTCGCTGACCGCCTACCGGACATCGCCCGGCAGCCAGGAATCCCTTCGGCCAACCGACCGATCACCGTCCAAATCGACGACCGCTTGCGAAGGGCTTCGCTGTCCGGCCCTGATTTTTGAGCCGCGTAGTCGAGATGCGGCAAGTACAGATAGAAGAAGTTCGGCTGAACTTCTCCACCGCGACAACGGCCGAATCGACAATCCATGCCGTCGACTTGATGCGTTGGCCAGGCCCCCGCAAATGTTGCAGCGGGAAATGCCCCAGCGAATCGCGAAGCTCGCCGTACAACTCGGTCGGCCGGGTATAGCACCACAGCGATTCGCTGCCATCGGGATTGTGAACCGGCGCCGGCATGCAGATGTAATCGGCGCCGCATCCTTTGCTGAGCATCGGAAACCACACGGCACTGGTCAGCCGTTGGTCTTGCTGATGCAGCAAGTCCCAAATCTGTGCGAGAATCTTGTCGTTCCAGGCGGTCCATATTTCGACCAGTAACGCCAGTAGAACTGGCCATGATCACGTGTTCGCGCGGGAGTTTGCCGGTCAGCATGTTGGCTTGGGCCGGCCAAGTGACGCAGGGGAAGCTGCCGGTCAGCGTGGCGCGTTCACCGCCAGACATAAGTTGCGTCAGCCGCGGCATTCGCTCGACATCAGCCGGGCGGAGTCCAGGGATCGAAAGTAAGACCACGTGAGGCGAGTTCATGGCATTTTCCGCGGGCGGGAGTCAGTACCAGCTTGAGCAAATCTAGAGGCAGGCGAAGCGACTGGCGGTGTCGGACGATTAGCCGCCGCCTTGTTTCAGCAATCCGTTCTGCTTCAGTTGATGGACAATCGCGTTCCGCAATTCGCGGCGAGTGATTCGCGAGTACTCCAGATCCAGCCAAATGATTTTGCCCTCCGCATCCAAGACGTAGGTGCGGGGCAAGTGGGCCGAAGCGACTTGCGCGAACGCCTCGCCGGTTTCATCTAACAACGTCGTGGCTTTCACCGCGTGTTGCTTAGCCAACGCTTGCACTTCGTTGACCGGGTCGCCCACATTGATCGCGATCACGCGGACGCCGGCGGCTTGAAACGGCTCGACGACCTCCGCATTCAAGCGAGCGAATTGTTCCTCGGCGAACAGCCGACCAGCCGACCAGAAGACAACCACCGTCGCTCGCTCGCCGTACAAGTCGCTGAGCTTATGGACTTGGCCACCGAGATCGGGCAACGCGATGGCTGGCATCGCATCGCCAACGCCTACCTTATTCGTGGCCGCATGAGCCGAGCTCAGCACAACGACTGGCTCGTGCAAAGGTTGAGAGAGTTCGATGGCGATTGGGCGAGCCGGCGCTGCTTTCGGCTGAGCTGGCGCCGGCACGCTATCGGATCGCTTGGGGGCGACCGGCGCGGGAACGGCTGGATTCTCAGGAATACCTTCGGGCGGCAGCGGCTGCGGCGTCGGGTTCGAGGGATCTTCGTCACCGACCGGCGGCGACTTAGGCGAATCGGGGGTTGGGATAACGGCCGCCGGCGAAGTTCCGGCCGACGGCTCGACGGGGACTGCCGGCGCGATTGTCACCGTCGTCGAAAGGCTCTCGGCCGGCTCGGCGACCTTTTCTTCCGACACTCGGGAATTCGGTGTCTCCACCGTTTCTTCCGAACTTTCCGACCCGTTCGAGGCCACGGGATTCTGGCGATCACGAGTCGTGGACGATTCGGCGTCGCCTTGTGCCGTCGCTTTTCCACCGCGATCGACGGCTTGAGGCGAATTGCCGCAACCTCCGAAGACGCTCAACCCCAGCGACACGAGCATTGCCGCAAAACAGCTCGTCGTTTGGATGAGAAACCGCTGCTCCGTCATCGTTCGTTCCTTTCCGATTTATGGGGCGGACGGCGTTGGATCGACACCGTCCTATTGTCTGGCCATCCTAAGTCAGGCCGCTTCGATCGGTTCGAGACCACTCGGTCCGTTCGCCAGCCTCACGCTGAAAATCCTACGCCAACGGCACGGTGCGGATGCCAAGTTCTTCCAACTGCCGTTTTTCGACGTCGCCAGGCGCCTCGGTCATCAGGTCCGTCGCCTTCTGCGTTTTCGGGAAAGCGATGCAATCGCGGATACTGTCGAGCCCGCCGAACAACATCACGAACCGATCGATGCCGAGCGCGATGCCTCCGTGCGGCGGAGCGCCGAATTGCAGGGCCTCGAGCAGAAATCCGAACCGGTCCTTCGCCGTCTGTTCGTCGATGCCGAGCAGGCCGAACACCTTTTGCTGTTGAGTTTGGTCGTGAATTCGGATCGTGCCGCCGCCCGCTTCCGAACCGTTGATGACCAAGTCGTAAGCCTGAGCGCGACACTTACCGGGATCGGAATCCAACATCGGCAAATCCTGAGGCCGAGGCGCGGTGAACGGATGATGCATCGCCACCCAGCGATCCTCTTCCGGGTCGTGCTCGAACATCGGAAACTCGACCACCCACGAGAAATTCATCGCATCCGGCTTGTACAACTTCAGCTCGGCGCCCAGCCGCTTTCGCAAAGCGTTCAACGCCTTGCAAGTTACTTCCCATTTGTCGGCGACCAGCAACAGCAAGTCGCCGGGCTCTGCCTGCATCCGCTCGGCGAACTTCGCCAACAATTCGTCGGTGAAGTTCTTAGCCGTCGGCGACCAAAGTTTGCCATCCGGCTCGACGCGGAACCACGCGAGTCCCTTCGCACCGAATTCCTTGGCGTATTCAGTCAGCTCGTCCAGTCGCTTGCGCGAGAAATCGGCGGCGACACCTTTGGCCGTGAATCCGCGGACGCGCCCGCCCTCGTCGACCGCCGAACGGAACACGCGGAACTCCGCTTCCGCCGCCAAGTCCGAACAGTCGACCAGCTCCATTCCGAACCGCAAATCGGGCGCGTCGTGCCCGTAACGCTCCATGGCTTCGTCGTAAGTCATTCGCGGAAGCGGCAACGTCAGCTCGATGCCGAGCAACTGCTTTGCCAGCCGCGCGACCAAACCGTCGATCATTCCGATCACGTCGTCGGCGTTGACAAACGACATCTCCATGTCCAACTGCGTGAACTCCGGCTGTCGGTCGGCTCGCAAGTCTTCGTCGCGAAAGCAGCGGGCCACTTGTACGTAGCGGTCGTAACCGGCGACCATCAAAATCTGCTTGTAGAGCTGCGGCGACTGAGGCAGCGCGTAGAACTTGCCGCGATGTACGCGACTGGGCACCAGATAGTCGCGAGCTCCTTCGGGCGTGCTGCGTCCGAGGATCGGCGTCTCGACGTCGATAAAGCGGTGCTCGTCGAAATAATCTCGCATGGTTTTGATGATGCGGCTGCGCAGCAACAACGTCTGCTGCATCTCGTTACGCCGGAGGTCGAGGTAACGGTACTTAAGCCGCAAATCTTCGCCCGGCAATTCTTGCTGGCCGGGAGTGAACGGCGGCGGAGCGCAGCGGTTCAGCAACTCGAACTCCGTCACGCGCAGCTCGATTTGGCCCGTGGCCAGCTTCGGATTCGCCATGCCTTCCGGTCGCTCGGCGATGCGGCCCTTGACCCGAATCACGAACTCGCTTCGCAGCGATTTCGCGGCGTTCAAAATTGTGTCCGACGTATCGGGCGGATTGAACACAACTTGCGTGATGCCGTAACGGTCGCGCAGATCGACAAACAAGCCGCGACCGTGATCGCGATAGCTGTCAACCCAGCCGCATAGTGTTACCTCTTTGCCGACATCGTCGGCGCGCAATTCACCACAAGTGTGAGTCCGTAACAAGGGAGTATTCCTGTCAGATCGAGAGCCCAATGAGACGCCAACGGTGGCCATTCACGGCCAGACAAGCCGCGTATTGTAAAGCGACCTGGGCAGATCGCAAAGGTTCGGTCGTTGTTGAGGGCGTCCGTCGTCTGCGAATTCCGCTCACGCGACTCCGATTTCCCACACGACCTAGCCGCGCAGCTTTCGGCGACTGTTGCAATTCAACGTTTAACGATGAATCCCCGACGGATGACGCCAGGATTTGTGGCGTTGGTGATTGCGAGTCCGTGGACGGGGGCTTAGAATCAGACCTCGTTAGGGATTTGTGGCCGCTTGCAGCCTGCACTGCTAAAGAGCCTTCGCCCGCGAGCCGACGCGTGTAAACACGAACGACACGGCTGGAAATCGTGCGAGCGAACAATCTGAACAGCAACGTTGCCACGGTCCGACAAGTCGCTTCGGGCGTGGCTTTTTTGTTGCGCCGAGCCCGTCGCGTTCGATTCGCTTACCACAACCGGCTCCGCCATGCAAAGAACCATTGTGAAAGAATCAGCCGCTCCTCAAGGTTTTTCCACGTTGTCCGTCCATGCCGGCGAGGACCGGCAGAAGCCAATCGACTCGATCACCGATCCGATTGTCTGTGCGTCCACCTACACGTTTCGCTCGACACAGGCCGTGATCGACTACATCGAGCAGAAACAGCAGCGCGAAGAGTATGGCCGCTACGGGAATCCGGGCGAGAAGGTGGTCGAGCGAAAGCTGGCGTCGCTCGAAGGGGGCGAAGAAGCGATTCTGTATTCGACCGGGATGGCCGCGATCGTGGGGTTGTTCATGTCGAAATTGAACGCCGGCGATGAAGTGATCTTTTTCGACGAGTGTTATCACCGCAGTCGCGAGTTCTGCGTCAAGCATCTTTCGCGGTTCGGCGTGGTGACTCGGCAAGTCCGCGCATGCGACTACGACGCGATGGAAGCGGCGGTGAATGATCGAACCAAAATGCTGGTCAGCGAATCGCCGACGAATCCGCATCTGAGCGTCGTCGACTTGGAGCGTTTTGCCGATATCGGACGACGGCATGGCGTCGACACGTTGATCGACGCGACACTGGCCACTCCCTACAACGTCCGCCCGATTGAATACGGCGTCGACTACGTGTTGCATTCAGCGACTAAATACATGGGCGGCCACAACGATTTGTTGGCTGGCGTGATCGTTGGCTCGACCGAAAAGCTGGAGCCGGTTCGCAATCTGCGCGGCATCATGGGAGCGATCAATTCGCCGCACAACATCTATCTGCTCGAACGCGGTTTGAAAACGTTTGAGCTGCGGATGGATCGCCATAACGCCAACGGCTTGGCGGTCGCCGAGTTTTTGGAATCGCATCCTCGCATCGAGAAGGTTTACTATCCCGGCCTCGAGACACATCGCGATTACGAGATCGCGCGGCGAACGATGCGCGGCTTCGGCGGGCTGATTACGTTCTTAGTGAAAGACGCTGATTGGCGGCAAACGGCCGACATCATTGATCGCGTGCAGATCGCTCGCATCGCGCCGAGTTTAGGTGGCGTGGAATCGTTGATCGAGCAGCCGATGGTGATGAGCTACTACCAGCAAACGCCCGAGGACCGCCGCCGGTTTGGCATCTCGGATAACATGATTCGCATGTCGTGCGGAATCGAGAACACCGAAGACCTGATCGCCGATTTGGAGCAGGCTTTGGAATCGAACTAGAGCCGAGCAGCATCATGCAATTTCGCACGCGATCCATCCATGTAGGGAATGAGCGCGATCCGCAAACTGGCGCGGTCGTGCCGCCAATCCATTTCGCTTCGACCTATGTTCAACATAAGGCGGGCGAGTGGCGCGAGTTCGACTATTCGCGAAGCGGCAATCCCACGCGGAAGAATCTCGAACGCACGCTGGCTTCGCTTGAAGGCGGCTGCGGCGCGCTGGCTTTTTCCTCCGGCATGGCCGCGACGCATTGCGTAACGATGCTTCTCAACAGCGGCGACCACATCGTCGCTGGCGGCGACATTTACGGCGGAACTTATCGGCTGTTGCACAAGATCGTTAATCGCTCGGGGGTGGATGTCACGCTGGCCGATGCATCCGACCTCAAGGCGTTGGAAGCCGCGATCACACCGCGTACTAAACTGTTGTGGATCGAAAGCCCCGGCAATCCGCTGATGTCGATCACGGATATCGCTGCCTGTGCCGAGTTGGCTCGCCGTCACGGAGTGCTGCTGGGCGTGGACAATACTTTTGCGACGCCCGTGTTGACTCGGCCGCTAGAGCTCGGCGCTGATATCGTGATGCACTCGGCGACCAAGTATCTCGGCGGCCATAGCGACTGCCTGGGGGGCGCCTTGGTTGTGAACGATCAAGAGTTGCTCGACCGGCTTTATTTCGTGCAAAACGCCACGGGCGCGGTGTTGGGGCCCATGGAGAGTTTTCTTATTAGCCGCGGATTGAAGACGCTGGAGCTGCGCGTGCGCGAGCAGTGCCGCTCGGCCCAGCGGCTCGCCGAGTGGCTGGCTCAGGATCCGCGAGTTAGCCGCGTGCTGTATCCAGGATTGCCCGAGCACCCCGGCCATGAACTCGCCGCTCGGCAGATGCAAGGCGGCTTTGGCGCGATGTTGACTTTCGAGCTGGCGGCCGATTTCGAAGCGACCAAACGCGTGGTTGAATCCACGCATCTCTTTCAACTGGCTGTGAGCCTGGGGGCGGTTGAGTCGCTGATTGAACAACCGGCGTCGATGTCGCACGCCAGCTACGACGCGGCCGCTCGCGCGGCTCATGGCATCACCGACGGACTGATTCGGCTGAGTGTCGGGCTGGAATCGCCCGATGATCTTCAGGCCGATTTGGATCAGGCGATGAACCGGTAGTGGGCTCCGTCGATTCACTCGATTAGCGCCGGTCGCCGAGCGGAATTCGCGGACTGAATCCAGCGGATGACTACGCATTCGTCCTGTCGGTAATTACCCTATGGTGCTTGCCCAAGCTGTTTACTCGCAACGTTGCATCAGGATTCACCATGAGCCAGGAACTTCGCCGTCGCATCTTCGAGCAACTTGATTCGTTGGTGTTGGTCGACCCGCATACGCACATCAACCCGCACGCCCCCGCTTCGCAGACGTTGGCCGACATTCTCGGCTATCACTATTACACCGAACTGGCTCATTCCGCCGGCATGGATCGCGAACAGATCGAAGAGCCCGGGCTCGACCCACGCGAAAAGGTCGGGCGGTTGATGGCGAATCTCGGTCCCATCGACAACACCATTCAATACAGTTGGTTTGTCGAGATGGCTCAAGCGTTTTTTGGCTTCGAGGGGGATCGCATCGACGGCGAAAATTGGGAATCGCTGTACGACGCGGCGGCAGAAAAAATGGCCGCGGAAGATTGGGCCGAGCAGGTTCTGCGTCAAAGCAAGCTGGAAGCCGTGTTTCTGACCAACGACTTCGACGACGCTTTGGAAGGATTCGACACGAAGGTCTATGTACCGTGTTTGCGAACCGACGACTTGGTGTTTCATTTGGCCAAGCCAGAAGTGCAGTCGCGACTGCGGGAAGCCAGCGATGTGGAGTTGGCCGACGCGGACTCCGTGCGGACGGCGGTAGGTCGGTTGTTCGAGCACTTTAATAGCCACAACGCTCGGGCCTGTGCGATCTCGCTGCCTCCCGACTTTGCGCCGTCGCCTGTTTCGACAGGTCGCGCCAATCGAGCGATCGAATCGCTACTGCGTGATGGCTTGGATGCCGACGCCGCGGACCGCCAAGCTGCCTCGAATTTCGTGTTCTGGACGCTGGCCGAGTTCTGCGACGAGTATCACTTGCCATTCGATCTGATGATTGGCGTGAATCGCGGCGTGTATGCGGAAGGGGTTTTCCAAGGTCGCGATCTTTACGACAGCCGCGTTTCGCTGATTCAGTATCGCGAGCTATTCAACGCTTTTCCCGAAGTGACTTTCCCAATTTCCGTGTTGGCGAGCGTGACGAATCAAGAGACTAGCCAGCTACGCCTGGATTTTCCCGAACGTTGTTACGAACGGCCACTGGTGGTACTCGAACACGCCCACGTTTATCGAACACGACACGGCAGCTCGCTTGGAAGCCGTGCCACGAACCAAGCAGATCGGCTATTACAGCGACATGTATAAGCTGGAATTCGCGCTGCCGAAGTTCGCCATGTACAAGCGAATTCTTTCCAAGGTTTTGGCCGATCGGTACGTGATCGACCGAGGCTGGACGGAAGAGCGAGCGGTCGATTTTGGACAGCAGGTGTTGCGAGGAAATGTCGAGCGGATTTTCGGCCAACCTTAAGGCTTGGTCATCCGTTTCTGCAGCGTTTCGAGCCGTTGTCGCAGCGTCTCAACGTCCTGTCCCAGCAGTGCGTCGCTGGCCGTTTCCGGCTCGCCCAGCATTTGCTCTAGCAACTGGATCTTGCCGGCGAAGATGCCACGCTCGCCACCAATCTCCAGACCCTGATCAAGTCCGGTTGCGATGCCCTGTCCAAGGCCCTCTTTCAAACCTTCTTCGCGCGCCAGCCGTTCGATGGATGTTAGATAAGCCACCTGATGTTCCTCCTCAATTCGTTCCAACTCTTGCCTGAATTTTATCTCAATGTCGCGAGGCAAATCCATCATCCAGTCGATCAGCCGAAACACTCCGCGAATTCGCTCCGCATCCCATCCTCGCTGGTAAAGCTGCCGAATCAATTGCGCCTTGTATTGAAGCCGATCGTTGGGGCGACCCGCCGAACGCTGAGCCATCAAGTGCGCCAAGATCACCACGGCAAACGGGTTCGCTGATTGCTCAAGTTCTTCCTGCCGGGATTCGAAGTCCAACAGCTTCACAACCGGAAACTTGAATTCCATCGAGCAGTCGAACGTGTCCAGACGGTACCCTGACGGTCGCCAATTGGGATCCAAGTCGCCCAGCACCGCCAAGCTCATCACGCGTTTATTGTACTTATCGACAATGCGGTAAAAGTACGTAAACATCCGCCGGGCAAAGTCGGCTACCGGTTGACTCTGCACCTCGACATGGATCAGCAGCCACTCGAAGTCGCCGGAAACTAGCCGCACTTCCACCAGCTTGTCGACCGACCTCGTGCCGATCTCGCTGACTGGGGCGATCTGCTGGAATTCCTTGTCCAGCATCTTCACTGGCGTCGTCCAGTCGACCCGAGCATACAAATCCGGGACGCAGAACTCGACGAACGACTCGAACAGCACATCCAACGCTTCCTTCCAAGGATGATCGTAGTCGGTCATTGGGATCGCCTTGACTAGCTAGGTGTTCACTCGAACACGGTTCGTTCGAGTTATAACCGATCAAAGCCAAATTGTGCAAACGGACGACGTGAGCGGCCGAACGAGTGACTACATCCCAAGCGACGAAAGCACGACGGAGACGATCATTCCCAGCATGAATGTCACGATCAGAATTCCGACTAGCAGCCAAGCGGGCAAAACGGTTTCGGCGGCGACGGCGCGAAACAGCCGGTCGAAAAAACCCGACGGAGCGTTGTTCGAGGGCGAACGCAAATGTCGCTGGGCCTGAAACGGTTCAACCCGGCCTTCCGCGATATTCAACTCTTCGTCGATCAATCCGCCCAGCAATTGATGTGCGGCCGAGCGGGCTTGGCCGGGCAGCCACACTCGAAATGCGTTCGCCGCATCGGCTGGCGTCGGAAACCGTTCGATCGGTCGTTTGGCCAGCATATCGCGATGGATCAGATTCGCGAACGATTCGGGAACGGTGGGATTAAGGTCCTCGATACGCACCGGTTCTTGAGTGCGGTGAGCCATGATCTTTTGCACTTCCGTTCCATCGACGAACGGCGGCCCGCCGGTCAGGCAGAAGTACAGCGTCGCGCCGAGCGAATAGATGTCGCTGGCCGTTTCCGCCAACCGCGCGTCTTCGGCCTGCTCGGGAGCGCAATAGTCGACGCTGCCCATGAAGTAGCCGGTCTTGGTGATCCCGGTTTCATCTTCCGGCCGCACGCCAAAAAACTTGGCCAACCCCAAGTCCGTCAACTTCGCTCGGCCTTCGCGCGTGAGCAGAATGTTCGATGGCTTGATGTCGCGGTGAATGATCCCCATCTGCCGAGCGTGCTCCAGCGCCGACGCGATCTCGAAGCCGATGCGAGCCACGCGTTCGACCGACAGGCGACCTTGCTGTTCCACGTATCGCCGCAGATTCGCCCCTTCGACAAACTCCATCACCATGAAGTGCATCGGGCCTTCGCGATTCAGTTCGAAGACGCGCACGATGTTTTCGTGTTGCAACCGAAACGCCGCGATCGCCTCGCGGCGAAACCGTTCCACCGCGTCTTGGATGCCCGTCCGCCGCGAGAGAATCTTAATCGCCACCAATCGCCGCAGTCGCGTATCCTCGGCCTTGAAAACTTGCCCCATGCCGCCGCTGCCGATCGGCGTCAGCAGTTTGTAATGCCCCAGAAAAAAGCCGCGAGATTTCCCCGCTCGCAATTGAGCGGCTTGCCACTCGGTCAACAGCCGGTCGGCCACCAACTGCCGCAACAACATCACGCCGTCGCAAGTTTCGCCGAGCGCAGCCATTCGGTGGTCGACAATCTCGCGGCGAACGAGTCCGCTGGCGACGATTGCCTCGACCGTCTCGCTGAGGTCATTCACGCTACTGCCACTCGACAACGAAATGCGTGGCGGCTGTCGAGCTGGCGGGCGAGTCGCTGGCCGATTCGCCAGTCGAGTCCAACTGGCGAGCGACGTGTGGATAGTCCGCGAGCGGCTCCAGCACGAAAATCCGTTCGGCTTCCGCGGCGGGAAGCAGCGCGGCGTGCTGGCTGTCGAGCACGTCCCAATAAGCGGCCGTGAAGCGGGCTTCCGAAAGCTTTCCCACGACTTCCTCCAAAACGCGAAAATCCCGCACAACAAGGCTCGGGGCCGATTCACCGCGTCCGCGTCGGGCGATACGAGGCGGCGACGTGGGGACGGCTCGCACCAAAACTCGCTGCGGAGTCATACGACGAAAAAATCGCATTGCCGATGCCGCTTGACGTCGCAAATCGTCGTCCACCACATATCGGTTGTAAATCGCCAAGTGGCTGATTGTACCCAACCAATGATGCTCGTCAGCCTCGGCGCTGCCCAACACCAACCGGCTCGCCGACCATCGCTCCCAATCGCACGACACGCCGGCCTGTACCGGTAGCTGCTCGCCGTTGAGCAACACAACCAACTCGCCATCGCGAAATCGAATCGCCAAGTGATACGGCCGCACCTCCGGCAAGTCCGCGATGCGGCGGCCGAGCGACGAGGAATCGTCCGAGTCGGCTGGCTTCGCGTCGCCCGCTAATCGCAGATACAACGAGGAGCCGAACTGCGTGATCGCCAACGCCTCGGTTCCATCGTCCGATTGCAAAGCGAACAACGCCGCGGACTCCGCCACCGCCAACGACTTGGGCTCGAGCAACAACTCCAGCGTCCACTGTCGCGTGCGGCGAATTGCGTCGACCAAGTGACGGCCAGCGTCCTCGGCCGTGAAGCCGCCGCCGGCCAGCGTCAGCGCGCCGTTCCGGCCGGGCCAAGCCAATCCGTGAGCGACCAACGGCAACTCCGTTTCGCCCTGCATTGGTAGGATGATCCGCGGCCGCGCGTCGAACCCGGCGTCCATTCGAGCGATCAATCCGTCGCGGAACAACGGCCACTGGATCGGTTCAACCGTCAGCTCGTCCGCCGTGGCGACGCCAACCTCGTCGGCCTGCACCAAAGCGGTCTTTCCATCGGCTCGTCGCACTAACTGCACTCGCCCTTCGTACACATCCAGCCGCGTGGCTCGGCCGTTGGCCCGCAGCGAAAGCTCGGTTCCCAAAACGCGAGCCACGGCGGACGCGGTCTCAAACTCCATCGCTCCACGGCCGCCCTGCTTGGCCACCTTTGCCGTCACCTGCCCTTCCGCCAAATGAACCGTCTTGGCGAACGTCCAGCCTCGGGCCGCAAAACCGACCATCGTCCGCCCCCGCACGGTCACTCGCGTGCCATCGGCGTACTGCAACTGCATTCGGCCACCGTCGCCGACCAAGAAGCCTTCGCCGTGCATGATTGGCTCGGTGGAAGTCGCCGCGATCTGGTCCGCTTCGGCACTCACTTCGCCCAACATCGTCCCGAGAATCGAACCTTCGGTATTCGCGGCCGAAGCCCACATTGCTTTCCAGCGGTCCGCGTCGACTCGCCACACATCGCCCTCGACCGCCACGATCGTCGCCAGCGGCTGAACCAACCGCAGATTCCAATAGCCGTAGGCCGCCCCCGCGACCAACAGCATCGAAGCCGCCAGGCTGATGAGCCAGCGGTATCGCCGCCGTCGGCGAACTTCGCCCGGCATCGCTTCCAATTGCGACTCGGCCAACTGCCGAAGCTGGGCCGCTTGTTCGGCCAACTGTCGCTGACCGCATTGGATATCGTGCAACCGCTGTTCGACCTGGGCTTCAAATCCCTGGCGATCCACGGCCAATCGCTGGCCCAATAATTCTTCCACTACCAGTTGCCGCTTCAGCGCGCGAGCCACCTCGGGCGATTCGCCGGCGGCAGCGGCCAGTTGGGCGATTTCCGCGTCGTCCAGGCTTTCGCGTTGGTCCAAGTAGCGGGCGATCAGTTTTTCTACGGCATCCATGTCAGGCGCTTTCACGTGCCAGAGAGTTCGCGATACAGTCTCGCAATCCGTTGCGAATGCGGAACAGTGCGATGCGGATCGCTTCGGCGGTCGATCCCAAAGCATCGGCGATCGAGTGCGACGGCAGATCTTGCTCGTATCGAAGCTGCAAAATCTCGCGACTCTTCGGCGGCAGCTTCCGCAGGCAAGTGTCCAACGCCACATGCAACGATTCGACTCGCCCCGGGCTTTCCAATTCCGATTCCGTGCGAGCCAGAATTTCGGCCAAAGCCTGGTGGTGCAGCCGCCCGCGACGAGCACAACGGCGAATGTGGTTCAGGCACAGATTCCGTGCGATCCCCTTCAACCACCGTTCGGGCGCCAAGTCTTCCGGCATCTTTTCCAGCGACTTGTAGAACTCGAGGTAAACCTCTTGCGCCACGTCGTCGACCTCATGACGCGCGATGCCCATGCCGGCGATGTACGCACGAATCCTCGCATGCGTCTCGGCCAGCACCGCGTCGAAGTCCAGCTTGGTATTGGTCGCAGCCATAGTCTCTGCCTCGTGGATTGCCGGCGAATCGTTTTCAACGACTGCCGTCCGAACTGACGATACACACTCGTCGCTCGTTCGATTATGGCTCCGACCTGCGACCGGCGTTACTCGCGCAGCGTATTTTCCGCCGGAGTTGCGACCCGTCCCAGCACCGACTCGACTCATAACGCGAGCGGCAGATGAAAAAATACGAGCACGCAAGCGCAAGCGCAATTTGATGAAAATACGAGCACGCAAGCAGTGAGTCACTGATTCACTCGCTCGCGCGTCGAGCTCGTACTGGGACATGACATTCTCTATCGGCCAGTCGCCCGAACTGCCGATTTCATTGCGTCCGGCGACGTGTGTTGCTGGACATCGCCGCGTTCGTTGTTGTAATCACACGAAATCGGCCTGACCATTTTCCCACACGCCTAGGAGCCAGCCATGTCGCAACTCAACCGCCGCCGTTTCGTAGCTGCGGCCGCCAGCACGGCCTTTCCGCTGTTCACCATCGCGGGCACGAAAGCCTCCGACGCGTGATCGGGCGCGAACGACACGATTCGCATCTTCCGGCGTGGCTGGGATCAACGGTCGCGGCGGCGCTCACATCGATGGCTTCGCGGGAATGGACAAGGATCGCCATCTGATCGATCCCGATTCGCGGCTGTACGATTCGCGGCCAAGGAAGGTCATGGCCGCGGCGGCAACACGCCGACCTGCGTGGCCGACATTCCTGAGGCGTTTGACGACAAGCCGCTGGACGCCGTTTCTGTCGCCACGTGCAACCACTGTCACGGCATTCGCTGATCACGGTTTGGCCCGCGGCAAGGACGTGTACGTCGAAAAGCCGATCAGCCATAACGTGTTCGAGGGACGCAAGTGCGTCGAGGCCGCGCAGAAGTACGGCCGCGTCGTGCAGCACGGCACGCAGAACCGCAGCAGCTCGGGGCGAGCCCGCGAAGTGGCCGCCGTGCAGTCCGGAAAGTACGGCAAGCTGCGGGTGTCGAAAGGCTATTGCTGCAAGCCGCGATGGAGCATCGGCGAAAAGCCGATCGGCAAGCCGCCGGCGGGGCTGGACTTCAACCTCTGGCTCGGCCCGGCTCGCGAACAGCCGTATCACGGCAACCTCGTGCATTACAACTGGCACTGGTTCTGGGAAACCGGCAACGGCGATATCGGCAACCAAGGCGTGCATGAGATGGACGTCGCTCGCTGGGCCATCGCCGGAGCGACGTTGCCGACGAAGGTCTGGAGTCTCGGCGGCCGCTTCCTGCCGGACAAGGCGGATCAAGGCGAGACGCCGAACATGCTGTTGTCGGTGTTCGAATACCCGGAATGCTTGCTGGTCTTCGAGACTCGCGGGTTGGTCGACAAAGAAGTACCCGAATTCGCCGGCCGGATGGTGAGCAACGAGTACTACACGACGGAAGGCGTGATCCGCGGCGGCAAATTCTATCCGAACGGCGGCGGCGATCCGGTTTCCGTTCAAGGCGGCGAAGCCAGCGTGACGCCGGGCGGGCCGTTCGGCGCGTTCATCACGGCCATGCGGAGTCGGAATCCGAAGGACAACAACTGCGATGCCGAGACGCCGCATTATTCCGCTGCCTTGTGCCATTTGGGCAACATTTTTTTACCGGCTGGGCGAGTCCGCCAAGTTCGATCAGAAGTTAGGCTCGCTGGGCGACAACCGCGTGGTGGTCGAAGCGTTCGAGACGATCAAGGACAACTTGAAGGCAGTCGACATTCGGCTGGACCAAACGACCTGTATCAACTCGGCCGCCAGTTGACGTTCGACTCCGGAGACCGAGCAGTTCGTGGGCGACGATCGCGCCAACCAACTGCTGACGCGTCCCTACCGAGCCGCCGCTCATCGTAGTCAGACAAGGTGTAAGTCGATCGTCCGATAGAGAAATACGAGCACGCAGCCGCTGCGAATTCGTCGATTCATTTGCTGCCGTTTCGTGCTCGTATTCTGTGCGCAAATTCTCTTCATCTGCCGGTCGCCGAAGTGATTCGCCGGTTCGGTCGAACGCTTCGCCAGCGATCAGCATGCCATCAAATCGGTCGAGGCGCGGTCGCCTCGATTCGACGCGGTAAAACAGCGTTTGGGGCCGTAATCCGAGATTTAGAGACTGTGCTTGGTGATTTGGGCACTGTCGCTGGCGATTTCGAGGCTGCGAGCGAGCGTTTGGAGCCAGCACGCTGCGATTTGGGTAATGGGAGACGGCTTTGACTGCGCGACGTGTCATTTCGTCCGTGCAGTTCAGCGTTTGGAAAGCGCGCGCGAGCATTTGACGACGTCAATGGCGTTTGAAGATGGCGAGCGAACTGCTTGAGCTCGGTAAACATCGTTTGGACGCTGCATTTCGGCGTTTGGGCCGAGTAGCCCGGCGTTGGGGCGATTCAGACGGCGCGAATGCAAAGGAGCGTTTGGGGCCGCCGCATACGTCGTTTGACGAGTGCGAGCTGGCGTTTGAACGCTGTATCATGTTTGGCCGCTGCGAGCTGGCGTTTGGGCACTGTAAATGAGCGTTTGGAAGTCGGGCGAGTGTTGGCGATGTTGCGGATTGGCTCAGCAGGAGCTTCGCTCTCCCAGTTGGCTCGGCAGGAGCTTCGCTCTCCCGGTTGGCCAAATCCTACTGTACTTAGCGAAGCGGTACTGTACACGTACTGCGGCGGCTGGGGCTTCGCTTCTGCTACGACCCCAGGCACACAAAGCTCAGCACGGAAGCACTCAGCGGGAAAGGACTCGCCAGCAGGAGCTTCGGTCTCCCGGTTGGCTCAGCAGGGAGCTTCGCCTCCCGGCAAGGCCAAATCCTATTCGTACTCGCGACGCTCGGGAATCAGCAGACCCGCGGTCGGCGATTTACGATCCGATGGCGGCGATCAAATTGGCGACCAGCCGAGCCGGGATGCCCCGTTGTCGGTGGCGTCGCAGGCACAGTTCCGCTTGCTGCCGATCCTTGTACGACGCGAAATGCAGCCACGGTTCGGTGTCGAGCGGGTGATACTGAATGCGGAAATGCCAGCCATTCGCCGGGAGTGCTGGGGCGCTGCGCGCTGCCGCCTTTGTCATCTTCATTAACTGCATCCTCATCTAGCCTTCGGTCGCCGCGGCCAAGCCCCATCGAAGTGGTCGGCGACCGTCTCTTCTTATTTCCATCGTGCCACCGGCGGCCGATTAATTACCAAACATGGAAGTTGAGCAAGCGAATTCATGACTGACCGACATTGGTTCGTGTGCGCGACACGAGATCGTCTGGGCCGGTTCGCTTCTGACGCGGAAAAGGCCGGTTTTCGCGGCGATTTGCGGCGCGACATTCTGGTGCTTTACAACCCGCTGTGTCGTAAGCATTTTGCTTTTCAATACGGCGGCGAGCGACAGGCAACAGTCGATGGTCTCAAATCGATTGGCTCAACGCTGGAGGCGGCGGCGTGGTGGATCCGTGAACCACAAGGCGGTGCGTCGCTATCTGAGGTCCCATTTTCTGAATGGGAAGGTGTGTTGATGTTTCTGCTGTTCCTGGTATGCGCTCGCTTTCTGCGCGCTAATGGGATTGGTTATTTTGGGGCCGACTGTCCGCGGACGAAGATGCGTCCGGCGCGGCGGTGAACAAACAGCGGCTGCGGCGACCGACGACGCGCCGGACGATGGGCGCGTCCGATGGCAACTCGGCCGACGGCAGCTCGGCTGGAGGATCCGGCGACGATAACTCCAGCATCGAACCGGCTCGTATAGCCGCGACCGAAGCGGTCGACATCACGGCTCGCGTGGCGGCGAACAACGCTTGATGCCGACTCGCTGCGCAAGGCTGTTCATGACCGCTCCGCTGCCGGCGTTCTACGGCGGTTTGGTCCGCAAGAAGAACGTGCTGAGCGTGATGATGCAGTGCATCTTCCTGCGGGACCGGCGACCGTTCTGCGGGGAATCTACGGATATTCGCTGTCGTTTGGCGGCGACAACCCGTACATCGGCAACGGCGAATACCTGATGATGAACAACGTCCAGCGAACGTGGACGAAGAGGCTGGCGAACCCGTGACGCCGATGCTGATCAATGACGATACTCCGTGATTCCGTTGCTCACACACATGTTGTTTCAGGGCATGTTCTTCATTATCACGCCGCTGATCTGTGCTTTCGCCGAACGCATGAAGTCTACACGATGACGGTGTTCGTGAGGTTGTGGGAACGATCGTTTATTGCCCGCTGTGCCACTGGGTTTGGGACGGAGGAATCTTGCGTTTGGACCCGGCGTGGCTGGCGCTGCTTGATTTCGCCGGCGGCACGGTCGTGCATATTAGCTCGGGTGTCTCGGCTACCATCTGTGCGTTGTTGATCGGACGCCGTTTGGGATTCGGCAGACGATGCCGCCGCACAACTTGACTTATGCAGTGCTGCCGCCGGCATGTTGTGGGTCGGCTGGTTCGGCTTCAACGCCGGCAGCGAACTGGCTTCAGACGATCTGACTTCCAGCCGCTGCCGCGACGCATCTTTTCGGCGGCGGCCGGCATGCGGTCGCTTGGGCTGCCATCGAATGGGCTACTGCGAGGCAAGCCGTCCGTGTTAGCGCGGCTTCGGGAGCCGTAGCGGTTTGGTCTGCGTGACTCCGGCGGCTGGATTTGTGAACCCAGTTTCCGCGATGTTGATGGGCGTTAGCGGCGGCGTGGTCTGGGCTTTTCGTTTGCACCACGATCAGTTCAAGTTCAAGCATGACGACTCGCTCGACGCGTTCGGCGTGCATGGCGTCGGCGTTGGGTGCGATCTTGACCGGCGTGTTCGCCACGCGAGTTGCTGGAACATCGACGGCCCGAACCCGCTCGGTTTGATCGAAGGCCGCATCGTCGGTCTTTGTGGGCCAGATCGTGGCCACCGGAATACGGTTTACGCCGCTGTGGTCACGTTCATCTTGCTGAAGATTTTGACGCGACGATGGGCTTGCGAAAGTGCCAAGACGTTGAGATTCAAGGTCTCGACATCAAGGAGCACGGCGAAGAGGCTACATCTTTTTCAGTGGACACCTAAAATTTTGACCGGCGAACACGAGTGAATGGCCGCGCACGCGCGGCCTCCCGCTCGTGTTTCGCCGCATCCAAATCGCCCAGGAGCCAGTAATGAAAATCGAAGCGATCGTCCGTCACTTCAAGTTGGAGGACATTAAGAACGCCTTGACCGAGGTTGGCATTCACGGCATGACCGTTTCCGAAGTCCGCGGCTTCGGTCGCCAAAAGGGACACACCGAAATGTATCGCGGCACCGAGTACGCCGTGGATTTCGTGCCCAAGGTCAAGTTGGAAGTGGTCTGCGGCGACAACAATCTGACCACGGTGGTCGACACGATTCTGCGAACCGCCCAGACCGGCCAGATCGGCGACGGAAAGATCTTCGTCACGAATCTGGAAAACACGATTCGCATCCGCACCGGCGAAACGGGCGAAGACGCGCTGTAATTATGGCAACGGGTTTTCGCCCCGCGGTCTTGGCGGCCCGCGAGAAGCTGGCCGAAGGCCGGGAGAAACTGAAGGCTCAACATGCGGCAGGCTCGCCAGGCGTTCAAGTCTGTGCGGGTCTGACCGACATGTTTGATTCAGTGGTTTTGGAGCTATGGCAAGCGGCCGCGAACGACGCCGGCGCCGTGGCGGACGAAGTTTCGTTGGTGGCTCACGGCGGGTACGGGCGGCGCGATGTCGCGCCGTACTCGGACGTGGATCTGATGCTGTTGGTGCCGACGAACAGCCAGTCGCGCGTGGCGGCGTTGGCTCGCCAATTCACGCAAAGCATCTACGACACTGGCCTGCAACTTGGCTTCAGCATGCGTACGCCGCTGGAAGCCAGCATGTTGGCATTTCGCGACGCGGAAATCTTTACGTCGCTGAGCGAATGTCGCTGGTTGTGCGGCGACGAAGGGTTGTTCGCCAAGTTCATCGAGCGTTTTCGCCGCGACGCCAACCGCCGCTATTCGTCACTGATTTCCGCCGTTGAGAAGGCTCGCAGAGCCGAGCGTCAGCAATACGGCGAGGTGGTGTATCTGCTGCGGCCGAACGTCAAGCGTTCGCGAGGCGGGCTGCGCGACCTGCAATTGTTGCGATGGGTTGGCTTCGCGCGGTACGGCCAAGTTGATTTGGACCGACTGCAAAACATGAACGCGCTGTCGCCCGAAGATCATCGCAGCTTGCGAAAGGCCCGCGAGTTCCTGCTGCGACTGCGCAACGAGCTGCACTTCCACGCCGGCAAACCTCAAGACGTTTTGGAAAAGTCCGAGCAGGTTCGCATCGCCGATCTGTTCGCATACGAAGGCACCGAGGGTGTGCTGCCGGTCGAACAGTTCATGCGAGCTTACTTTGCGCACACCAGCGAAGTGCGTTATACCGTTTCGCATTTTATTGCCGAGGCATGCGGCGACTCCGGCTGGATTCGACTGCTAAACAATGTCTTCAGCCATCACGCCGAACGCGACTTTCGCGTCGGCCCGACGACGATCGGCGCGACTCGACGCGGGTTGACGAAAGTCACCAGCGATTTGACGGAAGTGCTGCGGCTGATGGATTTGGCGAATCGCTACTCCGCCCGCATCGATCACAATACGTGGCAGGCCATCCGTTCGGCGATGAGCCAGCGGATTTCGACCGAAGTGACGCCGGAAGTCACGTCGCGTTTCATGTCGCTGCTTTCGCAACCTGGTCGCTTGGCCGAGTTGCTGCGGCGACTGCATGAACTGCGGGCGCTCGAGCAGATCGTGCCCGCCATGAAGCATGCTCGCTGTCTGTTGCAGTTCAACGAGTATCACAAGTACACGGTCGACGCCCACTGTATTCGCGCCGTCGAATGCGCCACGGAGTTCTTTCACCGCGATGATGCGTTGGGCGAAGCGTACCGCGGACTTCGCAACAAAGGCATCTTGCATCTGGCGTTGCTGATTCACGATCTTGGCAAGGGTTTCACCGAGGATCACAGCGACGTGGGGCTGAGAATCGCCACGGAAACGGCCGAACTGTTTCAGTTGCCCGAACGCGATCGCGAAGTGCTGGAATATCTGGTCCACAAACACTTGAAGATGGCGCACCTCGCCCTGCGGCACGATCTGCACGACGAACGGATGGTCGTGGATTTCGCGGCCGAAGTGCGTTCGCCCGACGTGTTGCAGATGATGTTCGTGCTGACCGCCGCGGATCTGGCCGCCGTCGGCCCCGGCGTGTTGAACGATTGGAAGCTGGATCTCATCACGCGCATGTACCAACACACGCTGGAATTCTTGGTCGGCGACACGGACCAAGGGACGGCGAGCAAGCGAAACGCCGAATTGCGACGGCAATTGCTCGAGCTGGCTCCGAACTCTGGCGAGCGATCTTGGTGGGAGCGACAGATCACCAACCTGCCGCGAGGCTATCTGTTCTCGCGAAAGCCCGAACAGATCGTCGACGAACTGACTCGCATTCACGCACTGCCCACGAACGAAGCGGTCGCTTGGGGCGAGTTCCTGCCGGAACAGAACGTGATCGAGTATACGATCGGCACGCACGAAGAAATCTGCCCCGGCGTTTTTCATCGGCTGACGGGCGCGTTGTCGAGCAAGGGCCTTCAGATTCTGTCGGCCGAAATTCATACGCTGGCCGACAACTTGGTGCTCGACCGATTCTTCGTCGAAGACTTGGATTACGTCGGCAATCCTCCGCCCGAACGCACGCAAGAAGTGTGCAACACGCTCGTCGCGGCCTTGAAGGCGCCGTCGGACGCGCGGCCCAAGTTTCGCCGCGTTTGGAAAAAAGTGACGGAGGACGGCGAGGAGCAACTCAATCCAATGCCGACCCGCGTCGGTGTCGACAACGATACCTCCGAGCGATACACGATCGTCACGGTGTTCGCCTACGACCGGCTCGGTTTGTTGTACACGATTACGCGAACGCTGTACGAATTGGGCCTCAACGTGCATCTGGCCAAGATCGGCACGCACATCGATCAAGTCGCCGACGTGTTCTATGTGACGCAAGCCGACGGTCAGAAGCTAACCGGCGAAGAGCCACGGCAGATGCTCAAGCAACGACTACTAGACGCCATCGCGGCGCTATCGTCCTAGCGGTTTGCGACAAGGCTTACCGTGCCTCGAACCTTCCCGTGCCTGGGAACTTACCGTGCCTGGGAACTTACCGTGCCTGGGAACTTGCCGTGCCTGGGAACTTGCCGTGCCTGGGAACTTGCCGTGCCTGGGGTCGAGCGAAGCGAGCCCCCAGACGCATCGCACATGATCGAAACGCGGGGGCAGGTGACCAACGCACAGCGCAGGACGCGCTCTCACTCGACGCAATACGAGCACGCAGCGCAGCGGTAGCGGGTTCGTCGGCTGGACGCAATACGAGCACGCAGCGCAGCAGAGGCGTGAGATCGGGTGGCGAGAATGCCGAGGATTCACTCGCTGGCGCTACGTGCTCGTATCCGAAAGCCGAGGAGACTCACTCGCTAGCGCTTCGAGCTTGTACGGGTTTCGGCGGGTTGGCGCTGTCGTCAGGTGGACAACTCGGGCGCGTTCCGCGTGCCACTGGCATCTTGCCAGTGCTCTTCAGCCGTCACTTGCAGGTCGAATCAACGCACAGGTTTTCGCGCAAGAAGTCGCCGAGTATCGTGTTCTTCGAAAGGAACCGTCGAGACAGATAAAGCCCATACGGGAACAATACAATGATGCCGCTAGATTAACCTCACCGGATTGCTTCGCCGTAACCTTACACTCGCGCTGTGCGAGGGTCTCCCGACCCCGCACATTCTTGACCGCAGGTCTCCCGGCGCTGCGAGGAGACCTGCGGTCGGCGGTTTCGGCGAGGTCGGGAGACCTGCGCCGAGCGCACGACGTTAGGTGGCACGCCCAGAGTCTTCGATGGGCGTGGCTCGCGCGCTCGAGTCATCGACCGGTGAGGCTCGCTCGAGTGGTTACCTGCTTCGTTGAACAGCGCCCCAACCGTCCCCGCCCACCGCAGCGTTTCGAGCGTCTCACCCGCTCGCTTGTTGATTCAAGCTGAATCGCCACCGCCAAGTCGTTTGCGGGCCTCGTTCCAAAGCGGGCTCGATGATGATTCGGCGTTGGTCTTCTCGAATCTCACAACAGGTTGGGCCCGCATCGTCGGCGATCATCGACGCGACCGACACTTCGTACTCGCCTGACTTGGATGCGAGCTCCACTTGGTGCTCGCCCAGGGAATGTGCTCCAGCCAATTCGTCCGCCAGCATGAAAATCGTCCCGAGCCTGACAGGCGTCTCGCGCACTCGACAAGCGACGTCGTACACTATTCGCCGCGCCGCCCGTTCCACCGCGATGCTGGCCGACCAATGGCTCTTGCCTGCCATGCCAACCAGCAATGCCACGTCACCATCGGCACGCTCTTCAACACTCAACTGTTGCAGCGGCGGACTCGGTGGCCAGAGCTCCGAATCGTCTCCTTCGATGGAACGCAGTAGCAGTTGCGAGCGTCCGCCAACGCACAACTCGACACGATGTGCGAACCGATCCCCACGCCGCTCGAACACAACCCGCAGTCCCCGCCCCGCGTCGTCGACCGCCCACAAGACTTGCTCCGCTGACTCGTGGGAATTCGGTTCGGCGGACGACGGCGGATTCGGAACCATTCGACTGGGTTTTCTCAAGCGGAAACGGATATCGCGTTCGTTCGGCTGGCGAAGTCGGCTCACGCCGCCGAATCCGTTCGCGGCTAATTCTGGGTCACTTCCTGACCGACTCGCCAACGTAAATATGCGTCGAGAAACGGCTGAATGTGGCCATCCAACACATCGTGGAAATTGCCGATCAAATAACCGGTCCGAGCGTCCTTGACCCGTTGATCCGGATGCAGGAAATAGTTGCGAATTTGCGAGCCAAACCCGACGCGAGCCTTGGTTTTGTATTTCGCGGCCTCCTCGGCTTCCCGCTTTTCGTCTTCGATCTGAGCCATCTTGGCCCGTAGCATCTTCCAGGCGTTGGCCCGGTTCTTGTGCTGGCTCCGCTCGTTCTGACATTGAACCACGGTACCGGTCGGAATATGAGTCAGTCGAATCGCGCTGCTCGTCTTATTCACATGCTGGCCGCCGGCGCCGCTGGCCCGAAACGTATCCTCGCGCACATCCTTGTCCAAAATCTCGATTTCCGCCGAATCCGACAGCTCGGGCGAAACGTCGACCGCCGCGAAGCTAGTCTGACGCTTTCCTTCGGCATTGAACGGGCTGATCCGAACCAACCGATGCATGCCGGTTTCGCCTTTCAGGTAGCCGTAAGCCATCGGGCCGCGAATCGCGATCGTGGCGCTATTGATCCCCGCTTCTTCGTTGTCGCTGCGGTCCAACAGCTCAATCGCATAGTCATTGGCCTGGGCCCAGGCGATATACATTCCCAGCAGCATTTCGGCCCAATCGTTGGCGTCAGTTCCGCCGTCCCGCGCGTTGATCGACATAATCGCGCCCGCCGCATCGTGCGGGCCGCTCAAGAGCGCCTTCAGCTCAAGCTGCTCCAGCTCTTCCTCCTGCCGATCCAGTTCGCTGACGATCTCCGGCACGATCGAATCATCCTCTTCGGCCATTTCCAGCATCGCCGCCAGATCGTCCGCCGACTCGATGGCCTTCTGCATCGGAGCGACGACGCCACGCAACGACTTCATCTGCCCCACGACTTGCTGAGCCGTCTCCTGGTTGTCCCAAAAGCCCGGCGCGGACATCCGGTTCTCGATCTCGGCGATAGCGGCCTTCTTGCTGGCGTAGTCAAAGACTGTCTCGTAGCTGAAGAATCCGCTGTTGAATCGCTTCGGCCCGATCGGACAAGCTTCCTTCCATCGGTAATCGCATCCCTTTTGATTGCGTGGAAAACGCGCTCGGCTAGCACTCCAGCCCAGCGCGGCCGCCGAACCGTGCGAGCCTCTGCGTCGCTTTCCGTGGAGTCTCGGCGGCCAAGGTCTTGAATCGTAAGCCACTCTGCCTCGGTGGAAAAGCCGAGCCGAACTTTCGGTCCTTTGCGATTCAATGCGGTGGAACAGTCTGCCTAATCGTCAAAGTCGCGCGTCACGCAGCCGCGCAGCGCGGCAATATGGCTCGTTCGAGTGGCTTTTTTGTCCTGTTGACGGTCCGTTTGCGCCGATTTTACGGAGTGTTCCGATTTGTCCCAGCCCTTTGGGGGCGCATTCGATTCGTCTGAAGCAAGGACGCTCACGTGGACTCTGCTGGAAATTGGTTCAAGATCGCGTCGCTTCTGTTCGCCGCCGCCAGCGTAGGCATCGGCGCGCGAAACATCCTGCCGACACCGACCGCCGAACCCCACCGACTGCCCCAAGTCGCCGCCGACGCCCAACCAATCCCCGACCCACCCCAACCCGCCGCCTCCCGCCAGTCTCACCGATGTACCGCTACGGAGTGCAGCTCGCGTCGCACCAAACCACCACCGCCGCTTTTGCCGCCACACACGCGGTCGGACAAAGTCCGTCGCAACAGGTGATCGCATCTGTCGAGTCCGGCGACCTCGTTTGGAAGACGGGCGGAACGGGAACCGGATCTATCTCAATGGCGGCAATTTCACACTGAACCTAAAGCCCGTACGGATCGTGACGGTGCCGACCATCTGATCCAGTTCGGAACCCAATACCTAGGAGATGACGGAGCCTTGGTTCCAGATCAGGCTTCCGCCAAACGATTTTCTGGGATGACACTGTTAGCTTGAAGAACATCGATCCAGGCAGATATATTTTGCTTGTAAGAGACAACGGACAGATCGCTATTGACTTGCATCATTAACCATCATCGTGCCTGATGTGACGCGTCTGCTGCTCCACAGCCATCGAAAGTTGGAAACAATCGATTCGGCCCAGATGAATCAGACATCAGTAGCTTAGATGCCTTTGGCGACTACTTGAGGGCCGCTGGCACTCTAAAAAGGTTCAGCTAGCGATCCAGCCAAGATCGGAACTTTGGGCTTCTCGCTTTTTCTAACCGACTCTGACAAGCACTATTTCGACAGTGACATTGTCCCCGGGAGCAACCCAGAATCAACTCGGATGGCAACTGGAAAGCGGAATTGCGACTCCCTCGGCTCAAAAGAGGCAGCCATGGGCACCATGGGCATACGCGAAAAGCAACGACGGCTCACCCGCGTCTTCGCCACAGACGCAATATCTTCACGATCGCCGAAGATATACCCACGCAAATCGCGCCCATAATCACCGAAATTTGCAAGGCGAAGACGGTTCGCACGGAGATCGGCAGACCCCATACCACGCGGCCTGATTCCGAGGACTTGGATCGTCAACGCGGCGGCACTCAACGAGGTAGAGAATCAAGTTGTGATAAAGGGAACGGCAATAGCAGTACCCCAGCAACAGCGAGAATACAGTCGAGTCATTCTGTACAAGTCCACCGGCAGTGTCCCCGAACGAATCTGGGGAGACGGCACGAAGACAGGCTTCAAAAATTGAGGACAACGGCGATTGGTCAGCAATCGTCGAAGTTGGCGACGATGGCGACTTACGACTTCACGGCGGTCGTGGTCCAGGGCAACCACGAAAGCGAGCCTCGGACGCGGCCAAAGTGATGGTTCGCAAGCGTGGACCGAAGATTACCGATATCGAGCCACGGAAATATGCTGTTCGGTAGCGGAAGAATTGTATTGACTGTTTACTTTTCGCCGCCCGATCGGCCGCTCGACAAAGACAGGGCGCAAGACACAACCACCGCTGCCATAATACATCCGGCACTGGAACTCCGGACTCGAAACACCCTTTCGCCGCCGACTTCGATGCCTTAACAAACTCCGTAAAACTAACATTCGAAGACTTTCCGTTTGACGGTGAATTCAAGGTTCTAGTCATGAACGTTCCCGTCAACGGAGCGGACAGGCTCAAGGACTGCGCCAGTTCGGCGAACCCTTAAGTGGACATCTTCGGAAATACGTTTGCTGTGGATCCGCCGGGCCAGGAGATTCCCATTATTCGCTCCCGCATCACGGAAACGCCCATCGTCGCGCCTGGAGTCAGTGGCAAGACAGGGGAGTATGTTCAGTTTCCCGAGTTCACCAAACCACGCGACGTACCCAACGGCTTTAACCCCAACGACAAAGTCGAAACACGGGTCGTGCGACTCTACTACTATCGCGACGCGCATCGTGTGGCTCAGATCGTGAATCGCAAGGTGCGGTCCTATAACCGCCAAGGGGTGGACATGGCTCGGCAATTGGCCGACAAAGCCCGAACGTTTGCTGACAAACAAACCGAGGAACGCCAAGCGGCAGAACGGGCAGCCGTCATCGAAGCCCAGAGGACTCGACGGCTGGAAAATGAACTGCAAGCCACGCAACAGAATCTCGATTCCACATTGCGCGAGCTTTCGGCAGCTCAGCGAGCGGCCCTGAATCCTCCGGTGCAACCAACGCCTCCTTTACCACCCGCCGTCAATCCCGCTGAGGCCGCTCGACAACTAGAAGCGGTTGCCGCCTCCTTCGCCAATCAAGCGGCCCGATTGCAAAACCAAATCCAAACGGCCCGCGAAGCCGAAATCCAGGCCCGAGAGGCATCCACGCGATTGGAAGCGGCCGAACGTCAGGCGCGCGATGAACAGTTCCGCCGTGAGGTCGCCGCGGCGCATGCGGATCCCGATACCTACGCCCCGGGCGTGCCAGCTTCGGATGATCCGGTCGAACAGGTTAGCGTCTCGGTCATTGGCGAAGGTTTGATCCATCTGCGTGGGCCGCTGAAAGGCATCAATCAAATTCGCACGATGATCGACCAGATCGACCAACCGGTTGGGCAGGTTCGCGTCTCGGTTCATAGTGTGCAAATCAACGGCGAACGAGCCGAACGGATGGAGGAAGTCGCGTTTCTAATTCAACGCTATATCGACCATGCGCGGTTTCTAACGATGCAGTGTTCCGAAATGCTGCGGAAATCGGTGGTCCAGGTGGCCGCGCGCAAAGCCGAAGAAGCGATGGCCCAATACCCCGGTGAAACGCAAGAAGACCGCGACCGCCGCTACCTGTACTCATTCTTTGGCAAGGATTTCATCGACGAACTGGACACACTGGATTCCGAGTTCCTACGCACCGGCAACAAGCTGCTCTCACTGCACTCGATGGATACCACCAGTTTGTCCACGGCGCTAAACCTAATGGCTTTGGCCAAAAACAGTACCCGAATGGAAATCCTGCAACAGTTCGATGAACTATGCCAAGCCGAACTGCCACGAGCGGAACAAAGCTATCTCGAAGCCAGCATGTCCGAGTGCAAACAGAAACACCACGGTTGCCAACCCCAGTTCTGCCTGATGGCCGACAACGCCCGCTTCGAGTCGCTCCGTGGATTCTTCAACACCGAAATGGTCCACGATGACACACTCTCACCATTACAGCGTGAGTTCATCCGCCTCGCTCAAATCTTCAAGGGCCGGTTGATTACCGAGCTGGAATACAAACAACGCGTGATGGAACGGGCCATCATTGAAGAACGTCTTGGAAATCGTGAGCAAGAGCTGCGCGAAGCGCTGCTGACTGAGAAAAAGGCTGCGGAAGCAGGAATGGAAAAGGTGCAGTCGCGATCTGCTCAAGCTCAAGGATCAACATGTCATTAGCGTTGACGTCGCGCTAGCGAAATTGTCTCCGCCGATGACAATGTAACGTCGTAAAGTTTACCAAGCTTCTGAGCACTGCGCGTCAGCTCATAGCTGCAGTTGGACTCAGCGCGTCGGACCAAGAAGGCAATTGTGGAGATTGAAACAACGAGGCTTGATCAAGTCACCGCCAGACGATGGCGATGTACCGCGACAAATCGAGCTTCAATTGTTCCATTTGATGATCAACGCGTGCACCTTTACAGACCGGTCTTCGTCAACGGCAAACTACGTTTAGTAAGTCAAGCGATCCGATCCCGAAGAAGCGAAGGCCGAAATGGGCGGTTGCTGCGTCTTTTTCAGGGAGGCATGATCCAGGAGCGACGGATGTTTGACTGGCTCTCCGATTACGCCTATCCAGCTCAAACGCCAAGCCGGTATATCGGCGGATGAGAACCGCAAGCGATCTCGATAAGTACTCTGAAAGACCGAGATCGCGACACGCGACGTTGCGTCAGTCAGACGCACGAGCATGCCGTGAGCCGTAGAGCGCAGTAAATCAGGCTGCCAGTGTATTACGACAAATGATATCCATGCATAATGCGTTGAGGGTGGAACGAGCTAGTTTCGAAAAGGCAGGAAACTTGAGATATTGCAACGACGGTTGCTTGAAATTCCGCACAACATAGTACGAATTCGCAATGACTGGGAGTCATTGTCGCGCCAAATAACTGCTTTCTACGGAACTCATTCAGATAAGCTCAAAGTGATCGAATCGCTCGCGCGTGTGTCACCACATTTGGCAACAATCCAGGAGACCGCAGTGCGCTATCAATTTGCTGATCAAACTGCCCAGCGATCTCGCCGACCGCTCGATCACAAAAAGTTCTTGGACATGCTGATCGATGACCTCGAAGAGAAATACATCGAGTTGTTGGACGGAACTCGGGCTCACACGGCTAACGTGGACAATTACTCTGAAACGCATCACCACGGCGTTGGACGACGATTTTAATACGCAGTTCTACTATCCCTCGTTTCGGCATGTTCGCGAAGCGAGCACGTACTATGACGTTCAGTTCGGACAGACCGAAACGACCACCGTGCTGGCCAACAACCGCGAGTTTGCGAAGGTCGAGCCGAATGCAACGATGGAATTTGACTTGCCGCCTCGCGACATCTTGCTGACGGAAGCCATGAACGGCGCTAAGGCCATGATTGACGACGTGGGCGCTCTGGCAAATGATCCCACTTTTCTGGCAATGACTCGGATGAACGCAAACGGCAGCGGCTCGTCGCCCGCGCCAGGATCAACAGGTGGCTTCGGTACGGTCCGCGACGTGCTGCCCGGTCTCGAAACGTCCACGGCCGAGCATGTCATGGCTCATAACGCGGCAGCTCGGCCGCAGTTCGGGGCCAATCTAGAGAATTTGATCCCCGATCCGGCCATCTACAAGTTCGAGACCGGGACGGGATTCGAGATTCGCCCAGTGATTCAGCCGGACGGGCAAGCGGTGGTATACGACTTCAACTATATGTATACCACCAACATCCGCGAACCCGTGCGAGCCGATGAGAAGCACTTGGGCCGAGTAAAACGGCACTACGTACATACTGACGTTCAGCTAAGCAATTTTGAATTGCGAGAAGTTAGCCGCTACACCGTGGCGCTTAAGGCAGCCCGAACCGCGAAGGGCGTTCCACTACTGGAAGACATGCCAGTCGTGGGTGTCATGTTCCGGCCATTGCCCAGCGATGAATCGTCGCTCCAGCAAAACATTATTCTCAATCAAGCCACGATCTTTCCCACGCTGTTTGACTTGATGGGGTTGCGATGGGCGCCGGCGGTGTCGGATATGGATCCGCTGCGGTTGAGCAACGAGGAGTTCGTGGTTCGAGGCCGACACCGCGAACTTCAGAATCGTGTGTACGACTATGCCAGCAATCAAGTGGACGAGTTTCTGCGAATTCCGGAAGGAAATCGTCGCTCGGACCTGTATCGCACGCAGGAGAGCGTTCCGCGGCTGCATCCTAATGGGTATCAAGGGCCCGGACTGGATCTACGTGAGAGCGCTATGCAAGAAGGGTATCGTCCGAATGACACCTACACGCCGGATAGATACGTTCCGAGTCAATCCAAGGAAGGCGCTCCGTTCCGCGGCGGTCGAAACTATGGAATGCCAGCCGATACACGAGTTGAACCTTATCCGTTAGAGGAGGTGATGCCACGATCGGCGGAACCAACTCCCACACTGGAGCCGCCAAGCAGTCGGCGCGTTCGGCCGTAGTGCGTGAACTGGGTGTCCACGGCGCCTTGAATTTGAGTCATCGAGCGCCGAACCCTAAGCCGTTGATGATTCTGAAGTGAAGGAGCATGCGATGCGCATTCGATGGATTGGCGCCGTTCTTACGGCCTCGCAACTGCTGGGCGTCGCGTCGGCGGGTGATCTGCCCGGCCCGAAGCACGCTCGCACGCGACCGGCCTGCCTCGCGGGAATTCCCGATGCACGGTATCAGTATGGCCCTCAGTCACCCACGGAACTGGCGATCAGCCGCACGGGAATCTTGTTGCGGGATCGAACCGTCGAAATCGAAGCCGCTCTCGCCGCCGAACTGTTGGCGACAATCGAAAGCGACTTCCGTAGCGAAAATTCCATTCGTCGTCAAACAACCGGTGAAGGAGTCGTGCTTGAGCAGCGAGCGGGAGAGGTACTGGAGACGCCTCGCGGCATCCGCGAGCGTTCCTCGGAAGCACTGCGTCGTGAACTTCCTGGTCCGCCCATTGGCTTGTGGGATCGCTTGGGGCTGGGACGGAGGTCTGTTGACGAATTTCCGCCGCCACTCGACTTGAACGCTACGCGGTTGGATCGCGAGAGGTTTACGTCGGTGCGTCCCGCGCCGACGGTAGCGCGGCGCACCGTGGTCGATCTCTACCAGTTGGAACGCGCCGCGATAAGCGTCGGACACTGTCACATATCACAAGTTGCATTGCAGATTCATGATAATGGAATGTGGATATTGAGTCTTCGAGCGGATCAGAACCCATTGCCGCCGCCTGGCGCTGTTCCGATATATAACCCGACGCTGCACATTAAAAGAAATCTATTTCACGTGAAGCTGCGCTGTTTGGGCGCGTATCGTGAACCGGTGGCTGAATTCGTGCCGAGCTTGGGAAAGCCGGTTCTGGCGGAGTTATCTCCCTGCCCATTCTGGGTTGAGAACGGACAGCCGCGATTCGTTCGGACCGGACGTGTTGATCCTTGGCTGCAAGAGCATTTCGCGGACATTGATCGAGTCGAGGTCGAGTTCTTTTTTCGCTGACGATAAATGGATCTGAATGCAGCATTCAGATGAATGTTGGACTGAAGAATTGCGGCGGCGGGTTTAGCTCGGATCGATGGCGGATAGACAGACTTCGCAAGGAGGCTGCGTTGTGAAACTTACTGTGGAAGCGATGACGTTTGTGTGGGTGTCCGTGGCTCTATGCGGGCTGAATCGAGCCGATGCGGGCGATCCGGGTTTTGCGCCGGTCCCACCTTCCTTGGAGATAGAAGTCTTGGATCCGGGGGTCGACCCGGTTGGCAATCCAGCCGTATTGTTGCGCGAGGGGCCTTACGGGCAAACTCAGGTTGAGATACCACCCGTGGTATTAGTGCATCGCTATTACTATAGCGGTGATCGGTCGTTTCAAGCTCAGATCCTTCCTGGCGGACCTTCGATTGTCGTTGCCAATCACCCTAAGTCTGGAGAAAGGTGTTATATTCCGGTTCAGATGATGCCGGGAGCACCGCGGGTTACTTACACCGCCCACGGAATTGAGTATGACTACGGAGAGCATGGAATAAAGGTTGTATTCGGCATGTTTGGCGAGCCGAGTGTGAAGTACCGAAGTGGTCAACCGTGGAGTCGCCGCGTGGGACAATGGGTTCACGCCGAGCAAATCAAACACGGTGTCTCGGCTGTTGCCGAACACACGAAGGAGTTTGGCGAACGCTCGAAGGTGGTGACGTATGGCATGGCAGCCTCCGCAGCCGAGACAGTCCATACCGCGACGTTGCCGATCGCAAACACACTACAGGTCTTGCCGTTCGGCAAGGTTCTGTTTGGCGGCGACCTGGCTCACCATTTTGCCGAGAAAGCCTACACTCACAAACGCGACCATCAAGTTCGTGCCACCGAACGCGACGCTTGGTGGGAGAACGCGACGATTCGCACCAACCGATAGGCGTCGAGGTGCTAGCGTCTGTATTCGAGAAAGTGACCCTAATTGTGGCCTTCAAGGCGTAAACTTTACGGATTAGGCAAGTCAAGTAAATGATGCCTCACCAAAACGCCGAAGTTGTCTGTAATGGGACGACTCGCGGCGATTTGCAACGTAAGGCATAGCTAGCATGTTCGTCGAGTGTTCGTCCCTACTCACATGGAGGTTGGGGCGAGGTGAGGCGAATCATTCCAGTACTGCTAGCGGCGGCGTGTGTCGGCGGCATATGCTTGCCATTTTCCATCGTGACGCCGGCCCTAGGGCAAGGCTCATTTCCGATTGAAGCCAGTCAATCGCTCGACATTCCACCGAGTGCGTCGCGGGACGCCGAACCGCCTTGGCCATTAGCGATTCCATCCTCGGATGCCGCTTTATCTCCATCGGCAGCCACGTGGGCTTCCGACGAATTCGCCGAAACCGTCTCGAACGGCTATTTTGCGCCGGCCACTTCGCCGCCTACCGAGGCCATTTTTCCGTCGGTGCGATTGGACACGGAGCTATTTCGCGTCATGCTCGATTTTCAGAATCGACAGAACGACAAGGAACTCGCACTACTGGAACACAATGCAGAGTTCCCCTACCACCCTGTATTGCTAATCGGCGCCCAAGCTCGCCTATCCTTGTTGGCGGCGGCGACGAACACCGACAGCAAGTTCAGCTATTTAGGACGATTTCCACCCGATTTTCGAGGACGTTCCGCGACGGACGCCCGCATCGTGCAGGCGAATGCTGGGCTGGCAGCTCATGTGAACCCGTGGATCAACTTGTACGGCGAGTTACTGTTTTCGGATGTGTTCACTTTCCCCGATTTCAAACAAGGAAGCTTACAGACACGACAGGCTTATGCCACGTTTGGCGACCTCAATCAATCTTCTTGGTATGCATTTATCGGTAAGAAGAATGTGCCGTTTGGCGATATGAGTACGTTATCGCCCTTTAGCCAATCGGTTGTGTGGCACTACTTCGGCGCGTTGCATGAAGGGCTAGGCGTCGGATATTCGGGCGAGCATATGCATGTCGTGGCGATGGGGATCAATGGCGGGCGAGGCATTCGTGTTGCGGATTCCGAATCGCGCGGACAGCTTAACAACTTCGCCGTCAACGCGACGTTCTTTGGCGGCGGCGAACATGTTGCTTGGCGGTTGGGCGGCGGTTTCCTTCGAGGAACGATCTACGACGCCACGATTGCCGAACACACGAACCCCAATGCGTTCGGCCCGTACAACAGCAGCTGAGACGTGAACGCTCAACTCAACATCGGTCGACTGATTGTCGCCGGTGAATTTGTGTCGACCGTGGATGACTGGCCCGCGACCGAGGCGTTAGTTAGCGCATACCGAGCCGAGACGGCATTCGACGGTTATTTTTTCTCCCGACCTACTCGCTACAGCGTCAGTTGGAGCGAGGGAATTCAAGGCCCAAGCGGTTCCGAGTTTGAATTCAATCAACAGTTGGTGCTCGGCATGGGAATCGACATGGGCCCGCACGCCTTGCTGTCATTCGAATATGTGCGGAGCAGCGGATTCGCTCCGTTGCTGGATATTACGACGGTGAGTGATCGCGGCGTGGTACAAGACAGCCTGGTAATGGGAATCACCGTCGTACTGTAACTGTCGGATAGGTTTCGAGGATGTTAGGCGCGGGGGTGGAAGCTGCGATGTACTTTTTTCAGACGGGTTTGATCAACGTGAGTATAGATTTGGGTAGTGGCGATGCTGGCATGTCCCAGCATTTCTTGGACTTGTCGCAAGTCCGCTCCACCCGCCAGCAGATGGGTGGCGAAGCTGTGCCGAAGCGTGTGAGGGCTAATGGTGGGCGGCGCGCCAGCCCGAGCGGAATATTTTTTCACTAGTTCCCATATCGCCTCGCGTCGTAGCGGTCGACCACTCCGAGACAATAGTAACCATTTGGGCGGTGTCGCTGGAATGGTCGCCAATTTCGGGCGTTCGTGTTCCAGGTACTCGCGGATGGCCGACACCGCGCGTGCTCCGATCGGCGCCACGCGCTGTTTGTTACCTTTTCCGCGTGCGACACAGAAGCCTTCATCCAAACGTGTTTCTTCTAATGTGAGATTGGAAACCTCGGACGCGCGGCAACCGGTAGCGTAGAGCAACTCGAGTAGCGCTCGGTCACGGCGCCAGAAGGGATCATATTTTGCTGGAGCGAAAACGAATCGTTCGACGACCTGGGGCGAAAGCACTTCGGGCACTCGCTGCCACAGCTTTTGGCTTCCCAGCAACTCAACTAGATTCTCTTGCAGCACGCCTTCGAGTTGCAAGTATCGAAAAAACATTCGCAGCGCCACAATGTGTCGGGCGACGCTGGAGGGCGCCAGGTTTTGTTCATGCAGCCAACCGACATAATCGGAGAGCTGGCGAATGTTGAGCCCCACGATGGGTTTGCCGTCGAGCCATTCACGAAAGCGGCGAAGGTCGCGTTCGTAGGCGGCGACCGTATTGCCCGCCAACATGCATTCGCTGCGGAGATATTCGACAAACGACGCGCTCCAGCGTAGCGCGCTGTCGCCTTGCAATTTCGGCTGGGGGCGTGTGAGACGCGGTTTTAGTTTCGACATGCCGGTGGTTTTGCGGGGTAGTGTTCGTATTGATGAACAGCGCGGACGGAGCGGGGCGAATTGTCGCGAGCCGGCTAGCGATACATAACTTTGCGATTGCCAGCATTTAGGTGTTGTCGACATCCCACGGTTTGTGCGAATACGACCGAGGCCCAAGTAGGGAAGGAATGGACGAGATGAAGATTTTGGTGACCGGCGGCGCCGGTTATATCGGTTCTCATGCCGTGCGACTGTTGCAACGTGCCGGACACGAGGTGTGGGTGTACGACAATCTCTATTATGGGCACCGCGAGGCCGTGCCGACGGACTGCCTGGTCGTGGGTGATTTAACCGATCGGAGGTTGCTTGAGGCGACGTTGCGAGATCGATCGATTGAAGCGGTTATGCATTTTGCGGCGTTTGCGATGGTGGGCGAGTCGGTTGTGAACCCGGCGATCTACTACCAGAACAACGTGGTGGCGACACTCTCCTTGCTGGAGGCGATGCGGACCGTGGGAGTAACCCGCATTGTCTTTTCCAGCACCACCGCGACGTTCGGAACGCCCGCAACGATGCCCATCCATGAAGACTTGCCGCAGGTTCCGATCAATCCCTACGGGTTCACGAAACTGGTGATCGAACGAGCGTTGGATGATTACGCGGCGGCCTACGGATTCGCCTTTGCGGCATTGCGTTATTTCAACGCGGCGGGCGCGTCGCCCGACGGGGACATTGGCGAGGATCACACGCCCGAATCGCATCTCATACCCATTATTTTGCAAGTGGCTTTGGGACAGCGGGCTACGATATCAATCTTTGGTGACGATTATCCCACACCGGACGGAACTTGCATTCGCGACTATGTCCATGTAGACGATCTGGGAGACGCGCACGTACGTGCTTTGAATAAACTTCAGCCCGGCTCTGGATTGAAATTAAATCTGGGGACCGGCCGAGGGCACAGTGTCCTGGAGGTGCTAGACGCCTGCCGAACCGTAACTGGACACGCAATTCCGAGCCAAGTTGCGGAGCGTCGGCCCGGAGACCCACCGGAACTCGTGGCGGATTCGCGACGCGCTCAGGAGATGCTTGGCTGGCGACCGAGATATGTGGAGATCGAGGCGATCGTCGAAACGGCTTGGAAATGGCACTCTAGCCACCCAAGGGGATACGGCGGCTAGCGAGTGCCCAGATGGCCGATACCTCCTATTTGACTTGAGCCTGATGCTCATCAACGATTTGTGAATCGTTAGAATGGCCCGTTATGCAAAATATCATTGTGGATCGCCCCTACGGATTCGTGCCACCTCACCGAGGCACATGGTGGCCGGCGTTCATTCGATACTTTGATTTTCAAGGCGTGTGGCTGCGAAAGGCGGAAGGGGTTGTGGATTATGAATGCCGACATGTAGAGCGTTTGCGGGAGTCGCTAAGGGCGGAGCGTGGCATCTTGCTCGCGCCCAATCACTGCCGCAATGGCGACCCGATTGTGATGGGGTGGTTGTCGAAGGAAGCGGGCTGTCACGTATATGCGATGGCTAGTTGGCATCTCTATAACCAAGGTCGTTTCAAAGCCTGGGCCATTCAAAAGATGGGCGGATTCAGTGTTAATCGCGAGGGGATCGATCGCCAAGCGATTAATACCGCGGTGCAGATCTTGGAAACGGCGGAGCGACCGCTGGTTGTGTTTCCCGAGGGCGCGGTGACGCGCACGAATGATCGGTTGCACTCCTTGTTGGAGGGTGTGGCTTTCATTGCTCGCACCGGCGCCAAAAAGCGAGCCGCGCGCGTCGACGGAGGCAAGGTTGTCGTTCACCCCGTGGCGCTGAAGTACCGGTTTCAGGGAGATATTCGGAAAGCCGTGGACGATGTGCTTACGGACATCGAGCACCGTTTCACATGGCGGCCACAGCGCGAGCGGCCGTTACTCGAACGTATTAACCGGCTGGGGCGAGCGCTATTGTGTTTGAAAGAGTTGCAGTATTTTGGCGAGACACAAACGGGTCGCATGGAAGATCGGATGCTGCGGCTGATCGACCGGTTGCTCAGTCCCTTGGAAGAAGAATGGCTGGGAAGGTCACAAACGGGCGGAGTCGTGCCGCGCGTTAAGGCGTTGCGAATGAGAATCTTGCCGGAGATTGTCGCTGGCACGATTTCAGAGCAGGAGCGGGAGCGTCGTTGGAGGCAGCTCGAAGATATCTATCTGGCTCAGCAGGTTTCGTGTTACCCGCCCGATTACCTGACGTTGCCATCGGTGGACCGAGTGTTGGAAACCGTCGAGCGGTTGGAGGAAGATCTAACCGACCGGTGCCGCGTGCATGGTCGACTGAAAGTGATCATCGACGTAGGCGAAGCGATCGAAGTCTCGCCGCTTCGCAATAAATCGGCCGACGAAGACCCGCTCATGGTGCAGCTCGGCAACACCTTGCAGCGAATGCTGGATGAGCTGTCGCTCGAGTCGCCGTTGATCGATCGCGACGCGTGAGATCCGCGAGGGGAAGTCGCCTCGACAAATGGATGGTCGATCAAACAACGTATTTTGGCAGAGCGACGGCCGAGAACCAGAAGTTTTTGATCAAGCGCACGACTTCCACAAACTCGTCGTAATTCGATGGCTTGGGAATGTAGCAATTCGCTCCCAATTCATAAGCCCGCACGATATCGTCGCGCGATGTGGACGTGCTCATCACGACCACGGGAATAATCCGCAGATCGGGATCGTTCTTGATTTCGGAAAGGACTTCGTAGCCGGGGCGTTTCGGCAGATTCAAATCCAGCAGGATTAGGTCCGGGCGAGGCATGACATCATGTTCGGAGTGACCGAGCAGCAGATCGATGGCTTCATCGCCGTCGGATGCCACATGAAGATGGTGGACGAGATTCGCTTCTTCCAACGCGAATCCGCACAACCGCACATCGGCTTCGCTGTCCTCAACGAGCAGAATTTCGGCGATTTGAGCGTGTTCAGCAATCATGACGCAATTGCCCAGGCGGAACGGACGTGCGCTGTCGGTTAATCGGTTGCCGGTGCGAAGCTCCCCATTCGACCATCAAATCGGGCACTGCCGCTTGTCCGGATGTACGGCAGGCAACCTCGTTCTCCCCTTCTCGCCCCCGCGCTGGATTCACGGTCGTGAAGCGCCAGCACAAATATACTTCATTCCTCGGCCATTCGACCCGAAAATGTTTGGCCAGAACTCGCGATATCCTTAATCGCCAACGATCGTGAAGCAATTGAGCCGTTCTACCGACTGGCGGAGACTACGGAAACTCGCCATTCGAGCAGTTGGGCTTCTCATCCGAATTCGGCTCTCGCTGTTCGGCCAAGTGCGCGCTGGCCATAGCACAAATCGCAGCGCCTGCGGATAACCGTAGCCTTTCGCAATTCGCCGCACAATCCCGCCGCAGGTAGGAAATTCCGAAACAAGCTGAACTTACCGTTTGCTAGCAGCTTTCCGCTTGAGATGCCGCCAGAAAGTAACTTGACGGTAGACCGTTTGGCGAGCTCTCAAAACAACGGACTTCGATTGGCTGACGGCACCAACTTATGTTTCGCGGCGAACACCATTGATGCGACACGCGAAGTGGTCGGAAATTCGGGAACCCGCCTACGACGAAATGCAACGAGCCAAGCCACCAAACGCACTAATCCAGTGGCAACGTTCGTCACAAAACCTGGACACTTCGTTACACGCGCTGCTCGATGGGCGTGAATTCGCGCTCAGGCGGCCCGGTGTAAATCTGGCGAGGGCGGCAAATCCGCTTGGTCGGCGACTGGTGCATCTCGACCCAGTGGGCGATCCAACCGGGTAGCCGGCCGATCGCAAACAGCACGGTGAACATCTGCACGGGAATACCGATCGCTCGATAAACGACGCCCGAATAGAAGTCGACATTCGGGTAGAGCTTGCGCTCGATGAAGTAGGGATCGCTGAGCGCCACTTCTTCCAGTTCTTGGGCGACTTCGAACAACGGATCCTTGATGTGCAATTTTGCAAGCAGCTTGTCGCAGGCGGACTTGATGATCCGGGCACGCGGATCGTAGTTCTTGTAGACTCGGTGGCCGAAGCCCATCAAACGGAAGCCGCTTTTCTTGTCCTTCGCCATCTCCACGTATTTCTTCACGCTGCTGCCGCTGGCGATGATCTCCTCGAGCATCGTCACGACGGCCTCGTTCGCACCGCCGTGCAACGGTCCCCACAGCGCACAGATGCCGGCGGCGATCGACGCGAACAAATTAGCGTTCGACGAGCCGACCATCCGCACAGTCGATGTGCTGCAATTCTGTTCGTGGTCGCCATGTACGATTAGCAATAGATTCAACGCTTCGACGAAGTCGGGATCGATCTCGTACGGTTCGCTGGGAACGGCGAACATCATTTGCAGGAAGTTCTCGCAGTACGAAAGATCGTTCTGAGGGTAGATGAACGGTTGGCCCGTCGACTTTTTGAAGCTATAGGCCGCGATTGTCGGCAACTTGGCCATCAACCGCATGATCGAAACCTCGACTTGATCTGGGTCATGCGGGTCCAGTGCGTCTTGGTAAAACGTCGACAAAGCGTTGACAACCGACGAGAGAATCGCCATCGGATGGGCGTCGCGCGGGAAACCGTTGTAGAAGGAACGCATGTCCTCGTGCAACATCGTGTGGCGACGGATCGAATGCCGAAAGTTCGTCAACTGAGTTTCCGTTGGCAGCTCGCCGTAGATCAGCAAGTAGCTGACTTCCACGAAATCGCAGTGCTTCGCCAAGACTTCGATCGGATAGCCGCGATAGCGAAGAATGCCGGTTTCGCCGTCCAAGTACGTGATTGCGCTGGTGGTCGACCCGGTGTTGACGTAACCCTCGTCGAGCGTGATGAAACCGGTGTCGGCCCGCAGCTTGGAAATGTCGACGCCTCGCTCCTGCTCGGTGCCGACGACAACCGGCAATTCAAGTGTTCGGCCTTCCAGAATCAGCTTCGCATGGTCCGACATCGACGAGCCCTTAGTCCAACGGTTCGGTTCGCAATAAAGCCGCGTCGCCCGCATCGCCACCGCGATGCTGGCACGTCGCAAAGTTCCAGCAGTCTAGCTGTCACGCTCCGCTTCGACAATTCACCCGCAGTCGACAATTGGAGTGCATTCGGGCTGACTTGAGGAATCGTCGCGCGAACATGTCGATGAGCTTGGCTTTGCCGACTGGAAGCACCGAGATGGAGACGAAATGGTCGTTCGATCACCGGGCTGCGCGGACTAACGGTTGGCTCCGAGCCTCTCAGTTCAGCCAAGAGCGACACCCAATCTCGGACATGTATTCAACAGGACACTCCGTGTAGTGGGCAAAGCGAACACCGGAGTCGTTGCCTGGTTTCGCCCCCGAGCGAGGGATTTGCTGGAATTTCACTCGAATATCGTTTGACACGAGCCGCTTGGCACTTTATCGTGTGCGTCAGCGGTCGAATGAAATCGCTGAACGTTATTTTTCTTTTGGGAAGGTTTCGGGAGAATCAAGATGTACAAACAGGCTTCCAGGACTTCGCGTGGCTTCACGCTGGTCGAATTGCTCGTGGTCATCGCCATCATCGGCGTGTTGGTCGCCATGCTTTTGCCCGCAGTGCAAGCGGCGCGCGAGGCGGCGCGACGCTCGAGTTGCTCGAATAATCTAAAGCAACTTGGGTTGTCTTTGCAGAATTACCACGACGTCTATAAGACCTTGCCGCCAGGGGCAAGTGCAATGCCGAATGGACAATGGGGATTTTCTTGGTTCGTTCATATCTTGCCTTTCATCGAACAGCAGACCATGCATGATCAGCTCAATCTCGGCGGTCAGCACGTTGGATGGGCGCACAATGGCGTAAGCGGTGGAACTATCAATGGCCAGCGCTTCAACAACATTCGGATCGACGCGTTTCTGTGTCCTTCGAGTCCGCTAGAACCCATGCACTCGGTCGGCACCGGCTACACACACACCCGCCCGCAGTACATCGGAATCTCGGGCGCTGCCAATGGTAATGGTTTCACGAACAACCCAACTGGTCGGCAACGCAGTTGCTGTAGTTGTTGTGGCTCGGTTACCGGGGGTGGCGTCACCAGTAACGGCGGCGTCTTGATCGGACATGGTTGGGGAGGCAAGCCCGCGAACATGGCAACCGTCAATTTCGCCGCGATCACGGACGGCACGTCTAATACCATTGCTGTTGGCGAATGTGGCGACTGGTTCTATACGGCCGCGGGAGGCAAGGAACAAGTCAATTCAAATCACGGTTGGCTGATGGGAAGCCCCAATGCCAATGACCGAAAGTTTAACATTACCACGATTCGATACGCGCCCAACTCCACACAATCCAGTTTGCCGGGGTGTGGAAACAACGACGGGCCGAACAACGGCATTTACTCGGCGCATCCAGGCGGCGTACAGGTCGCGGTTTGCGATGGTTCGACCCAGTTCATTTCCGACACCATCGACATTCTCACGCTCAAACTGTTGGCGACTCGCGACGATGGCCAACCCGCCTCGTTCCGGCCGTAAGATAACTCGCGACAAATTCACAGAGTCTCTACGCGACGTTCCGCTCGCATCTGGGTGGAACGTCTTTTTATTCGTCCCCAATACTTCGATAAGTCGAATCGAGATGAAAACACTAACACTGGTTGTAAACCGCACAAGTAACTTCGCCACGCTGATGTTGATCGTGGGACTGGCCACCCTCGGTTGCAGCAAGACGACTTTGCCAGACGGCCCCACTGGCACTTTGAGCGGAAAGGTGACCTACAACGGCAGTGCGCCCCCAACGGGATCGGCGATTTCGCTGATCCACGAGAAGACGGGATTCGTCGCTGTTGGCAGCATTCAAGCCGACGGGAGCTACTCAGCTCAAATGAAGGGCCAGCCCGAGTTGCCCGTCGGGGCCTACCAAGTCTCCGTGACTGGACCGCCAGCGCCGGAGATGACGCCCGATCAGATGGCGGCGATGTACGAGGGAAAGACTGACCCGAGCGGTGATTCGTCGAATGCGATCCCTGCGAAATATGCGGACGTCACAACCAGCGGATTGACGTACGACGTGAAAGAAGGAGCAAACACCTACGACGTACCACTCACCGATTAAGCAACGCTTCGTTCTAGGTTGGCGATGGTCGGCATCGCCAATGCAGGTAATTCGATCCGGAATAGCGTCCACGAGTGGAATTTTATGCGCGGACGCTATTTAATCGTCTATCCGATTTTGAGCGAAACACAGCTGGGTGTGAACTCTATGCGAATGATAACAGGTGCGATACTACTTCTCGCCGCAGTACAGGCGTTTTCGCATGCCTACCTAATCGGATTTCCTCACCAAGCATTTGCCAGCGAGATCCTCATTCCCAGCAGCGTGCTCGTAGCGTTGGGAGTGTGCTTTTTGGTGTGGGCATTAATTGTCGAACGCAAGCATTAGTGCGACTTCGGCGACTTCTCCCCGATCGATTTAGGAGCCGCAAATGCAAAAGCTGATGCCGGCCGCCATACTAGTGCTCCTCGTCGTTGGCGGACTACTGCCACTGAAAAGGGCTTTCTGGCCAAGTCGCTTTCAGCAATTACTCCGTCGCGCAAGCGCCGATCTCATGGCCAGCCGCTGGGACGCGGCTGAAAGGCACGCCAAGGAAGCTCTTGAATTAGCTCCAGATCATCCGGCGGCACTCTTGATTGCTGGTCAAGCCGCATCGCGACTGAAGCGAGATAGCGACGCAATTCACCGCTTTCAATCCGTTACCGAAACTCGCGACGCCGCTCGTGTCGAGGCTGCTTTTTGGGCAGGAAAGCGGCTCATGCAGACCGGGCGCGCGTCCCAGGCCGAGGAGTATTTTCGGCTGGCGCTGAAACATGACCCTTCTCATTTGCAGTCGAATTCGTTTCTTGCGGAGCTTCTACAACATCAAGGGCGTAGTTGGGAATCGCTCCCGTTTCTTCGACGCGAACTACTAGAAGGGCATGTGGCGAAGAGCCATATAATCATGCTTGGCGCCCTAGATACGGCATTTTCCGAGGATTACCAGTTCGTTGAGAACTGCTTGGTTGCAGACCCGTCCCATCGCCTTGTTTTGCTCGGACGAGCTCGAATGGACTTGGCAAATAGCAAGCTGGACAGGGCCGAGGCCCAGCTCCGAGACATTCTCGCGACCCATCCTGAGTCCATTGAAGCACAGGCCCGTTTGGGCACAATATTGTTGAACAGCACAACGGACGACGGCTTCCTAGAATGGCAGCAAAACCTGCCACCGAATGCCGACAGTCATCCCGAAATTTGGCATTTGCGAGGTCAGTGGGCACGTCGAAACGGGCAACTCCGGGCAGCAACTCGCTGCTTTCTCGAAGCTCTGTCGCTAGACCCTAACCATGGTGGTGCGACGTTTCAACTGTCACAGTTGTTGCACTTGGAAGGCCACGAAGAGGTAGCGGAAAGTTTGGCTCGGCGCTCGCAGAAGCTTTCGCAGTTGCGATATCTGCTAATGGAACTCCGATTCAGCTATGACGTGGAGATGGTACGAAAGACCGTCGACCTTCTGGATGAGTTGGGCCGACCACTTGAGGCGGCAGGTTGGTGTTGGATTCTGCAACAGTGGAACTCGGGGCACGAACGTTGGGCCGCGAATCGACTGCGAGAATTGCACGACCACCTTCCAGACGACGGAAGTCTTACTTTGGCCGCTGGAAGGTTGACCGCTGATATCGATCGGCACGCCTATCCTTTACCCGACTACGAATTGGTTGCGAAAACGGAAGTGGATCGTGAGATCGCCGGCGTCGAGTCCACAAGCGTCGCGTTCGTTGAGGTCGCTCGCGATGTGGGCATTGACTTCCGGTATTTCAACGGCACGACAGCGACCACTGGATTGGAGCACATCCTGCAAGCAACTGGGGGCGGAATTGGTGTAATTGATTTCGATCTGGACCGCTGGCCTGACATATACTTCACGCAAAGTGGACCGTTTCCAATTGTTTCCGGGCAGTCCGATTACAAGAACCAATTGTTTCGCAACAATGGCAATGGAACGTTTTCCGAGGTCGGTTCCCTCGCATTCTTGGATAACACGGACTTTAGTCAAGGTATTGCCGTTGGCGACTTTGACAACGACGGATTTCCCGATGTGTACGTGGCGAATTTCGGCCGTAATGCTCTCTATAAAAACATGGGGGATGGTACTTACGAACGTTACGAGTAGCTCTGGTGTCGCGGGAAATCACTGGACAACGAGTTGCATGATTGGTGACTTGAGCGGTGACGGAGATCCAGAGATATATGCTGTAAGTTATGCGATCATGGACGAAGTGTTGGCGATGAAATGCAAGCATGAAGGCAGGCCTGCGACCTCCGCCCTAACTCTGCTAACCGCGGACCAAGACTGTTGTTTAGCAATCTTGGTAACGGAGAATTCGCAAACGTAACAGCGAATTGCGGAATCATTGCAGCCGATGGAAAGGGGCTTGAAGTTATTGCCGCCGATTTCTGAAATCGGGGCCAACTGGACGTTTTCATTGCCAATGACACCTCGGCAAATTTTCTGTTTCTGAATGAGACCGTCTCTCCCAAAGTGGCACCAACGTTTAGAGAGCAGGCGATTGTGTCCGGAGTCGGTTATGACGAGGTTGGTAACTTGCAAGCCTGCATGGGAGTGGCGGCAGGCGATGCTAATGGCGACGAGTTGCTGGACCTGTTTGTCACGAATTTCTACGCGGAGTCCAATGTACTCTACTTGCAGAATGAGTCTCACACTTTTGTCGATACAACTCGTCAAGCGCGGCTGCGAGACCCAGGGTTTCTCATGTTGGGGTTTGGAACTCAATTCGTCGACGGTGATCTTGACGGCTGGCAGGACTTGATCATCACTAATGGACATATTGATCTGACATTTGCCCACGGTAAATTTGATCGAATGTCCCCACAGTGGCATGCGGAATGCTGGCGGCGGCTGGTTTAATGAGGTGAATTCGACCAACTTCGCCCTACTTTAACGGTCGTTACTTTTGGTCGCGCATTGGCCAAGTTGGACTGAATCGTGACGGTCGCGAGGATGTGTGTATTTCCCACCCGGACGCCCGCCGCGCTGTTGACAAATAGATCGGAGTCCGGCAATTTCCTCGCGGTGCAACTGCGCGGCACGGTAGGCTCGCGCGACGCGATTGGAAGCAGGGTTACTGTTGAAGCCGGCGGGAGGCGCTGGACTCAGCAGTTAGTCGGCGGAGATGGATATCATGTCAGTAACCATCGCCAATTGGTCTTTGGGTTGGGTGATTGCGATGCGATTGATCGTCTGACCGTGCGCTGGCCGTCTGGATTAGTTCAGGAATTCAACAATCTTGGATGCAATCAGACCGTGTTGCTCGTGGAAGGACGCAATCGGTTACGGAGCTTCGCGATCGGTGAGTAGCAGTCGCTCGAGATACCAGTCTGCGCGGGCTAACTGATCAGCAGTCGTTCGGACGATTTTCACAAACATCACGTCTTCCAATCCAAACCAATGTCCAACCAGGGGGCGGCGTGGGTGAGGGCACCGACGCTGATGCGGTCGACGCCGGTTTCAGCGACGGCGCGGATGGTGTTTAGGTTGATGCCGCCGGAGGCTTCTAGTTGGACGTCTGGGGCTTCCGCGTCTCGTAGGCGGACGGCTTGGGTCAGTTGCTCCGGGGCCATGTTATCGAGCAAAACGATGTCGGGGCGAACCGGTAAGACTTCGCGGAATTGATCCAGCGTGTCGACTTCAATCTCGATGATCGTGCTAGAGGAGCCCGAGCCGAGTTGTTGTTGGACGAACTCACGCGCTCGCGTGACGGCCTTGGACAACGGCCCCGAATGACCGGCGATTGCCAGATGGTTGTCCTTAATTAAAACAGCGTCGTACAGGCCCGTGCGATGATTGCGTCCACCGCCGCATCGCACCGCATACTTTTCCAAATGGCGCCAGCCCGGCGTCGTCTTTCGCGTATCGTAAATTGTGGCTTTTGTCCCCGCGATTCGATCGACGTATTCGCGCGTCAACGAGGCGATGCCCGACAGTTTGCAAAGCAGATTCAGCGCCACGCGTTCGCCCGTCAGCATATCTCGCGCGGTCCCCGAATAACTAGCCAACGAGACACCTGGCGCCAGTGAATCTCCGTCGGCCAAATAAGCCTGCCAAGCGACGTTCAAATCCATTTCTTCACAGGCAATTTTTGCGGCTTGCAAACCACAGGCGATGCCCGTTTGACGAGCGACGAAGGCCGCCTCGCCCGAAATGTCACGAGCGATTAGGGCCGCCGTGGTTAAATCATGGCCTCGGTCCAGATCCTCGCTCACGGCTTGCCGGACGATTCGACGGCAGTCTTCTTCGAGCTGCGAGTCCCACTGAATTTGTCGGAAATCTCGGGTTGTCATGGAGGCGACGTTGGTTGGTGAAGGGGTGCCGATTGTCGTCACGCGACGGACTTCCAGCCGCGGACATCACGAAAATCACTGGGGTTTTATTGGTTCTTCCAATCGCGACGGAATCGTTCCTTTGGCGGCAAGTCCAGAAGCGGTGCGATCCAGATCAGTTTCGGCAGCATTCTTGAAATTCAATTCCATTGATGCGATAATCCGCTCCAAGGTCTGACACCTCTAAGGACGGTTCAATTTCCGTTGCCTACCAGTTTAAGGGAAGGGACAACCTAATGCGCTTGACCACGCCCGCCGCGGCCCTCCTCCTGGCCGCACTGCTCGCGCCCGCCTCGTTTCACTCACTCCAAGCTGACGAAAAACAACAACCGCCGGGACTGGGAGACCCCGGCAAGCTAGTTTCCATCGCCTTGGAAACTGGTCGCCAAGTGGACGGCAGCTTCGTCGTCGCCGGCCGTGACGCCGCTCAACAGTTGGTTGTCACCGGTTCGTATGACAGCGGTCAGACGCGGGATTTGACCCGCGCCGTGAAGTATACCGCGTCGCCCGACGGCATCGTGACCGTCGATGAAAATGGCTACGTTCGCCCCGTTGCCGAAGGTGAAGCGACAATTCATGTCGCGTCGCCGGAAGGTCCCGATGCCACCACCAAGGTGAAGGTGACGAACATTGAGCAAGACTTGCCGGTGAATTTTCCGAACCAAATCGTGCCGGTGTTTACCAAGTATGGATGCAACAGCGGTGGTTGCCACGGCAAGTCGGGCGGCCAGAACGGTTTTGCTCTCTCGTTGTTGGGCTTCGAGCCGACCGAGGATTTCGAGTATCTGGTGAAGGAAGCCCGTGGGCGTCGGTTGTTTCCGGCCGCTCCCGACGCAGCCTGCTGCTGTTGAAGGCCACGGCTCGGTTGCCGCACGGTGGCGGTCATCGAATCGAATACGATTCGCCTGGTTATCGATTGATGCGACGTTGGATCGAGCAGGGCATGCCTTACGGCAACGATACGGACCCGGTGGTCACTCGCATCTCGGTGTTCCCAGAAGAGCGGTTGATGGGCCGCGAGAGTTCGCAGCAGTTGGTCGTCGTGGCTCTGGCCAGCAGCGACGGCTCGGCGGAAGACGTTACGCGGATGACTCAATTCGACTCGAACGATACCGAAATGGCCGAAGCCAGCGTTACCGGTTTGGTGACGACGGCTCAGTTGACTGGCAGCGTGGCTGTGATGGCTCGCTATCAAGGTCACGTCGGCGTGTTTCGAGCGACGGTGCCGCTGGGCATCGAAGTCAAGAATCTGCCGGTGGCGAGCAATTTCATCGACCAGGAAGTGTTCAAGAAGCTGACGTCGTTGGGCTTACCGGCTTCGGCGATCGCGGACGACGCGACCTTCCTGCGACGGGTAACGATCGACATCGCTGGTCGTCTGCCGACGCTGGAAGAATCCGAGGCGTTCCTGGCGGACGGCACAACCGACCGACGCGCGAAGGCCATCGATCGGCTGCTGGATAGCACGGATTACGCCGAGTACTTCGCGAACAAATGGAACGCGATCTTGCGGAACAAGCGTCGGCAAACGCAGGACCGCATCGCGACGTTTGCCTTTCACGACTGGATTCGGAGCAGCTTGCATGAGAACAAGCCTTTCGACCAATTCGTGCGTGAGGTGCTGACGGCAACTGGCGAACCAGGCAAGAATCCGCCGGTAGCTTGGTACCGTGAAGTCAAGGACCAATCGGCTCAGGTCGAGGATACGGCTCAGTTGTTCCTTGGTTTGCGTATTCAATGTGCCCGCTGCCACCACCATCCGTTTGAGAAGTGGAGCCAGCAGGACTATTACGGGTTTGCCGCTTTCTTCTCGCGGGTTGGTCGCAAGAAAGGCACGATTGCAAACACGGACCGAATCTATCATCAGCGCGGCGTCGCCCAGGCTCAAAACCCAAAGACCGGCGAGCAAGTGAAGCCGACCGGATTGGGGTCGCCAGCCGAAGAAGTCGGACCGGAGGACGATCCTCGCCACAAGTTGGTGGACTGGATGGCCGCCGATGACAATCCGTTCTTCGCGTATGCGTTGGTGAATCGTTATTGGAAGCATTTCTTCGGGCGGGGTTTGGTCGATCCCGAAGACGACATGCGGGTGACGAATCCGGCGACGAATCCGGCTCTGCTGGAAGCGTTGGCTCAGGATTTCATTAAGCACGATTTCGATTTGAAGCACTTGGTGCGGACGATCTGCAATTCGCAGGTTTACCAATTGAGCGCCGAGCCGAACGCTTGGAATCAGAACGACAAGCAGAATTTCTCGCGCTACTATCCGCAACGATTGAACGCCGAAGTGTTGCTCGACGCGATCGATCAGGTGACGGGATCGCCGACGAATTTCGGCGGTCTGCCCAGCGGCACGCGTGCCGTTGAGTTGCCTGACAATGGTTTCACATCCTACTTCTTGACCGTCTTCGGGCGGCCGGAAGCGAGCAGCGCTTGCGAATGCGAGCGATCGGGTGAAGCGAATCTGGCTCAAAGCCTGCACTTGCTGAACTCTGCCGAGATTCAGGGCAAGCTGACTTCGGGCAGCGGCCGGGCGGCGAAGATGGCTGGCGACAAAGAACGCGACCATCAAACCAAGCTGCGCGAGTTGTACTTGCTGGCGTTCAGCCGCGAGCCGTCGCCCGAGGAGGCGGCAATCGCGCTGGCTCACATCGAGAAGAACGAGGATCCCAAGCGAGCTTACGAGGACATCGTTTGGGCTTTGATCAACACCAAAGAGTTCTTGTTCAATCACTAAAGAAAGCGACATGAGCGCGGTCTCGCCGCCTCGCAATTGCGCGGGGCGGCGAGCCTCCTCTTCGCTCGCGAGATTCGCCACACGGGTTTGTCGAAGCAAAATTGCTTGATCCGTGTGGAACTAACTGCGAACTCGACTGCAAAGTTGAATTTCGAGTTGAATGAGCTTTGGTCGCGTTGGTCGCGAGACGAACCGCCAACCAAGTCGACAAGATTTTGTTTTTCCCGCCAAGGCGTCGAATTACAATACACGCTATGCATGGACGGCCCCGCCCAATTGCCGTCGCTGATTAACGAGTGATCCATCGCGTTGCGGCGCGATATTCACGTCCCGTCTCCCAATTATCCCGCCTGTTTCCAGCTAGTCCCCATTGCTGGAGCTCTAGTCCCCTTGCGAGGAACCGCGTCATGATCCGCTCATTGGCTCCGAACACGGCAGCTCGGCTAGTCACGGCTCGCTGGTTGGCCACGGCATTTATCGCCGCTGGCTGGCTGGGAATGTTCGTGTCGCCCACTCGTGCCCAGCTTCCCACGACCCAGCTTGATTCCATCTTTCCGCCGGGCGGAAAGCAAGGAACGTCGGTCGACGTCACCGTGCGTGGTGGAACTCAAGATGATGTGCGCGAATTGATCTTCTCGCATCCCGGCATCACGGCGGAGCAGAAAACCACGGAGCATGAATTCCTTCCCGGACCGCGTCCGGTGGATGGTCAATTCACGGTGAAAATCGCCGCCAACGTCGCTCCCGGCACATACGAAGCTCGGGCGGTGGGTCGATTCGGCGCCTCGAATCCACGTGCCTTTGTGGTTGGTTCCGAGGAAGAGTTGCAAGATGCCGGCCAGAATCGCACACCTGAGACGGCGATGGAGATTAAGCCTGGTCAAGTCGTCAACGGACGTGTGGACGGCAGCAACGTCGACTATTTCAAGCTGACTTTACAGCAAGGCCAGCGCATCCTGGTTGATTGCCTGGGCGAGCGAATCGATTCCAAGATCGACGGCACGCTAGTGATTCACGAGCCTTCGGGCCGAGTTGGTTACAATCCGCGACGTGGAAGGGCGCGATCCGGTGCTCGATTTCACGGCTCCGGCGGCTGGAGAATATCTGATCGGCGTTTACGACTTCTTGTACGACGGCGGCGCGGATTACGTCTACCGTCTGTCCGTGCATGATCGCCCGCATATCGACTTTGTGATGCCGCCAGCCGGAGTGGCGGGCGTGGCCGCGCAGTTCACGTTGTACGGCCGGAATCTGCCGGGCGGAAAGCCGGTCGATGGTCTTACGACGATTAATGGTGTGCCGCTGGAGCAGGCGACCGTAACGGTCAACATGCCGGGTGACGAAGCCAGCTTGCAACGAGCTCCTGTCGGCGAGTTTCTGCCGATGGTGGCGATCTTCCAGGACGGTATCGAGTATCAAGTCGACGGCTCGAACACGGTTCGCATCGGTTTTGCTTCGGCGCCGGTCGTGATGGAGTCGGCCGATAATGACGACCCGGCCAAAGCCCAGCAAGTTTCGGTGCCTTGCGAAATCGCTGGCCAATTCTATCCGGCTCGCGACACCGACTGGTTCCAATTTGACGCCAAGAAGGGCGAGGTCTACTGGATCGATGTGACTTCGCACCAACTTGGCTTGGACAGCGATCCGTATTTGATCATTCAGAAGGTGACGAAGAACGCCGAGGGTGTCGAGCAAGTGGCGGATGTCGCTCAAGTGGACGATCCAGGCAATCGCAACGCGAAAATTGGATCCGACTATGACACGACCACGGACGACCCGTCTTACAAATTGCAGGTGAACGAAGACGCCACGTATCGCATCGCCGTGCGAGACCAATTTGGCTCGGCACGCAGCGATCCTCGCTTGGTGTATCGCCTGGCGATTCGCCCCGAACAGCCGGGCTTGCGTTTGATCGCTTACCCGGAACAACCGCTGACGCCGAACAACAATGCCGTTTCGCAATTCTCGGCGGTGCTTCGCAAGGGCGGCACGACCGTGATCAAGACGGTCTTGGAACGTCGCGATGGCTTTGACGGTGAAGTCGAAATCGGTGTGGAAGGTTTACCCGCTGGGGTCAAATGTTCCGGAGCGGTGTTGGCCGGCGCGGTCGATACGGCTTGGCTGGTGTTGGAGGCCGAAGAGAACGCGGCTGAATGGGCGGGTTCGATTCGTGTGTTTGGCAAGGCGACGATCGACGGCAAGCAGGTCACTCGATACGCTCGCACCGGAACATGCGTCTGGGGAACGGGCAATCGCCAACAAGCCGCTCCGTACTTCCGCGTCACGCGTGACATCGAGTTGTCGGTTTGCGGCGAGCTGGATCAGGCCTTGGTCCAAGCCGGTGACGGCAACGTCATCGAAACGTCGCGAGGCGGGAAAATCGAAGTGCCGATCAAAATAGCTCGGCGCGGGGAGTTCAAAGGCGACCTGAAACTGGTTGCCAATGGCTTGCCCAACGAGATTAAGCCGGGCGACGTGACGGTGAAGGGCGATGCGGCCGACGGCAAGCTGGAATTGATCGTCAACAACGCCCAAGCAAAACCGGGCACATACACGTTTGTGCTGCGGGCGGATACGCCGATCAAGTACGCTCGTAATCCCGACGCGATTACTCGGGCCGAGGAAGAGCAGAAGCTGCTGGCCGAGGCGGTGACTGCCGCGACCGAAGCCAGCAAGAAGGCTACGGAAGAGCGAGACGCCGCGAACAAGGCGGCTCAAGAATCCGACGCCGCGTTCAAGCAAGCCGAGCAAGCAAAGGCTGCCGCGGACAAAGCTTTGCAGGCCGCCGATGAAGCAGGCAAGGAAGCAGCGCAGAAGGCTGCGGACGAAGCGGCCAAGGCGGTCGAGGAGGCGAAGGCCAAGCTGGAAGCGGCGAAGAAGGCTCAAACCGATATGGAAGCCGCACTCAAGGCGGCTCAGGACAAGCAGAAGCGAGCCACCGATGCCAAGACCGCGGCGGATAAGAATCTAGACGCGGTGAAGAAGGCGAATGCCGCTAATAATTTGAACGTGGCGTTTATGTCAACGCCCATCAAACTGCGAGTCGTCGACACTCCGTTAGAAATCGCGATGGAGCCGGTTTCGTTGACGGTAAAACAAGGTGAAAAGACCGAGTTGCCGGTCAAGCTTGGCAAAAAATACGGCTTCGATGAGAGCACCGAAATCTCGATCGAGACGCCAAACGGCGTCGCTGGCTTGAACATCGGCAAGCAGACGATTGCCAAAGGCCAAGACGCAACCAAGCTGGAATTGGCCGCTGCCGCCAACGCCACGCCTGGCCAGCACACGCTGACCGTGCGGGCGAAAGCGAAATTCAACAATGTGGATGTCACGACCAGTCAGCCGGTGACATTGACCGTCGAGAAAGTCGAACCCGCCAAGTAATGCCTCCCTCCACTTTCTTTTCCGCAGATATCTCCCACGACCCAGTGAGATTGAACATGTTCGTATCACATTTCCGACTCGCGACTTTCGCTCTGGCCACGTTGGCCGGGGCCTTGGCGTTCTCGTGGCAAGCCGCCGCGGCGCCGATTGAAATTGCCGAAGTCAAGCAGGACGAGCCCGTCGACTTCGAGAAACAGATCCTGCCGATCTTTCGCCGCAACTGTTTGGCCTGTCACAATTCGACGGAAGCCGAGAGCGATCTGGTGCTCGAAACACCGGCCGCGATCATCAAAGGCGGCAGCATTGGCGCCGGCGTCGTACCGGAGAAGAGCGGCGAAAGCTTGCTGCTGAAAGTGGCGGCCCACATCGAAGAGCCGATCATGCCGCCGGATGGCAACGACGTTGGTGCGAAGAACCTGACGCCGCAAGAACTGGGGTTGATCAAATTGTGGATCGATCAGGGGGCGAAGGGCGAAGTGCTGGGGGCCGGCGGGCCAGTCACTTGGCAACCGCTGCCCGTGGGTGTGAACCCGATTTACGCTTTGTCCGTTTCGCCCGATGGCCAATTTGTGGCGGCCAGTCGAGCCAACCAGATTTTCATGTACCACTTGCCCAGCAAACGCGAACTAGGGCGGCTGACTGACACGAAGCTGTTGGAGTCCGGCGTCTACAGCAAGCCTGGCGTGGCTCACCTCGACCTTGTGCAATCATTGGCATTCAACCCGGCCGGCGATCTGCTCGTGTCGGGCGGATATCGCAACGTTAAGTTCTGGCGTCGTCCGCAAAACGTGCATTTGAAAGACATCGCGGGCTTGGATTCGCCGGCTCGCAGCATCGCGGTTTCGGCCGATCAGAAGTGGCTGGCGTTCGGTTTGGAGAACGGCCAAATCAAATTGGTCGACGCGGCTAGTGGCAATGTGGCTCACACGTTGCAAGGACACGGCGGCCCGGTTTCTGGCGTTGCCTTTTCGGCCGACGCGAGCAAGCTGCTCTCGGGTTCGCAAGACAAGACGCATCGGTTGTGGAACACGGCCGATGGGCAAGCGATTGCGAGCGTCGAAGGTCCGGCTCCGGTGAATGCCGTCGCCTTTATCTCCGAAGGTAAGGAAGTTGCCACGGCCGACGCCGATAACAAGATTCGCGTTTGGGCTTTGCCAGGTTCCGCCGAGAAGCCGGCGGAAGGCGAGGAGCCAGCGGCCCCGCAGCCAATTCGCGAGCTGAACGGTCACGGCGGCCCGGTCCATTCGCTGGCCGTGCTGGATGCCGCGGGCACACAACTTGTGTCGGGCAGCCAGGACGCCACGGTGCGCGTGTGGACGGTGGCTAACGGACAAGCGATTCGCACGATGAATCACGGTGGTCCGGTTGTCAGCGTTGCCGCGACCGCCGATGGTCAACGTGTGGCTTCGGCCAGCGACAACGGCTCGGCCAAACTGTGGAACGCCACGAATGGCCAGCAGATCGCGGAGCTGAAGGGCGAATTCCGTCGGCAGCTTAGTGCCGAAGAACAAGATCGCGCGGTGCGGTTGGCCAAACGGTTAGTTGACTTGAACAAAGCCGATTTGGAAGCCGCCAAGAAGCGGAAAGAAGACGAAGAGAAAAACGCCAAGGCGGCCGAAGAAGCGTTGAAAAAGGCCGAGGAGGAGTTCAAGCAGAAGGACGAGGCTTCTAAAAAGCCGATTGCGGATAAGGAAGCCGCCGACAAGGAACTCGAAGCAGCCAAGGAGACGGCAACGAAAGCCGAGGAAGCAAAGAACGCTTCGGCGGAAGCGGCAACCAAAGCGGCTGAGGCGTTGAAGGCGGCTCAAGATGATCAAGCGGCCAAAGTCAAAGCAGCTCAGGACGCGACGAACGCCGCGAACGATGCCGCCCAGAAATTGAAAGCGGCTCAGGACGCTTTGAACAATGACAAGGAAAACAAGGAATTGGCCGACGCCGTAACCGCCGCTCAAAAGGTCGCGGACGACGCGGAGGCGGCAAAGAAGGCGGCTGAGGAAGCCAAGGCGGCGGCGGACAAAGCCGTAACCGAAGCGACTCAGAAAAAGACGGATGCCGATAAGGCCGCCAACGAGGCTAACCAAGCTTTGACCAAGGCCCAGAATGACCAAAAGGCCGCGGAGAACAAGGTCAAGCAGGCCGAAGCGCCGGCGCAAAAGGCGATCGACGAACGCCAAGCGGCCGAACGCAACCTGCAAGCTTCGAAGCGAAGTATTGAACGATCCGCCGAAGCGGTGAAAAAGGCGACGGACGAGATTCCCAACGTCGAAGCGACGGTCACCAAAGCCGAGGAAGCTCACAAGGCAGCCGAAGGCGTGGCGGCGGAAGCGAAAACGGCCGTCACGGAATCGGTCAAGCCTTATCGCTCGATCGCCTTTTCGCCCAACGGTCGATTGCTGGCCACCGGCGGCGAAGGTCAAACCGTGCAGATTTGGGACGGCGAGACCGGCGCGGCCGTCGATTCGCTGACCGGCCACGGAGCGGCGATCACTTGCGTGGCTTTCACAGCCGACACGCATGTCGTTTCCGCGGCGGCGAACAACCAAGCGACGATCTGGAACGTGCTTCCCGATTGGACTTTGGAGCGGCAGATCGGCAGCACGGAATCGTCGGATGAGTTCGTCGACCGAGTTACCGCGCTGGCGATCAGCGCCGATGGCGAGCTGTTGGCTACGGGCAGCGGCGAGCCTTCGCGTAGCGGCCAACTGAAGATCTGGAAGATCAGCGACGGTTCCCTGGTTCGCGAAATCAAGGAACCGCATAGCGATACGATCTTCGCGCTGGAGTTTTCTCGCGATGGTCAATACATCGCCAGTTGCGGCGCGGATCGGTTCGTAAAAACATTCGAGGTTAGCTCGGGTAACTTTGTGCGGGCCTTCGAAGGTCACACGCACCATGTGCTGGGCGTCAGCTTCTCGGCCGACGGTCGTACCTTGGCGAGCAGCGGCGCGGACAAAGTGATCAAGGTGTGGGATTTCCGCACCGGCGATCAGAAGCGCACGATTCAAGGGTTCGGCAAGGAAGTGACGGCCGTGCATTTCATTGCCGACACGGACAACATCGTGGCCTCGTGCGGCGATAAGAATGTGTACGTGAAACGGGCCGACAACGGCGGCAACGTTCGCAACTATGGCGGCGCGGCGGACTTCGTGTATGGCGCGGCGGCGACCGACGATGGCAAATACATCATCGGCGGCGGACAAGACAGCGTGCTCCGAATCTGGCAAGAAAACGGCCAGACTTTTATCAACTTTGACCCACCGCAAAATGATCAAGTGGCGGCGTCTGGCGCGGAGTAGCGTTCGGACGTTTGATCGACTTGCGTCGAACAGCGTGAAGCCAAAGTCTCGAAACTGCAACGCCGCCGAGGTAATCTCGGCGGCGTTTCGCATTGGTACGCGGCGAAACCTAGTCGCGAGCCATAGTCGCCTTTCGCTCCGCGAAAGGAAAGAAAAGAGCGTTTGCGGAGCAAAAGCCAACGTTTCTTCCGCCGAGCGATCGCTCCTTTCGCGGAGCGAAAGGCGACTTTGGTTATCGCACGCGGTAGATGCGAATCTCGGATCGTTCGGCGCTGGGGCGAGTTGGGGCGCCGTGGTTTAGTCGAACGAGCAGGCTCGGTTCGTAGCGGTATATTGCCACCGATTCCAGTCGCGGCAAGCTGGAAGCCAACTCGTCGACGAATTGCGAATCGCGCATAGCGTGTGGACCGGTGATGAGATACAGCGGCAGCGGATCGCCAACTTTGTCACCATCGGGGACATGAGCCACGGGTGTGACGTAGGAAAAGCCCGCAGCCCGCAGATGGAACAACAACGCGGGTTCCCCGTAGACCAGCAGAATCGATTCGTTCGGCGGCGCGGCGGACGGATTCGCGTCCGAATCGGCTCTCGGCAATTCTTCCGCGATCCGTTGAGCGACACGACGCAGTCCGGAACGATCTTGCCAAGCGGCCACTCCGCCGAGCCGCTCTCGTTGGCTCCACACAAAAAAGATTAGCACGGCGGTCGCTGCCAGCGTAACGCGCGCGTGTACGTATTCCAACTCATCCCGCGTCGCGTCGGCCTCGTGGATTCGTCGTTCGACCAGCGTCGGATCCGCGAGGCAACCAGCGCGAACGTGCCGGCGGCGCTGCATCCACACGGCCCATTGCCAGGGCAACGTGAGCCGTGGATACGGATGGTACAGCGGCGTCGCGAACGTGAGTCCCGCGATCATGGCGGCGACGAAGCAAGCGGCCAAGCTGCTCGGACCCACGGACGGGTCATCGCTGGTTCGTAGCCGCGCAAGCTGAGTTGGACGAGCGGCGACCAACATCCCGACGACTGCCCAAACCAGGCAGGCCACGGCCACGTTGGCGATCGTCGCGGCGGCGATCGTTAGTTCCGCCAAGGCGACGATGATTAGCAACGTCGCCGGTCGCGGGCGCGAGTCGTCGCGAACATCCGCCGTTCGTGGCCACGTCCGCCACGCCCACCCGGTCGCCACGAGCAGTCCGGTCGCGAGGCCGACGACGCTGAGTCCGCCGTCGAGTTGTTGCATGTTCGCAAGTTGCCAAATCGTGTTTCGCCACCAATGGGCGAAACCGGTTACGTAGGTGCGATGGTGAGCGGTGATGGCCGCGTAGCCGCCGCCTTCCGGCAGGCTGACGATATAGACCGCGAACATCACGCCAGCGATCGCCGCCGCCACGCACCACGCGGTGATCTGCGAACGAATCGAACGGCGTGAAGCGGGAAAGACGACCCACCACAGCGGCAACGCGGCGGCCGCGACGGCCAGCGGCAGCCAGCCGTTGTACTTGGTCAGCCAGCTCAATCCCGTCACGATCCCGGCCATGACGGCGAAGCGGTAGTCGCCGCCCGCGATCGCTTGCCACAACAACCACAGCGCGAGAATGCACCAGGTCAGCAGCATTACGTCGGTGAGCGCCGTTCGCGAATACAGCGCGTGCATGTCGCTGAGCGCGATGATCGCGAGCGCCACGAACCCAGCGGCCGGGCCGAACCAGTCGCGGGCCACGTACCACGAAAGCGCGATCGACGCACAACCGGCGAACAAGCTGGTCGCCATCACAGCAACGGGGCCGGTCCCCGCGAGCATCATCGTCCACTCGATGCAAGCTGGCAGCAGCGGCGGTGCATAGAACTGGCGCAGCGGATAGTGATAGCCCTGCTCCAGGCCGAACCACAAGTTCGATGCGTAGACGCCTTCGTCGAAATGCTCGACCGCCATCCGGTCGGGATACATTAGACGCAGACCAATTCCCATCAGCAGACAGATGCCCACGATCACCCATTCGGCTCCGCTGATACGCCTAACGGCAGGTTCAACCTGGGCGGCCGCGGTTGGGTCGGCAGTGATGTTTTCCCTGCGTTCGGTGGACTTACGACGGTGTTTGTTCAACGTGCTGCTCGATCGGTTCGTGGAGTCGGCTGCGTTCGCTTTTCATCGACAGGAGGCAATGATAGCCTATGTCGTCCAATACCGATTTTCGGCGATCGCCGAACAAGAAACCCTGGCCGCATATCTAATTGTTTCTCATCAACGGGACGCCCGATGTCCGCGACCTACAAGATTGCCGTGGCTCAAATTAATATCCGCTTCGCTGAACCGGCGGCGAACTTAGCTCGGATGTTGCAAACACTCGAAGAAACTGGTGCGGCGGGAGCGAGGTTGACCGTCTTTCCCGAATGCTCTTTGACGGGCTACTGCTTTGAGTCGCTGGAGGAAGCGATGCCGGTGGCTCAGACCGCGCCCGGCCCGGCGACCGACGAACTGGCCCGCGCTTGCGAGCGACTTGGCACGTTTTGCATTTTCGGGATGCTTGAGCGGTGCGGCGATCGGTTGTTCAATTCGTGCGTGTTGGTCGGTCCCGGTGGCGTGCTCGGCGTTTATCGCAAGATACACCTGCCGTATCTTGGCATCGACCGTTTCACGACACCGGGCGATCGGCCGTTCGCGGTCCAAGCGGCTGGCGAAGCTTGCGTCGGCATGCATATCTGCTACGACGGCGCGTTTCCCGAAGCGGCCCGTGTGATGGCCCTCGACGGCGCCGACATCATCGTGCTGCCGACCAATTGGCCGCCGGGCGCGGAATGCATGGCGGACTTCGTGGTGCAAAGCCGCGCGTTGGAGAACGCGGTGTTCTTCGTGGCTTGTAATCGAGTCGGCGAGGAACGCGGGTTCCGCTTCATTGGCCAGAGCAAAATCTGCGGCACGAACGGCGCGGTGTTGGCCGCGGCGAATCACGATCGCGAGGAGATTCTGTGGGCCGATTTGGACTTGGAGCAAGCGCGACGTAAACACATCGTGCGCGTGCCGCTGAAGCACGAAATCAATCGCTTTGCCGATCGGCGACCGGAAATGTATGCCCGACTGCTCGACGCCGTGACCGAGCGCCGCCCCGAACTGCCGTAAGGCTGCCTTTCGTGTGACGAATGGTCCAGGGCGAGGAAAGCAACGGCGTCACACTGGTTCTTCACTGCCGCTTAACGGCCACTTAACGAGCCAGCGCGAGAATCTTTCGATTGACAAACGATCGAAGACTCGGACTGGCGAGGAATCTCATGCGTTGGTGGCTGGCGGCTCTCTTGGTCGCGGGATTGGTCATCGTACCCGGTTGCGGCGAATCGAAGCTGGAGGAGATGAAGCGGCGCGCGATCCGCCGCAGTTCCGACGACGAGGAGGAAGAGCCAGCGCCGGTTGCCGTCGCGGAAGCAAAGCCGGCCGAGCAGGCGACGCCAGCGGCTGACGAGTCGGCGACTGACGGGCCCGCGGGTGCGGACGCCAACCCGCCCACAACGAATCCGGCCGCTAATCCGAACGGGAGCAAGCCGGCAACGCCAAACTCCGCCCAAGCCGCCGCCGCGACACCGCCCGCGCAACCGATCGCGGAACTCCCGGCCGAAACACCGGAAACTTCCGTGAGTCCGGCGACCGTCGTCGCGAGCGGCCCCGAGCTGATCGTTTCCCCCGAGGGCAAGCACGTGTTGTTCGGCGAGACGAACGGCGCGGTTGGGTTGTTCGATGTGACTTCGGCCAGCTTGGTGCGATCGTTTCATGTGTCGAGCAGTCCGATAACGGCACTCGCATCCGACATGAATCGAGAACGAATCGCCGCGGCGGATATGGCTGGCGACGTGCGTCTGTTCAACACGGCCTCGGCCGATGGCTTGGATGCGTTCGAGCGGGCTCGCCGCGAACGGGATGCGACGGTGGCTACGTTAAGCGGTCCTCGACAGCCGGTTACGAGTTTGTCGTTCGGCTTTGGTGGCGAACGATTGGCGGCGGGCTATGGTGATGGATCGGTGCGAATTTGGCGAGCCGATCAAGCTCAGCCGACGTTTGGCGACGGCCACGCGGGCCGCGTGCTGGCCATGGCTTCCGCCGGTGACGGGCAGGCCCTGTTGACCGCCTCGGACGACGGAACCGTGCGGCTGTGGGACATGCGGACGAAGCAGGCGGTTGCCGAGTTCCCGGCGCAACGGCAATCGGTCACCACGGTGGCGATCAGCTCCGACGTTCGGTATCTGGCGGCTGGCGATCAGGCGGGCATGCTGCGCGTGTGGGACTTGCAGAAACCGAAGGAGCCGAGTGACGTAGCGGCGCATGACGGAGCCGTGTTGGCGCTCAAGTTCGAGGCGGCGACCAACTCGCTGCTGTCCAGCGGAGCCGATGGTCGTCTGCGTCGCTGGACTTTGCCCCTGGAATCGGCACGCAGCTTTGCGGCGAACAGTCTGACGGACGATTTGGTAGCGCTGTCGCGCGATCGTCGCTTCGCCGGATTGTTGGACCAACGCGGCCGCATTCACGTGTTGCGGTTGGCGGATGGCCAGGTGGTCAAGCAGTTCAACGATCCACCGCGGAAACCGACGGCGTTGGCTTTCACGGGCGATACTCGCAAAGCGGTCGCGGGTGATGACTCCGGCGCCGTCTCGGTGTGGGACAGTATCTCGGGGGAACTTCAGCAAACGTTGCCGGTACATACTTCGCCGGTCCGTCGTCTCGCGGCTCATCCGGCGCAGGACCTGTTTGCGTCGTCCAGCGTCGACGGGACGATTGCCGTTTGGAATTTGCCATCCGAGCCGCGAACGCTGGCGCAGTGGAAGAGCGCGCCGCAGGTGCTGGCCAGCAGCCCGAACGGCAAGATGCTGGTCGCCGGTTTGGCGGACGGGTCGCTGCACGTATGGGATAGCGAACGGGCCGCGATGGCGATCAACACGCCGCCTGAACAGCGTCCGGTAACTGCCGCGAGCATTAGCGAGGATGGCCGTTGGGTGGTCGTCGGATATGAAGATGGCTCGGTGCGGATCTGGGATTATCAGACTCAGCCGATTGCCGATGCGACCGAGTTGAAGCTGCACGGCGGCGAAGTTCGTTATGTCAGCTATTCGGCCGAGTCACGCCGGCTGTGGACAGTCGATGTGCGAGGCAACGTCCGAACAACCCGTTGGCCTCATCAACGCGAACGCCTTTTGGCCCAAAGCGGCCAGGCCGTGAGATCGCTCGCCGCGTCGGTCGATGGCGAGACGATTGTTGCCGGGGACGAAGGCAGCAAGCTTCGTGTGTTGCGGTTGTCGGGGAACGGAGTCAATCAACAATCCATTTCGGCGCCATCGCCAATCCGTCGAATTTCATTGGGGGAATCGGCCGACACGGCGACGCTGGTGGGCGACGACGGACGGGCTTACCCGGTACGGATATCGGACCAAAGCGTTCAAGGGCCTTTGACGATCGCAGGCAGCCGCATTGTCGCCGCCTGCGTGAGGCCGGACGGAAAGGAAATTACGGCGGTTGGCGACAACGGCGTTATCCAACAGTGGAGCTTGCCGCTCGTTCGCTCTGCTGAAACGGCCACGAAAGCCGAGAAGTGTTCCGTTGCCGCGTTGACGATGGTCGGCAAGATGCTGGCCGTCGCTGGCGATGGCCAGCCGCCAGCGGACGAGGCAAAGGACGGAGAAAGCGCGTCGGGCGAGATTCGGCTGTGGAACGCGGTTGAGAAGCGGCTGACAAAACTGACGGGACACGAATCGACGCCGCGGTTGCTGATTTGGTCGAACGATGGTCGTCGGTTGTTATCGGTCGAAGCGGACGGAACAGCGCGAGTTTGGGACGGGGCAACCGGAACCCAAGTCGCCGTGTTTCGCGAAGATGGCCAGGTATCCGCGGCTTGCTTCGGCGCCGATTCGGAGACGGTTCTGACGTCGACGGATAGTCGAGTGCGGCTGTGGAGTGTCGTCAGCGGCGAAGTGGTCCGCGAGCTGCCCAAGGCAACCGCCGAAGTCACGGCGTTGGCGGTATCGCCGACGGCCCAATCGGTCGCCGTTGCCGATTCCTCGGGCGCGGTCCGAATCTTGAGCTTGTCCACCCATGAAGTTTCGGGCGAACTGAAACATGAAGCGTCGGTTCGGCGTCTGGCTTGGAACGAATCGGGCAAGCGGTTAGTGACGATTGACAACGCCGGTAGCGTGCGAAGCTGGCAAGTCGCGGAGCAACCGATGGCTACTGAGTTCGGAATCTTCGAACAGGCAGCGGAGGGTCGAGTCGCCGGAGTGACGTGGTCGAGCGACGAACAATGGGTCGCTGTCGCGACGTCCGATGGCCATCTCCAAGTTTGGGATGCGGACGGAAATCTGGTCGATTCGTTTACAGGTGCCGAGTGCCGCGATGTGGCCTTCGCGGGAGATCGAATTATCGCAGTGACAGGTTCGGGCTCGTTGCGACAGTTTCTTCGAGCCCGATCGGAAACGTGGCCGCAACGACACGAACAGGTGACTCACGTTTGCTATTCATCCGACGGCACTCGGTTGGTGACGGGCGGCGATGATGGCGTCGTCCGAGTTTGGAATGAGACGGATGGCGTCGAACTTCGCCACTGGACGCTCGACGGCGCTCCGGTTGTGGCTTTGGCGATATCGGGCGATGGGCGGATCGTGGCGGCTGCTGGCAAGGATCGAATCGTCAGGATGTGGGACATCGAGCAAGCGGCGCGGGTCTCGTCGTTCACATCGAGCGACGACGTTTCTGGGCTGGCGTTTCGTGACGCTGATTCGTTGTTGATTGCCGCGGGCAAGGCAATTCAACGCGTGTCGGTTCGAACTGGCGAGTTGCAGGACAGCTTTGCCACGGCGGGTTCGACGATCAGCGGCTTCGCGGCGAGTCACGGGACGGTCGTGGCCGCGTTGGACGATGGCAGCTTGCGCATGTGGGAGGCTGCCGATGGGTTCACGTTTCGTCCACACCGCACGCCGGGCCGCGCCTTGGCGGTCGTGCCCGACGGCAGCCGAGCCGTTACTCAGACGGATGACGGACGAGTCGTCTTGGTGGGCATCGACGGTGGCGAAGTTGGCGAATTCCAGTCGCCTGCGGGCTCGCGGCTGGACGACATTGCCGTGGCGCCCGATGAGTCCCGAGTGGCCGGCGTGGATGCTTCCGGCAAGCAACTGTTGGTTTGGGACATGAAATCGCGGAGACTCGAACGGGATGTGACGCTGGGCATCGCGGCTTCACGTGTTCGTTTCGTCGAACAAGGTGGATCGGTAGGCGGATCGGTTTTCGCGCAAGGTGACGGCCAAGCAAGAACGATCGATGTTGAGACCGGTCGCGTTTCGAGCCAGATCAAGTTGGACGACACAGCGGACTTGGCGGTCCCGAGCAGCCAGGGCGACGTCATTGCCGCTGGTCGAGCTGGACGCTTCTATCAAGTCAGCGTGCCCGTAGCGCGACGTTGGCAAGCGGATTCGGAAGGGATTCGCGACCTCGCGTTTGTCGCCGACAAGTCGTGGCTCGCAGCGATTGGAAAGTCGACTGGCCCGGCGATTTGGAACTGGAACGATGGCGCCAAGCTGCGTTCGTTGCAGCAGGTCGGCGCCGAGTTGATTGGCATCGCGGCAACGCCGGACGGCAAACGGATTGTCGGCCGTGACGACGAGCGTGTTCATGTTTGGAGCAGCGAAACGGGCAAGCTGGAGCAGTCGTTCAATGCGCGGGGGCTTAACGATCCGGGCTCCGTCGATCGGGAACTCGGAGGCCGAATGTCGTTGAGCACGGATGGCAAGCGGCTGACAATGGTCAGCGACGACGGGCGACCTTGCGTTTGGAATCTGGCGGACGGGAGCGAGGTGGACGTTGTCGGTGACAACGCGGCTCTGCGGAGCGCCAATGCCTCGTGGTTCGTCGGCCCCGACGTGCTGCTGGTTAGTTCCCAACGCGAGCCGGCTTGGCAGGTGCTGCCATTGCGACCTGGAACGGCGGTCGCCGGTCAGAACCGAAGTCTGAACGCGGCAGCGTTGGCCGACGGCGGATCGCTGCATGTGGCCGCGGGAAGCGAACCGCGAGTTCGGCTCAGCGATTCGACAGGCCGCCCGCTGCACGACTTCGATCTCGACAAGACCAGCAACATCAAGTGCGTCGCAATGAATCCGAGTGGCGAACGACTGGCGGTTGGAGCCGCGCTGGGCTCGAGTCGAACGCCACCGCCAGCGGTCGCCGGCCAGCCAGAAGGCGGTGGCAAACTCTACGTGTGGAACATCGCCGACCGAAGCCTCGTTCAGGCGATCGAGTTGCCGGCTTCGCCCCGTTGTATTGCGATCACCAGCGATGGCCGACGCGTTGCGGTCGTTGGCGGCGAAGGACAAGTGCGATTGTACGACACGTCCAGCGGAGCGTTGCTGCGACGGATCGAGGTGGAAATGGCCGTCGATTCGTTGGCCTTTGTCGATAGAGAAACGACGTTGGCACTCGGCTTTCGCGATGGCCGTGTCGCTTGGTATCCGGTCGCAATGGAATCCTGGATCGACGCGCACGAAGGCCCCGTCAATTCGGTTTGCTTCTCGGGCGATCGACATTTGCTGACGGCGGGAGCCGACGGACAAGTGTTGCTGTGGGATGTGGAAAATTCGACCGAACCGTTGCGTCGGTACATCGGCCACGACGCGGAGGTTGTTCAAGCTCGGGTGTCGCCAACGACCGACCATGTGGTGGGAGTGTTTGCCGACGACACACATGCCGTCGCCGTCTGGCCGTTGGCAATGGAACAAACGACCACGGACGTCAAGCCGCTGGCGTTGTTCGAGCATCCGCAAGCGGTGCGGTGCGCTTTGACTTCGTCGGATGGCAAGTCGCTAATCACTGGCGGAACCGACATCGTGCGGTTGTGGGAGATTGCAGGCGGCAAAGAACTGGCTCGTTTCCAAGGCAACGAAGCGGCGGTCGCGGACTTGCAACTTGATTCGTTGGTCAACTCGATCGTGGCCGTCGCCTCCGATCGCTCGGTGCGGATGTGGAATTTGCCGGCCATCGATCCGGCCGCGGTTCCCGAGGATGCCGAGAAGCTTGCGGCGTTGGATTCGGATCGCAAGTTTACGGTCGACGAGCTTACGAGTAGTGAGCCGGAAACGCTGCGAGTTCGGCCGGGCGCCACGGCGACTCGTTCTGGGAACGCCGGGCCAAGGCGTCCTGTCGACGGGCGGATTGTGTCGTTGGAAGAGCGGCTCCGTTCGGCGGAAAACGAACAGGATCGCGTGGCGGCGCGAAACCTGTTGCAGAGAGCGCGTCGCGAACGACAGTTGCTGGACGAGCTGGATACGGCTCGCGACAACGAACAGCGAGCGGCGATTCGGCGGCGATTGGAAGCACTCGCGCGTAGCGAGAATGCGGAAGCCACGGCCTTCGAGCGATTCGCCGACTTGCGCCAGCAGATCTCGACCGCGGCCGACGACACGGCACGAACGGCTCTGCGGGAACAATTGGTCGAGGAACAACGCGAGCATTTTCGATCCACGACGGAGTTGGCCGCGGCCACCGATAACGCCACGGCCGTGGTCTACGACGATGGCCATCCGCATGTGATGGCCACGATCCGAACGAACTATCGCTTCCAGCAGAACGATCGCCACGTGCATCGGCCCGTGCGGCTGCTTGTGTCGCAAGATATGTCGGTGGTGATCGCGGCCCAAAGCAGCGTGCCGGGCAGTAAGGAAACCGAGTTGCCGGGATTCGTCGAAGCGTGGGATGTCTTCTCGGGCGAGAAGCTCCGCGAGTGGGACGAAGTGCGAAACAGCTCGGTCAGCGAGTTGCATTTCTCGCCGGATTTTCAATCCATCGTGACCTACCCGAATCTTTACCATTTCAATCTGGCATACGGCACTTCGGAACCATTCGCGATGGGATGCCGCTTGGCGACTTATCGCGGCCAGGATCCGAGCAAGGAAGGCTTGATCGCCGTCGGGACGCAGGGACCAGCCGACGCCGAGGCTCCCGTGTTGCGGTTCCTCAGCGGCAATCCGCTCGCGCCGCGGCCGGTCAACTTCAATGCTTACGATGCGAAGGTCACATCATTGGCGTTCGCCAACCGCCGCCCGACGATCGCGTTCGCCGTACGCGAACGGGCCGCGCACAAGGTGTTGGTGGCCGACGCGAATCTGGCCGTGACGACCATGATCAGTGTCGATACGCATCGCCATCATCGGCCGTGGAACATCGAAGAGCCGGTGCTCGGCACGACTTCGCTGGCCTTTTCGCCCCACGACAAATATTTGGTTACGTATGGCGTCTACGATGACTTGCCGGAGTTCGACAAGCGGCGGATGTATCAGGCGACCGTCTGGCAAGCCGATTGGGAAGCGCGGAAGTTCACCAAGGTCTTTGAATCCGAACCGAAACGCGATCCTCTGATGTTGGAGATTGGCAGCCAGCCAATTCGGTTCGTCGGCGACACGTCGCTAGTTTCGCTGCCCACTTCGGACGGATTCATGGTGGTCGACCTGGAAGAGAAGGGCGAACCGGTGGCCACGATCTCCTTGCCCGCTGTTCAAAAAGGACGTCCCGAGACTTGTATCTCGGACGACGGACGTTGGCTGGCGGCTGGCGACGACACGGGACAGATCACGCTGTGGAATCTGCAGACGGGCAAATCGCAGCCGTTGACGCTGGACGGCCGTCCGGCTCATGGCGGTCCCGTCGTCGGTTTGGCGTTTTCCGCGACGCATCCCCAGACCGGCACGATCGACTTTCTGGTCTCGGCCGGCGAAGAGAAAAAGATCAAGATTTGGAGTCTGGTCGAGCGGCTTGAGCCCAAGCTGTACGAAGCGCCGGTGGAGCCGAAACCTCGGCCCGCCGCGGCGCGAGTCAGCCGCACGCGATAGAGCGCGCCGCGCGACGGATTCCGGCTCGGCAATTGTTTGTGAAGGAATCGCGACTCGTGACTCGAACAAGCGAAATTAGCGAACACCGCCGCCGCGCCATGGAACCGCATTGCGTGCGGTTGCACGGTCTACACGGCGAACACTCGCCTTGCCCCTGTACGTCGCCGGCTGAATGCCCGCTGTTCGAGACGCCCACGGAGCCAGCCGATTCGGAAAACCAATCCGCGCCGCCCGCAGGCCAAGCGGTGAGTTCGAACGTCGCATTCTTGCGCGAGCTTGTTCAACGAGGCACGCTGACGCCGCTGCAAGCCAACGCGTTACTGACCGGCGCGTCCGAACCGCTGTTGATTGGCGACTATATCGTGTTGGACAAATTTCTCGCGGATCAAGACGGCGTGATCTACAAGGCTCAATCGCGTGTGGCCGACTCCGATCCGGTTTGCGTGCGGTTGTTGCCCAGCGGCGTGAAGCGTCGGCAAACGAAGTGGTTGGTTCGGCTGCTCGAGTCTCGCTCGCGCTGGTTGACGCATCGCCATTTGGCGGCCACGCGCGGTCTGGACCAAGTGCGCAAGGAAGTGGTGTTGCTGACCGAGTTCCTTCCTGGGGCGACATTGGCCGAGGCCGTCTTTCGCAACGGACCGGTCGCCCCGTCACTGGCGTTGCAGTACGCCATGCAACTGGGCTCGGCGCTGAAACATGCCGCGGATGGGCATTTGCATCATGGACGCCTGACGCCGGAGATGATCGTGCTGACCGATACCGGCGTGTTGAAGCTGTACGGTCTGGATTACGCGGTGCTGCGTCGATATCTGCCGACGATCACATTGGAACGCCCCCCGCTGTCGGAGTTGGCGATCAGTTGCCAAGCGCCCGAGCAGCGCATGCCGAACCCGCTGGACGATCATCGGACCGACACTTACGCCTTGGGGGCCGCGCTCTTTTTCATGATGACGGGACGACCGTGGAACGGCGCGATCTGGAACGCGGCGAATCCGCAAAGTCCGCTCGCGTCGCTGCCTCCCACGGTACAACCACTGCTGGCTCGCATGTTGGCATTCCAACCAACGCATCGGTACGCGAACTACGGCGACCTGCTCCGGGACTTGCGAACGACGCACGAAGCGATGTTGGAGCAAGCGCTCGATGAAGCGACCAATCATCCGCGACCTCAACCTCGGTTGGCTCTGCCGACACCACCGCCGCGCCGCCGCTTCAGCGCGCGGGCTGTTCGTCTGATGACGATCTCGGGAATTGGCGGTTGCTTGGTGTTAGCGGCCGTGATCTTCTCCGTGGTTTCCGGCCGCGTCGACGATTCGGACGCGGCTGGAAACGGCGGCGTCCCCGTCTACTCGGGAGCAACCGATTCGGGGCACTCCGCGTCTGCCGACGTCCCGGTTTACCGTCCCGCTAAACAGGCTTCGGTCATTCCTTCGGCCGCGAGCAAGCCGACGGAGTAAACTGTTGGCGGAGTTAGCTGGCGACGGACACCTTGACGATTGGTGGCCGGTCCTGCGCGGGCTGTTATCGTCCAGCGGCGACATTACACTCGCATGACGGCCCTGGCGTTCCGCCGCCGACTTTCCCGCACGATCATTCACGCTTTCGAAGAGCACCCATGCCCATTCATTCGAGTTCGCATTCGCGTCCCGAAGCCGTGGCGGATTATCCCGTGGCCGTGCGTTTGCCGGTCCAGTGGGGCGACCAAGACGCTTTCGGCCATGTAAACAACACTGTGTACCTGCGTTGGTTCGAGACGGCGCGAATCGCGTACTTCGAGCAGTCGGGCATGGATCCGTTGATGGAACGGCGGCAAGTCGGGCCGATTCTGGCTTCGGCCACCGTGCATTATCGCCGCCAAGTGACGTATCCCGATCACGTCTGGATTGGCGCCCGCGTCGCTCGCATGGGCACGAAGAGCGCCACGATGGAGCACGCCGTCTATAGTGAAACCGAACAGCAAATTGCCGCCGACGGCAGTTGCGTGGTCGTGGCGTTCGACTACGGCAAAAATCATTCGACGCCAATTCCACAAGAGCTGCGCGACGTGATCGCGGCGTTCGAGCAGCGTGAGTATTGATCGCGGGTCGCTCGAACAGACCGAATGGCCAATTCGTGAATCGACATCGGCAGACAACTCCGCTTCGAACCGTTCGACAATCGCACTCAGCAAGGAACCCGTTATGTCACTCGTCCATGCGCATTGCATCCGTGTCGTTTGGTTGTTGGGCGTTTGCGGTTTCTTATCGGCCTGGAACGGCTACGGCCGGTCGGTTCGTGCGGACGACGCGAACGAACCGGTGTTCTCGGGGCCGCAAGTGGACGAGAAGCTGCCGCCGCTGAAAGCGATTGGTGTGTACGGCGAGCAGGCCGGCAAGGAGTTGACGATCGTCGGCGAAGCGGCGGAGCGGCCGATGGTGATCGTGTTCTTTCACGAACGAACGCGACCCGCCTTCGCGCTGACGAATCAGTTGATGCGTTACGTCGGCTCGCGTGACGACTTGAACGGCGCGGTGGTGTATCTGACGGCGGATCGCACGGCGACGGAAAAGTGGCTGAATGTGGTCAAGCAACACATTCCGTCGGGCGTCGCGGTCGCGGTTTCCGCCGATGGGCAGGAAGGCCCCGGCGCTTACGGACTGAATCGGCACGTGGCTCTGACGGTGTTGGTCGCCAAGGAGAACACAGTCACCGCGAATTTCGCTTTGGTCCAGCCGAGCGTCCAGGCGGACTTGCCAAAGATCGCCAAAGCAATCGTCGAAGCCGCTGGGGGCGAATTGCCGAACCTCGAGCGACTGACTGGCGACCGTCCGGCGATGCGTCGCGAAAACCCCGAAGCTTTCAATCCCCGCGAAACGCTCGGCCCGCTGATCCGCAAGGACGCGCCGGAGAAGGAGATTCGCGAAGCGGCCGAGCGGGTCGAGAGCCTGGCCAAGACGAACGCGGCCGCTCGGCAACAGATCGGCGAAATCGCTCGGCGGATTGTCGACGCGGGCAAGCTTGAAAACTACGGCACCGCGGTCACTCAGGAGTATCTGAAGAAGTGGGCTCGCGAATTTCGTTGATTCGTTGTTCGGCAATCCATTGCTTGATGGCACGATCGCTGGTCAGCGATCGCCGCAAGTCATCGGCCCACTGTTCGGCCAATTGCCGATAGTGGGCGATCAACTCGGCATCGTTCAGCGGCGAAGCCTCGCCAGCCGTTGGCAGTCGCTGTCGCCATAGCAGCGAGTCCAAAACGTGCGGTCGCAGCGAATCGAACACATCCACCCCGGTTCGCGGCATCACGCCGATCGCCAACGAAATGGCGGACTCTTCGGCCGCCGCCATGTGCCAATATCCGCTGGGAATGTATAGCCAATCACCCGCCGACAAACGGCACCGCATCAACGGCATGATCTCGCGTTCGTAACGCATGTCGGCGGGCAACGTCTCTTCGAGCGGCCACGGATTGACCGTGTTCTTACGCAGCGAGTATTCCTTGACGCCCGTCGTCTGCACGATGAAAACTTCTTCCGCGTCGTAATGCCAGCCGAAGCCGAATTGCTCGGCCGGCGTCGCGTACATGTGAACGTTGACTTCGCCGCCCAAAGAACGTTGGAACGAGCGAGCTAGCTCGGCGATCCGAGCGTCGTGGCGTTCGGCGTGGCGAATCAGAATCGTGAAGCCGTCGTCGGCCAGTCGCCTCGCGGAATCCGAATCGGCGGGATCCGGGCCGTCGTATTGTTGACCGCGCCGCACGACCATCACATCGGGATTATCGCCCGCCAAAATCGCTCCGAGCGACTCCCAAGTGCCCAATTCACAGCACGGCCGTGCCGTTCCGGTCATTGAAAACGGCAAACGCTGGTAATGCTCCTCGACGAACTTGGACGCTGGTTGATCGCCCAACAACTGTTGTAGATTCATGATGCCTCTCGGTGGGATGTTTTGAATCGCTGCCCAAATGGTAAGCTGCCCAGCAGTCCAGGCCAGTGTGTCCCGAGCTGCTTGAAAACCTGACATGAATCCAACTCCATCCACGCCATCGCCCACCGTCACGGATGTCGCGTCGTCGCTGGCTCGTCGCCGCGAAACGGCGATCGCCGTGTTCGCCATCGTGGCCATTGTGGTTCACTTGTTGTTGCGGTTCGGCGGAATGTGGAACGCCGCCTGGTCGCCCGCCGCCGCCTATGCCAACTGGCCCCTGTTCGCCGCGTATGCGTTCGGCGGCGTGCCGCTGGTGTTCGAGCTGTTGATGAAGCTGTTCCGCCGCGAGTTCGGCTCGGATCTGCTGGCCGGTATTTCAATCGTCACGGCGCTGCTGTTGCAAGAGTACTTGGCCGGCACGCTGGTGATTTTGATGCTGTCGGGCGGCGAAGCGTTGGAGAACTATGCGGTGCGGAGCGCGTCGAGCGTGCTGCATGCGTTGGCCAAACGACTGCCGTCGGTCGCTCATCGCCAAGCCGGCGCGCGGTTCGACGACATTCCGCTGGACCAAGTGGCAATCGGCGACGTCCTGCTCGTGTTGCCTCACGAGACCTGTCCGGTCGACGGCACGGTGCTGGCCGGACACAGCGTAATGGACGAATCGTATTTGACGGGCGAACCCTATCTGATGTCCAAGGCGCCGGGCGCTACGGTGCTGTCCGGAGCCGTCAACGGCGAATCGGCCCTCACGATTCGCGCCGATCGGCTGGCCATCGATTCCCGGTACGCCAAGATCATGCAAGTGATGCGGCAATCGCAGCAGCAACGTCCGCGACTGCGCCGGTTGGGCGATCAACTGGGCGCGATCTACACGCCCGTGGCCGTGGCGATCGGAGTGGCCGCCTGGATTGCAAGCGGCCAGCCGGTGCGGTTCTTGGCTGTGATGGTGGTCGCCACGCCTTGCCCGCTGTTGATCGCCATTCCGGTCGCGATCATCGGTTCGATTTCGCTGGCGGCCAAACGCGGAATCATCGTCAAGGATCCCGTGGCGCTCGAACGTGTCGGCAGTTGCCGGACGGCGATCTTCGACAAAACCGGGACGCTCACCTACGGCAAGCCGGCGTTGGTCGACCAGCATACGACGGCCGACTGGTCGTTCGAAGAAGTGCTGGGTTTGGCGGCCGCCGCCGAACGCTATTCCAAGCATCCGCTGGCGACGGCCATCGTCGAAGCCGCTCGACAACACAAAGCCGTGACGCGCGAAGTGAGCGAGATTTCCGAACGGCCGGGCGAAGGACTGCGAGCGACCGTGGCGGGGCACGGCGTGTGGTTGACCAGCCGCCAGGCTCTGACGCGCGTGCTGCCCGCCGAGGCCGGTTATCTGCCGCCGCAATCTGGCGGTTTGGAGTGTGTGATCGCCATCGACGAGCGATACGCCGCGACGCTAAAGTTTCGCGACGCGCCGCGGCGCGAAGGCGCTTCGTTCGTCGATCATCTCGGACCGAAGCACGGCTTTGAACGCGTCATGTTGGTGTCCGGCGATCGTGAGTCGGAGGTGCGGTATCTCGCGGAACAAGTCGGAATCCGCGAAGTGTTCGCCAGCCAATCGCCGGAAGAAAAGTTGGAGCTGGTGCGACGCGAGACGGAGCGTTCGCCGGTCGTGTTTGTCGGCGACGGGATTAACGACGCGCCGTCGCTGATGGCCGCCACGGTCGGAATCGCGTTCGGACAAAACAGCGATGTCACGACCGAAGCGGCGGGCGTTGTCATAATGGATACGTCGCTGCGCCGCGTGGACGAGTTCATGCACATCAGCCAACGGATGCGCCGTATCGCGCTGGAAAGTGCCGTTGGCGGAATGGCGCTCAGCTTGATCGCCATGTTTGTCGCGGCGGCCGGTCATCTGCCGCCGGTTGGCGGCGCGGTGGTGCAAGAGATCATCGATGTGTTCGCCGTGCTGAATGCGTTGCGAGTGGCGTTCAAGCCGCGGTCGTTGGTGGATTTTCACGAGTAACGGAAAACGGATGAGCAGCACGACGATGGAGGCCTCCGCGGCGCTGGACGGGTTTCACCCGATCACGCGCCAGTGGTTCACGGAAGCGTTTCCCGAGCCCACTCGCGCGCAAACGCTGGCGTGGCCTGCCATCGCCGCTGGCCGTAGCACGCTGCTGCTGGCGCCAACCGGCTCCGGCAAAACACTGGCCGCCTTTCTCGTGGCGATCGACCGCATCATGTTCGGCCTGCCCGAGCCGACGTTGTCCGAAAATACGCCCGGCGTTCGCGTGCTGTATATCTCGCCGCTAAAGGCATTGGGCGTCGATGTCGAACGAAACTTGCGAGCGCCGCTGGCCGGAGTTCGCGCGGTCGCACAGCGCGAAGGTGTCCCGTTCCACGAGCCGCAAGTCGGCGTTCGCTCGGGCGACACACCGGCGGCCGAACGCACGCGATTAAACCGCCAGCCGCCCGAAATCCTGATCACCACGCCCGAATCCCTGTACTTGATTCTGACCTCGCGATCGCGCGACATTCTGCGCGACGTCGATACCGTGATCGTCGACGAGATCCATTCCTTGGTGGCGACCAAGCGAGGCACGCATCTGTTCCTGTCGCTGGAACGATTGGAGCGATTGCGGCGCGAGGACGATCCGCAACGCCGGCCGATTCAGCGCATCGGCCTCTCCGCCACGCAACGACCGCTGGACGAAGTCGCTCGGCTATTGGGCGGCGCCGAAGCCGACGCCAATCCCGAACGACCGGTTCAGCCGCGACCGGTGGAAATCGTCGAAGCGGGCCGGTCAAAACAAATCGCCGTGACGATCGAAGTCCCCGTCGAGGACATGACGCAACTGGCTCAGCCGGTCGTGACCGGCAGCGCGGCCGGCGCTCCGCAACCTGCTTCGATTTGGCCCGCGATTCATCCGCGGCTGGTCGAGCTGATTCGCGGTCATCGCAGCACGATGATTTTTGTGAACAGCCGCCGATTGGCCGAACGATTGGCCGCCGCGATCAACGAACTCGCGGAAGAGGAGTTGGCTCTGGCCCATCACGGTTCGATCGCCAAGGATACGCGGCTGGTGATCGAAGACCGCTTGAAGCTCGGCCAGTTGCCCGCGATCGTGGCCACTTCGTCGATGGAATTGGGCATCGACATGGGAGCGGTCGATCTGGTCGTGCAGATCGAAGCTCCGCCGTCGATCGCATCCGGTCTGCAACGCATCGGCCGCGCGGGGCATCAAGTCGGCGCGGTTTCATCCGGCATTGTGTTTCCCAAGTATCGCGGCGATCTGCTGGCCTGCGCGCGGCCAGCCGGCGGATGATCGACGGCGAAGTCGAGGAGACGTTTTACCGCGCAATCCGCTGGACGTATTAGCTCAGCAAATCGTGGCGATCGTTGCCCTCGGTCGCGTCTCGGTCGCCGAGCTGTTCGCGACGGCTCGCAGCGCTGCGCCGTACCACGAACTGCCCTATTCGGCATTCGAAAGTGTGCTCGACATGCTGGCCGGGCGTTATCCGTCCGATGATTTCGCCGAACTGCGCCCGCGCGTGAACTGGGATCGAATCGCGGGCGAAGTCGCGCCGCTGAAGGGGTCGCAGCGAATCGCGGTGCTGAACGCTGGAACGATTCCCGATCGTGGTTTGTACGGCGTGTTTCTGGCCGACGGCGAAGGGCCGGGTAACCGAGTCGGCGAGTTGGACGAGGAGATGGTGTTCGAGACGCATGTGGGCGAGATCTTCCTGTTGGGTGCCTCGTCTTGGCGAGTGGTCGATATCACCACGGATCGGGTGTTGGTCGTGCCCGCGCCGGGCGAGCCGGGACGGATGCCTTTCTGGCGAGGCGACGGACCTGGGCGGCCGGTCGAATTCGGACGCGCGATTGGCGAGCTGACTCGGACGCTGCGCCGCCTGCCGCGAGACGACGCCTCGCACCGTTTGACGACGCAACACGGTTTGGACCGGCTTGCCGCCGTGAATTTGCTGAACTACGTCCACGACCAATTGGAAGCCGTCGGTGAAACGCCGACCGACGACACCGTAGTCGTCGAGAGCTTTCTGGACGAAGTCGGTGATTGGCGAATCGCGGTGATGACACCGTTCGGCGCTCGGGTTCACGCACCGTGGGCGATGGCCGTGGCGGCTCGGTTGCGCGAAGCCTATCCGACCGAAGTCGACATGATGTGGACCGACGACGGCATGGTGTTCCGTTTGCCTGAATCGGATCAGCCACCTCCGGCCGAGATGTTCTTTCCGGCCGCCGACGAAATCGAGGATCGCGTGGTCCGTGAACTCGGCTCGACATCGCTGTTCGCCGCCCGGTTTCGCGAGAACGCCGCCCGCGCGTTGTTGCTGCCGCGCCGCCGCCCCGATCGTCGCACGCCGTTGTGGATGCAACGCCGCCGCGCGGCCGATCTGTTGGCCGTCGCCGCGGAATACGACAGCTTTCCAATCATGTTGGAATCGTATCGCGAATGCCTGCGCGACGTGTTCGACTTGAAGGGGCTGAAGTCGATCTTGCGCGACGTCGAACAACACAAGCTGCGAGTCCACGCGGTCGAGTCGAAGACGCCGTCGCCATTCGCCGGTTCGTTGATGTTCAACTACACGGCGAATTTTTTGTACGAGGGCGACGCGCCGTTGGCCGAACGACGCGCGGCGGCGTTGTCTTTGGATCATGCGCAACTGCGCGAGCTGCTGGGCGATTCCGAGCTACGCGAGCTGCTGGACGCCGAGGCGGTCGACGAGGTGGCTCGCGAGCTGCAACGTTTGGACGAGCGGTTCTGGATGCGCGACGTGGACGATCTGCACGTGGCGTTAAGACATCTCGGAGATTTGAGTCGCGAGGAACTGGCCTCCCGCTGCGCGCCGGATGCGGCCGCCAGCGGCGAACTGGACGCGTGGCTGGCGTCGCTCGTGAACGGGCGACGCGCGATTCTCGTGCGAATGGCCGGCGAGCCGCGCTATGTCGCCGCCGAGGATGCTTCGCGATTGCGAGACGCCCTGGGCATCGTGCCGCCGATGGGTTTGCCGCATGCGTTCTTGGAAAGCGTCGACGATCCACTGGGCGATCTCGTTTCTCGATACGCTCGCACGCATGTGCCGTTTCACGCCGAGGACGTGGCCGCGCGTTTGGGATTGGGCGTCGCGCCGGTACGATCGGCGCTGGAACAACTGGCGTCACGCGGACGCGTTGTATCGGGGCAATTCTTGCCGGGCGGACGTGGCGTCGAATGGTGTTCGGCCGAAGTGCTGCGAACGCTCAAGCGGCGTTCGTTAGCGCGACTTCGCAAGCAAGTCGAATCGGTTTCGCCCGACGCGCTGGGCCGATTCTTGCCCCGCTGGCAACAGGTGGCGAGGCCGCGTCGCGGACTCGACGGGCTGTTGGATGTGATCGAGCAATTGCAGGCGATGCCGCTACCCGCTTCCAGCCTGGAACGCGATATCTTGCCCGCTCGCGTCGAGGGCTATCGACCGACCGATTTGGATGAACTGTGCGCGGCCGGCGAAGTCGTGTGGCGCGGCATCGACAGCCTCGGCACGGGCGACGGCCGAATCGCGTTGTATTTGTCCGACCACATGCCGAAGCTGGCGCCCGCGGCGCAGAACCTGGACGACGATCCGCTGGCCGATCAAATTCGCGAGTTGCTCGAAGCGCGCGGAGCGATGTTTTTCGATGACGTGGCCCGCGTGGTCGGCGGCTTTCGCAACGAGTTGCTCGACGCCCTGTGGCGGCTGGTTTGGGCCGGTTGGGTGACGAACGACACGCTCGCGCCGCTGCGATCCTTGGGCGCTGGATCGACGGGCGGCAGCCGCGGCCAGCGGGATGGTTCGCGACGTTCGCGAGTCAGCCGCCGATTCCGGTCGCGGCGCGAAGCCAAGCTGCCGGGAAGCGAGGGCCGATGGTCGCCACTGTTGCGACCCGGCCAGTCGCTGGCGTCGCCGACTGAGCGTCAAACGACACTTGCGACGCAGTTGTTGCAGCGTTACGGCATCGTCACCCGCGAAACCGTGGCCAGCGAAAACATCGAAGGCGGATTCGCCGGCTTGTATCCCGTGTTCAAGGCGATGGAAGAGTCGGGACGCGTCCGGCGCGGCTACTTCGTCGCCGGGTTGGGCGCCGCGCAGTTTGCCTTGCCCGGCGCGGAAGACCGTCTGCGCGAAGGCCGAGGCCGCGGCGGCGCCAGTGACGAGGAACCGACGACGTTCGTACTAGCCGCCACCGACCCCGCGAATCCTTACGGAGCGTCGATCGCTTGGCCAGAACGAGAATCGACGTCCAACCCGCCACAACGCGCCGCCGGAGCCCGCGTGATTCTGGAATCGGGCCGGTTGCTCGGTTTCCTCAACCGCAGCGGCCAAAATTTAACCACGTTTCTGGCCGACACCACGCCCGAGCGCGATGAAGATATCGAGTCGCTCATCGTGGCGCTCACACAACAAGCCGCCACGGGCCGCTCCGTCTACCTAACACAGATCGACGGTCGCGCTTGTCACGAATCCGAACTCGCCCCACATCTACGCCGCTTCGGATTCACAGCCAACCAGCGCGGATATCTCTATCGAGCCACCCATCGGGTCTAAAGGTCTCCTAACAGTCCGCTTCCCAAGCCTTGGAACGGATCGGTAATGTATGCCGTGGGAGTCACATTGCGGAAATCGGAAACGGGAGCCCGCCAGTAGACGCCTTCATGCGTTAGGATGATCGCTTGCACGTCCACTGGGTTGCCTTGTTGCATGGCATATCGATTAATTGAAATATTGAACTTGGTGTCCGCCGGGCTAAAGTACGGGTCGAATGGATGCCCCGAGGGCGACCGATCAAATCTTTGATTGGGATGCACATGATAATCGGCCAGCAGAATGCGGCGGCCACCATCAAGCTGTGGTGGATGTTTATGTATCGAGTTGTAGGTTCCCGAAGGCGCGCGATCCATCTCCACGTGGCCGGTGTGTTGATTGTAGTAGATATATCCACCTTCCTCGCGTTTTAGAATTGTGAAAGGTGCATTGGCCCGCGAGTCCTGCCATGCGCCGTCGCAGCTCGGACCGCACATGAGGATCGGCCCACAATTGCCGCAAGCTGGGCACGGCAGGGAAAGTGTGTCGGCAGAATGGTGTGAGACGTGGGACCGGTTGGGGCGGGACGACCCGAGCTCGACGGCTGCGAACCTGTCCCGTTCTGCTCCTGACGGAAGTGGGGACGCGATTGCTTCGACGCACCTTTGGAAAGCTTGCGTCCAAGGCATTCTTGGCACGGACCGGCGTCGTCACGTTGGATAACGCATCGTAGGCGTTGAACGCCAATTTGCCGATCGTTCTCCGCTGCGTCGATAGTCGCCGCTCTTGGCGGCTTGATCCGCGGCTTTAATATCATTCTCCACCGACTGATACATCTTCTGTAACGCCTTGCCGGGATCGTTAATGGCGGCGCCGATTGCCAATGACAAGTCCGACGCGCCGGATTCCTTCATGATTTTCAAAAGCGAGTTCCGTGTCGTCGGATACTAATAGCACGGCAGTGCCGGCAACCGATCCCGTGAGAGCTTTGGCCGTATTGGCCAGATCAAACACCTTCTTTTTCTGAAGATCCTTTGGCAAACGCTTTCGTAACGCCTTCGGTGGCTTGTAACAGTTTGTCAGCCGGGTCGAGCAAATCATTGGCTCCCTGAAGCATCTGTCCGATGATGTCACCGCCACGGCCTCCTCCGCCCCCGACATTGGAACCGGGATCGGGCGTCGGAGTTGGTTTCGGAGTCGGTGTGGGAGACGGCGCAGGACTCGGCTTCGGACTCGGGCTACCCGATTTGCATTTGGCGTTGTCTTTCTCCTTCTCTTCTTTCTTGTCCTTTTGATTCTTGTGAACGTTGTTGATTGCGATGCTGGTTGGGTTGGTGGTTTTGGTGAATTGCTGGGGTCGTTCGTATTCGCAGGCGGCGATGGTCGTTCGCCAGTTGGGTCGCCGCCCGGACCCTTTCCCGTCTGGGCAGTGGCCGAATTTCCCTCGCCCCCTCTCCCCGTCACAATCTGGCCTTGAACGGTTCCCGTCGCGGAAACGTCCCCTGTTCCTGGATCGCTAATCGCAAACGATATGTCCGGGAACGCCCACGGGATTGCTGATCGTGACCGGTTGCTGTTGGAGTCCCATGGGATCGGTAAACGTCAGGGGATTATTTCCAACGTAGCGGTACAAGTTGGAATCGCCTCCGTGGAATCCGGACGGGTCTGTCGAAAGAAAGCGACCAACAGTCGGATCGTAGTAGCGGGCGCGATAATAATTCATGCCCGTCTCTTCATCATATTCGCGGCCCGTAAAGCCAAATAAATGATCGACCGCCGCGTTCGTTTCGCTCGTAAGCTGACCGAAGCTGTCATAAACCAAGTGATTCACAACCGTTCCCGTGGAATCCACCAAGTCGCGCACGCTTCCCACTTGGTCGGTTAATGGCCAAAGTACATTCCCCATCGCATCTTCGTCGGCCAATATCTGATCGATTGCGGGACCATGAAGATAGCGATGCTGTAGATTCCCCGTGTTGTCGAAAACCAGCGCGATACGAGAACCGTTGTACACGTAGTGTTCGCCCTCCGATTCGGCCGGGCCATCGCCGTCGACATCCACTTGCTTTGCGATGCGATTGTTAAACGGATCATAGGTGTATTCGACGTGTTGCAGGACGACCCCGCCCGAGTTGCGAGTGACAACAGCCGTCAGCCGATTACGATGGTCCCACGTATATTCCGTCACATCGCCCGTAGCCGTCTCCGATCGCCGCACGCGGTTCCCCTCGGCGTCGTATTCATAGGTGAAAGTCCCATCGGACGTGAGTCGATTATCCTCGCCGACTTTAAATCCGCCCGAGATGCGATTCCCATTCTCGTCGTAGCTATAAGACTCGTCGTCTTGAGAATCGTGGTCCGCCGACACCAGTTGATTTCGAGCGTCGTAGGTGAACGCACTGTTTCCGTCCGGTGTTACGGCCGCGGTGATCCGATTGACGGCGTCCAGTGTCCAAGCGTAGGCGGCCAGCGGATCGGTTCCGTTCTGATGTTCGAGTGCGGTCAACCGATTGGCGTCGTCGAATGTGTAGTGGCTGGTCGCGACTTCTTGCACGGCCGTCAGATCGGCGAAACGCGCGAGGCTGGTCATTCGATTCGCGGCGTCGTAGGCGAAGTCGATTCGCTTATCGGTGGTTCCCGCGCCGGTTTGCGAAATGCTGGTTAACCGGTGAAGCGGATCGTAAGCATAGCTCGTGTTCGCTTGAGCCACACCGCCGATCGATTCCGTGGAAGTCAGCGGGTTATATGCGGCGTCGTAGGCAAAATCGCGTTGCACGACGGGCACGTCCGGCGTGCCCGCGTTTGTGACGCGCGTGGTGCGACCCGCGCTATCATACGTGAATGCATAGGTCGCGTCGGGGTCGCTGACACTCAGCATTTGTCCGGCGGGATCGTAGACGAAGTTGATCGAGCGCAGCGTGGCTCCAACCGCATCGAGCCAACGTTCGTCGGTCCGCCGATTGAGGTCGTCGTAGGTGAAATCGGTGATTCGG